>NZ_QWKI01000012.1 GCF_009911645.1 Pseudoflavonifractor sp. 60
AATCGCCCATAACGGAAGATTATTCCGCTGTGGGCGATTTTTTGTTTTCTATGAGGAAGATCAGGGCCAGGATTGCCGCCCCGCCCGCCGCCAGGGCCAGCCCATCCCCCCAGGAGCCCCCGCTGGCCCGCAGGTAGAGGGTCACCGGCCACCAGCGGATGAGGGGGGACAGGCCGGGGAAGAGCAGGGACAGGTCCAGCAGCACCGGCGACAGAAGCAGTCCCAGCACCGGCACAAAGGGCATGAGCACTGGCAGGGCGTTCCAGGCGGGGCGGCACCGGGCCAGCGCCAGCGCCAGACTCCCCAAAAACAACAGGTAGGGGACCAGGGCCAGCGCCGCCCCCAGGGGGTTCTCCGAGGGCAGCAGAGCCAGGCCGCCCAGCACCAGCGCCGGCAGCAGGGCCGCCCCCAGCCTGGCTGCCATCAGCCCAAAGGCCCCCCGCAGAGGGATCAGCCGCTGGGCAAAGGGGCTCTCCCGCCAGCGGCCCAGATCCATGGCAGTCAGGAGGCTCCACACCGCCAGCAGAATGGCGGTCAGACCTGTCAGCAGCTGGGACACCCCCCGGTCCGCCAAGGCCAGAGGGTCCAGAGGTCTGCCGTCCGCCGTCTCCATAGACACCAGGACCCGCTCCCCCTCCGGCAGCACCTCCTCCAGCCGGGAGGAGGCCCGGGCCAGCTCCCCCTCGGTTAAAATGCCGCTGTCCAGCAGATATTCCGCCGCCATCCCTGGGGAGACGCACTGGACCACGCAGGCCGCCGCCGTCTCCCGCACCAGGGGGTAGACGGCGGAACCGGGGGCGATGAGCAGGGTCAACAGCCCCTCCAGTTGCAGGTCCTCCAGCCGCCGGGAAAAGTCCTCTGGCAGGACCAGGGCGCAGTCCCACCGCCCCGCCGCCACCTGCCGCCGGGCCTGGTCCAGACCGGCCTTGTGGAAGACCACCACCAGACCGCTGCGCGCCTCCAGAAGCCGCCAAAAGTCTCCGCCCCCCTTCTCCGGCAGCACCACACCCACCTGCACCGGGGCGGACACCTCCTGGGCGGGGGCCAGCCGGGCGGTCCCGAAGGTGAGCAGGGGCAGCAGCAGGAGCAGCCCCCAGCGCCGGGGGTCTCTCCACTGGTCCCAGAGGCTGGTCCGCCAAAAATCAATCCAAAAGCTCATAGGGTCTCCCCCTCGTCCATCCGTTTTCGGTACAGCAGCAGGGAGAGGGCCGCCATTCCCCCTCCGCTGACCCCCAGGCGGCCCCAGGTGGAGAGGGAATTCTGTCCGGCGGCCAGCTCCATCAGCCAGCTCACCGGAGACAGCCCCCTCAGCGCCTGCATACCGCCGGGCAGCAGGGCGGGCGGGACGATTCCACCGGCCAGCGCCAGGGCGGCCAGGGCCAGAGTGAAGGCCGCAACCCCGCAGGAGGCGGCGCTCCAGGTCGCCAGACAGCAGGTCCCGCCGAACAGAGAGCACCACACCGCCATCCCCAGGGCCGCCCCCAGTCCCTCCGGGGAGAGACAGCCCAGCGCCCCCAGGGCGGGGACCAGGAGGAGCAGCAGGGCCAGTCCCCCCGCCAAGACGCCCCCCCAGTATCCGGCGGCGGCGCCCCGGCCCACGCACCGCAGCCGCCGCTGGAAGGCCAGCCAGTTCCCGCTGTAGATGGGCACGAACAGGGGGGCGGCGGCCAGGGCGAAGGCGGACAGCAGGGCCAGGCCGTAGTGGAGGGGGATGGGGAGGGCCTGGGTTGCGGACACCGTCTCCATCTGGAACAGGTCCCCCCGGCTCAGGGCCAGGCGGATGTACTTCAGATTGATCTCCACCATGGCCTGGTCCCGGCTCAGTCCCGGGGGCGGGGTCTGGCCGTACAGCTCCAGCACGGCGTACACCCCGCTCTGAAAGGCGGAGAGGATATCACAGGCGCTCTGCCCGACCCACAGCAGCAGCAGGGATTCCAGGGGCCGGTCCCCCCGCACAATCAGGCGCAGGTCCGGGTTCTCCCCCCACATCACCCCCTGAATGAAGTGCTCCGGCAGGGACAGCACCGCCGTCACCTCCCCCCGCTCCAGCGCCTCCAGGGCCGCCCCCTCCTCCATGGCGGCAAAGCGGCAGTACTGGGCCACGTCCTCCATCTCCCCCATGTACTGCTCCAGCAGCCGGGGAGTCCCGTCCCCCTCCGGGGCGGTCACCGCCAGGGTCACGCCGGAAAATGCAACGCCCTGGGTCAGCAGGACCTGTGCCGCCTGGCCCACCCCCAGGGGCAGCAGCAGCCACAAAAGGACAAGCCCCGCCAGCAGCCACCGCTGTTGGCAGAGCCTGCCCCAGGTCAGTTTCACAAACATTCCCAAATATCCAAATTCCTTCATCCGTCGGACCCCTTTTATCCGCCCCCTCCCCGCCAAAGGAGAGGGGGCAATCGCGGCATCAGAACATGGTGCTGTACAGCTCAGCGGGCAGGCGACGGGCAAACATCTGCTCTGTGGTCTCCAGCCAGTGCTGGGCATTGGCCTGCACCTGGACCATCAGCACCATCAGCTCCATGCTCTCCATCTCCCCCACCAGCTTGGGAGCGGCTGTGGACAGGTCGATCCCCTGGCAGGGCCCCACAAAGTAGTCCAGCCCCAGGGAACAGATCTCCAGTCCCATCATCCGCACCGAGATATTATCCAGCGCCAGGTCCAGAGAGTCCTTCCCGGCGGTAAGCTGGCCCGCCATGACCAGAGAGCCCATGCCGTCCATCCCCAGCTCCCACTGGAGATTATTGGCAGTGCTCTTGGGGTCGTAGCTGTAGTCGGAGGTGATGGAAGGGAAGGGACCCTTGATGGTAGTCTGGTCGGTGAAGACGCCCCTTTTGCCGCCGTGGTCGCCGGTGGAGTCCAGGGTCACCTGCTGGCCATCCACATCCAGCTCCAGCCGCAGGTCGTCCACGTACTCCTCGCCGCCGCCCAGGTACAGTTCCGCCTTCACAGAGGCGTCAAAAAGGGTATCCTCATACCTTAACAGCGGACACATAGCCATCCCCCACACAGACGGTGAGCTTCACGTCGCCCAGCTCCTCCACCAGCCGCGTCAGGGAGTCAAACAGGTCGCTGTAGAGGTCCAGATCCCCAATCTCGTCCATCACGCTGTCAATCTCCTCCTGGGGGAGACCGGCGGCCTGGAGCATCTCCTCATAGAGCTCCACATAGTTGACGGAGGTGTAGATCTCGATCCAGACCTCCCCGTAGTCCTCCAGAGCCTCCTGGGGGATGACCACTTGGTAGACCTCCGTCTTGACCTCATTCCCGCGGAGGAGCACAGTCTCCGTGCCCCCCTGCTCCACCTGGACCGCCTCCCAGAGGGCCTGGTTGGCCGCCTTCATCTGCCGCTCCAGCTCCTGGTTCCTCCCCTCGGGGGCCACAATGTCCACCAGGTCAAAGAGGTTAAAGCTGACGCCGGCAGCAGAGTCATCGCCGGTAATCCGCTCCAAATCGTCCCCCAGGGTCTCGGTGCTCATGCCGTAGGCGGTACCCTCGGTAAATTCCGGCGAGGAAAAATACATTTTATCATCATCTGCCAGCACCTGGAGGGACACAATATCCTCCTCCCCCCAGAAGGCCCCCAGCTCAAAGCCCAGCTTCCGGTCCTTGGCGTCCAGGTCGGTGCTCATGCGCAGGCCCAGGCCGCTGAGGGCGGAGGTGTCAAAGCCTGCCAGGGCGCTGTTGATGCTGTTGAGCCGCAGGGAAAACCGCTGGCTGATGGAGCGCGCCTCAACCAGCCGGCTCAGGTCGGGCATCCCCATGCTGTCGCTGGCGGTCTCATAGGCGGCCACGGTCTGTTCAATGGCCTTTCCCAGCTGGTCCTTGGGGCTGGAGGACAGCCTGCCTGTGACAAAGACCGCGATCAGGGCAATCACCGCCACAGCGGCAATCACCCCGCCGATGAGCAGCCCCTTCCCTCTGCCCGCCTTGGGGACAGGGGCCTCCGGGCCGGTGTAGGCGGGCTGAGCGGCCTTCTCTCCGTTCACCGCGCCGCAGTGGGGACAGAACTTGACGTCGTCCCGGATCTCATTTCCGCAGTTTTTACAAATCATATCTCATTCCTCCCGTCAATTCCAATTCAAATCAGCCGCCCATTCTCCAGGGTCAGCACCGCCCCGCACAGCCGGTCCAGCTCCTGGGAATTGTGGCTGCACCAAATCAGACTGCCCCCTCCGGCCACAAAGGACTCCAGCCAGTCCAGCAGCTTGGGGATGTAGTCCCGGTCCAGGCCGGAGGTGGCCTCATCCATGAGCAGGATATCCGGCCTGGACAGCAGCCCCAGCCCAATGCTCAGCCGCTGGGCCATCCCTCCGGACAGGGCCCGGATGGGCTTCTTCATCAGCGGCCCCAGACCCAGCAGCTCCAGCACGTCGCCCGGCAGGGGCCCCGACAGGCCGCAGGCGCTCTGCCACAGCTTCAGCTGCTGCCCCACCGTCAGGTCCTGGGCCAGCTCCGCCCGCTGGGGCACATAACCCAGACGACTGCGCAGAAAGGCCCGGTCCCCCAGCACACTGCGGCCCTCAAAGAGCACACTGCCCCCGTCCGCCCGCTCGATCTGAGCAATCAGACGGAGCAGGGTCGATTTTCCGGAGCCGTTGTGCCCCGCCAGCCCCAGGCACTGCCCCGGCGGCAGCACAAAGCTCACCGGCGAGAGCACCTGACGCCCGCCGTAGCTCTTACAAAGGCCCCGTACCTCCAGCACAGCCCCTGCCTCCCCTCCGTTTTTTCTAGTATCTCATATCTCCCCTAAAAAATCAAGGCCCCCCGCAAAAGCGGCGTCAGCCGCCCCATGTTCTTGTCTCCGAGTCCTGAAAGGAAACCTTAATAAATCTTTAATAAAATCCTCAGGGTTCCTTTAAAGCATTTTGCGCAACTGTATGATATGCTCTAATACAGTTAAGCGAGAGGAGCGGATTCATGATGACACAGAAGATCAAAACCGGATTGTGCATACTGGCCCTGCTGCTGGCCCTGCTGGCGGCCTACCGGCAGGAGTCAGCCATTCGTCAGAGCGCGGCCCCCGGGACGCTGGTCCAGCCGGCCCCCTTTTCCGCTCTGGTCCCGGCAAGATAAACACTATGTCAAAGGAGAATGATTATGTCTGACATTTTAACGGTAACGGACCTGCATCGGGTCTACGGCAAGGGCGGCTCCCTGACCCGGGCGCTGGACGGGGTATCCCTCTCCCTGGAGGCGGGGGAGTTCGTGGGGGTCATGGGCCCCTCCGGCTCGGGGAAGACCACCTTATTGAACTGCGTATCCACCATCGACCGGCCGACCTCCGGCTCCATTGTCATCGACGGCAAAGAGCTGACCCGCCTCAAGGGCAAGGAGCTGGCCAAATTCCGCCGGGAGCGGCTGGGCTTCATCTTCCAGGACTGCAACCTGCTGGACACCCTCACCGCCTACGAGAACATCGCCCTGTCCCTGTCCATTGTGAAGGCCCCCGCCCATAAAATCGACAAGCGGGTCCGGGAGATGGCGGACTTCCTGGGCATCGCCGACTGTCTGGAGAAGTACCCCTACCAGATGTCGGGGGGCCAGCAGCAGCGGTGCGCCGCCGCAAGGGCCATGGTGACCCGCCCCGCCCTAGTGTTGGCCGACGAGCCCACTGGCGCCCTGGACTCCAAAGCCTCCTCCCTGCTGCTGGGCCGGCTGGAGGCGCTGAACCGGGAGCTGGGCACCACCATCCTCATGGTGACCCACGACGCCTTTACCGCCAGCTGCTGCCGCCGGGTCGTCTTCCTCCGGGACGGAAAGCTGTTCCTGGAGCTGAACCGGGGCGGGGATGACCGGAAGGTGTTTTTCCAAAAAATCATCCGGGTTGTCACCGAGATGGGAGGAGGGATGGCCGATGTTCTCTAAGCTGGCCGTGCGCAACGTGGTCCGCTCCTTTCGGGACTACGGCGTCTATCTGCTGACCCTCACCTTTGGCGTGTGCCTGTTCTACACCTTCAACTCCCTGGACGGCCAGGGGGCCATGATCTACCTGGCCAAAAACGGCAACCCCATTGTGGACGCCATTATGATCCTCATGGATGTATTCTCGGTGGTGGTGGCGGTGGTGCTGGCCTGCCTGATTCTGTACGCCAACCGCTTCCTTCTGCGCCGGCGCAAGCGGGAGCTGGGCACCTACCTGATTTTGGGGCTGTCCCAGGGGCAGGTGTCCCGGCTGCTCTTCCTGGAGACGGGACTCATCGGGCTCATCTCCCTTCTGGCCGGGCTGGTTCTGGGAGTGCTGGCCAGCTTCGGAATGTCCGCCCTCACCCTGTCCATGTTTGAGATGGACCTGTCCGGGATGCTGGCGCTGAACTTCTCCCCCCGGGCGGCGGGCAAGACGGTGCTCTACTTCGGGGTCATCTTCCTGCTGGTTATGGCCCTCAGCGGAATCCAGGTGTCCAAGTCCAGGCTCATCGACCTGATTCACGGGGAGCGGAAGAACGAGATTCTCAAGCCCCGGCCCCTGTCGGTGGCGGTAATCCAGTTTGTGCTGGGGATTGTGTGCCTGCTGGCCGCCTACGCCATTCTGCTGTTCTTCGGTATGGCTCTGGCGGTAGCGGTACCCTTCCTGTGCTTCCCCATGCTGGGGCTGGGCACTCTGGGCACGCTGCTCATTTTCCGCTCCCTGTCCGGCTTTGTGATGAAGTTTGTCCAGAGCAACCCCGGGGTATATTTCAAGAACCTGAACGTCTTTACCCTGCGCCAGTGGATCAGCAAGGTCCACACCACCTACCTGGCCCAGACGGTGGTGTGTATCCTCCTACTGCTGGCCATCGGCATCACCGCCAGCTCCCTGGGCCTCAACTCAACCCTCTCCTCCATGACCGACGGGGAGGCCCCCTTCGATATCACCGTTCAGAACCAGTCGGGGGATACGCAGACGGTGAACTTCGACGCGGCCCTCCGGGAGGGGGGCTTCGACCCCGGCGAAAGGCTGGCCTGGAGCTATGACACCATGCTGTATTACAACGACACGGAAGTGACCGGGATTGACTGGGACCTGGGGGCCCTCTCCGTCATCCGGGTCTCCGACTACAACGCCCTTATGGCCCGGCAGGGCAGGAGCGCCTGCACCGATCCCCTGCCCGTGCTGCTGGAGGAGGGAGACCGGCAAAAACAGCCGCCTCTCATCACAGGAAATCTGGCTCTGTCCTATCTTATCGTGCCTGACGAGATGGTTCAGCAGCTGGAGCCCCGCCGCCAGGTCTGGTCCGCCGACTACGCCGGGGAGGAGAAGCTGGAGACGGAGGAGCAGCTCCTTGCCATTGTCCGGCCGCTGAACCAGCAGGTGGCCATTCGAGTCGAGACCCGGCTGTCCATCTACGGCGACATGATGGGCAACAAGTTCCTGGCTCTCTTCCTGGGGCTGTACCTGGGCTTCACCTTCCTGCTGGCTGCCACCGCCGTGCTGGCCCTCCAGCAGCTGAGCCAGGCCGCCGACAACACCGGGCGCTACGCCATCCTGCGCCGCCTGGGGGCGGAGGAGCGGCAGGTGTCTCGCTCAGCAACCCAGCAGGTGGCCCTGGCCTTCTTCCTGCCCCTGGCCCTGGCCCTGGTCCATTCGGTGGTGGGCATGAAGGCAGCCAACGACATCATCTTCTCCGTGGGCAAGGTGGACAGCGCCGCCAGCTCCCTGATTACCGCCGGGCTGATTCTGGTGGTCTACGGGGGATATTTCCTGGCCACCTCTATGGCCTGCCGGCGTATGGCGAAGAACGCATAACGCCCCTATCAATATAAAAAATCCATTGCCTGGACTTCCGGGCAATGGATTTTTTTGCTGTCAGCGGTGGGCCCCCGCATTGAGAGGCACCGGGGCGGCGGCGGGCCGCTCGTCCGGGGTGTTGGGGTAGAGGCGGCGCAGCTTGGCGATGCAGGCCCCGCTGGCGGGAATGAGGAACAGGTCGGCGCAGACCCAGGCGGCGGGGGAGGCGAAGCAGGCGGCGGTATAGCCGAACACGGGCACCAGCAGCAGCCCAACCCCGGTGCGGGCGGCCATCTCCAGTACGCCGGCCAGAATGGCGAAGGGACTGAAGCCCATGCCCTGGATGGAGAAGCGGACGATGTTCACCAGGGACAGAGGGAAGAAGAAGGCGGACTGAATCAGGATGTACTGGCCAGTCAGCTGGGTCAGCAGGGCAATGTCCGCCTCGCTGGAGTCCAGGAAGAGGAGGGCGCACTGGGGGGCAAAGCGGAGCATGGCGCACAGGCCAATCACCGAGTAGCCCAGCCCCAGCAGCGCGCAGGAGCGGATGCCCTGACCCAGCCGGTCCAGCTTGCAGGCCCCCACATTCTGCCCGCAGTAGGTGGCCATGGTGGCGCCCATAGCGTCGAAGGGACAGGCCAGCAGCTGGTAGACCTTGGCTCCTGCCGCCACCGCCGCCACATAGAGGCTACCCAGGGCGTTCACCGAGGACTGGAGGACAATGGATCCAATGGCGGTGATAGAGTATTGCAGGCCCATGGGGATGCCCATGGCGCACAGCACTCCGCAGGTGTGGAGGTCAAGCCGCCGCTCCTCCCGGGTCATGTGCAGAATGGGGAATTTTTTCCACATATACACCAGACAGGCGGCGCCGGATATCCCCTGGGAGGCAACGGTGGCAATGGCCGCCCCTGCAACTCCGGCGTGGAAGCCCAAAATCAGGGCGAAGTCCAGAGCGATGTTCAGCATGGAGGACAGGGCCAGGAAGTAGACCGGGGTCTTGCTGTCACCCAGGGAGCGGATGATCCCGGCCAGCAGATTATAGAGGAAGGTGGCGGGGATGCCCATGAAGATGACGAAGATGTAGGCGCAGGCGTTGTCAAAGATGTCCTCCGGCGTGCGCATGATGGTGAGTATATTCCGGCACAGCAGGCCGGTGGCGGTGGTGAGGACCAGCGCGAACATCACCGACAGCCAGGCGGCGTTGGCAGCGTAGCGGCGCATTTTGGAGGGCTCGTTTGCCCCCATACGCTGGGCCACCGGAATGGCAAAGCCGTTGCACACCCCCATGCAGAAGCCAATAACAAAAAAATTGATGGAGCCGGTGGAGCCCACTGCCGCCAGGGCCGCCGAACCCAGCAGCTTGCCCACAATCATGGTGTCCACCAGGTTATACAGCTGCTGAAACAGCATTCCAAACAGCGTCGGCAGGGCAAAGCCGAGAATCAGCCGCATGGGGCTGCCGGTGGTGAGATCTTTGGTCATACCATCCCTCTTTCCCAAAAATGATCCCCGTTCACCCGGGGGAAATACCGGATTATTATAGCCGCCCAACTCCCGTCTGGCTAGCGGTTTTTTGACGGTTTTATCCCCCGCATCCTGCAAATTTTTCATCAAAATACAAAAGAGGGCTAGAGGAGCGTATGCGCTCTCATGGGGCCGCCGGGTCCCCTTGATGCAGCACGCCATAAAAATTTTTATAATCCCCTTGACAAGGAGCCAGAAAGTGTTATACTGTTCATATAGTATATATACAGTAAACTCAAAATGACAGCCGGGAGGCCCCAGCGCTGGACCAGCGCGCGGCCGGCAGTTTAAGGTCTCCCGCCGCTGTTGAAAGGCAGGCTAAATGGATATTATATTGAGTAACGCCAGCGGAAAGCCCATCTACGAGCAGATCACCGACCAGGTAAAGGAGCAGATCATGTCCGGCACGCTGTCGGCGGGGGACGCTCTGCCCTCCATGCGGCTGCTGGCCAAGGAGCTGCGTATCTCGGTCATCACCACCAAGCGGGCCTACGAGGAGCTGGAGCGGGATGGCTTTTTGGAGAACGTCCCGGGGAAGGGCTGCTTTGTGGCCCCTCAGAATCGGGAGCTGCTGCGAGAAGCCCAGCTGCGCAAGGTCGAGGAGAAGCTGTCTCAGGCGGTGGAGGAGGCGCGGAAGGGCGCGTTCCCTCTGGAGGAGCTCCACGAGATACTGGACATTCTGTATAAAGGAGAAGAAATATGACAAATTGCATTGAAATTAAGGGACTGTGCAAGTCCTACGGGGATTTTTCCCTGCAAAATATTGACCTGAGCCTCCCCGGTGGCTCTATTCTGGGAATGATTGGCGAGAATGGGGCGGGCAAGACCACCACCATCAAGTGCATTCTCAACCTGATCCACCGGGACGCGGGGGAGATCACCCTGCTGGGCCACGACAACATCAGGGAGGAGCGGCTGGCCAAGCAGGATGTGGGCATTGTGCTGGACGAGTGCTTCTTCCACGATACCCTCCGTCCCCGGGACGTGGGCAAGATTCTGGCCCCCGCCTATCACAACTGGGATCAGAAGCTGTTCCGGGACTATTTGGACAAATTCCACCTGCCGGAGAAGAAGCTGATTAAGGAGTTCTCCCGGGGGATGAAGATGAAGCTGTCTCTGTCCGCCGCCCTGGCCCACCGCCCCAAGCTGTTGATTCTGGACGAGGCCACCGCCGGTCTGGACCCGGTGGTGCGGGACGAGATTTTAGACGAATTCCTAGGCTTCATCCAGGACGAGGACCACGCCATCCTCATGTCCAGCCACATTACCTCCGACCTGGAGAAGGTGGCCGACTACATCGCCTATATCCACCAGGGCCGGGTCGTGCTGTCCGACACTAAGGACAACATTCTGGACTCCTACGGCCGGGTTGGCTGCACCGCCGCCCAGCTGGAGACCATCGACCCCCGGGACGTGCTGCGGACCCGCCGGGGCTCTTTCGGCTGCGAGGCCCTGGTGAAGGACCGGACCGCCTTCAGCCGCAAATACCCCATGCTGCTGGTGGAGCGGACAACTCTGGAGGACATCATGCTCTTTGTGGGCAAGGGGGAAACGCAATGACCGGGCTGCTCTACAAAGACATTCTTGTCATGCGCGCGACCTTCATCATCCAAGCGGTCATCATGCCGTTCTATATCGTACTGGCCTATTTTGATATCCTGAACTTCGTCTTTATCATCACTTATTTCAATACTATGCTGATGGTAATGCCCCTGTCCGCCTTTGCCCTTGACGGCCAGGCCAAATGGGACCGGTACGCCATGTCGCTGCCCATGGGCCGCAGAGCCGTGGTCAGGGCCCGATACCTCTTCATTTTGATACTCGCTCTAAGCAACTTCGCCCTGGGGCTGTCGGGCTCCGCCGCTCTGTGGGGCTTTCAGGGTGAGGACATACTCAAGGCCCTGGGGCTTCTGATGGCATCCTCAACCCTGGGACTGCTGGTCTCCGGTGTCCTGCTCCCCATCAGCTATCAGTCGGGGGCGGAACGGGCCCGAATCGCTCTCTACGCCATTCTGCTGATCCCCTTCTTCGCCATTCTGCTGCTGTACACAAGCGGCATTCTGGATTTGTCCGTACTCAACAGCCTGGACTCCCTGTCCGCCGCCGCTCTGGTGGGCCGTGGGGCTCTGCTCCTGCTGGGCGGGCTGGCGGCAATGCTGGCGTCCTATCTGGTCTCCTGCCGCATCGCAGCTGCCAAGGAGTACTGAACCGGTCCAAATCCATTCCATACCGCCCAGACCATGGGGGCATATGAGGCTCCCCTGGAGAAAGGAGAAAACAATGACGGGTTTAATTTGGAAAGATTTTTTAATCATGCGCAAGACGCTGAAATCCTACCTTCTGATTATGGCACTCTATGCCGTGCTGGCCTACTTGGACATTTTGAACTACGGCTTCATCATCACCTTCATTCAAGTGGCACTGATGGTACTGCCCATCTCCGCCTTCGCCTACGACGAGCAGGCCAAGTGGGACCGGTACGCCATGTCCCTGCCCATGGGATGCAGAGCGATGGTGGGAGCCCGCTATCTCTTCGTCCTGACCCTGTCCCTGCTGACCACAGCGCTGGGACTGGCAAGCATCGCCCTGCTGACCCTGTTCCGCGCTGAGGACCCGGTGGAGATGGTGGTAACGCTGATGGTATCCGCCGCCATTGGCCTGCTGATCCCCTCCTTCCTTCTGCCGCTGTGCTACAAGCTGGGTCCGGAGCGGGCCCGTCCCTTCCTCTACGCCATTATCTTCATCCCCACCATCGTCCTGGTCCTGCTGTTCAAGGCCAACATTCTTGACCTGTCCATTCTGGAAAATCTGGATGTCCTCACCACTGCCCAGCTCATTGGATATGCCCTTTTGCTCCCCCTGGGGGGACTGGCGCTGCTGGCCCTCTCCTGCCTGGTCTCCTTCCACATCGCAGCTGGCAAGGAGTACTGACATGACCGCTGCCGTGCTCTTCCTCTGGGCCAGCTGTCTATGGTCCATCGCCCGGTGGACCCTCCGCCTGCTCCTCGCCGTCAGCCCCTGGAGGCGGCTTTTTACCCTGGCGGTGCTGGCCCTGACCGTCTCCTGCTGTCACAAGCCCCGGGAACGGAGCGCCCCCTGTGACCGGGAGTGCCCTCTCTGTCCCCCCTCGGGCGGAGGGCGGCGGGAATAAGCTGGCGGTCCCCCTGCCGGCCAGGGGAATATTGTGAAACAGACAAAAAAGTCTTGTGCTTTCCCCTGCTGTTGTGGTAAAATGACAACATAAAGGAGAGTGAGCGCCATGAAAGATATGACCGCGAAAGAGGCCATTCGAGAGCTTCAAAATATGAAGCAGTACTGCACGGCCAAGAGCATCCCCGCCCTGGACTACGCCATTAAGGCGCTCAAGGAGAAGGCGGACGCCGAAGAAGCATAAGCAAAGACCCCCAGCTCAGCTGGGGGTCTTACATATTTGGATAAAATTCCGGGTGATCCTGCCGGTGAGGCCCCAGATGGCCCGGCCCTGCCAGGGGTAGACGGGGACATTCTCCTGGCCGTGCTGCCACTGGTAGTCCCGGGGGATGCCGATGAGCTCATAGGGAAAGCCCTCCGCCGGGGTCGGGACCAGCTCATAGGTGTACTCCAGGGGCTCCGTCTCCAGCAGGTGGGACAGGGGGACCAGGAAATACTCCTCCACCTCGGCGGGGTTGGGGCTGAGATGGGGGGTCAGCGCTCTGCCGTCCACAATCCCCAGGACGGGCTGCATGAGGAAATTGGCCCGGTGGGCGATAAAATCCAGCCGCCCCAGCAGTCGGATCTGTTCCGGGGAGATGCCCAACTCCTCAAAGGTCTCCCGCAGGGCGCACGTCTCCGGGGTCTCCCCCGCCTCCATACGCCCCCCGGGGAAACACACCTCCCCCGGCTGGCGGCGCAGGGTCCTGGCCCGCACCTCATAGAGCAGGAAGTACTCCCCCTCCCGCTCCACCAGGGGGACCAGCACCGCATAGGACCGGCGGGCGTCCATCAGCCCGGGGAGCCGGTTCTTCACCCTCCCCTCCAGGCTGGTCAGGTCAAATTCCATCTACATCTTCTCCGGCGCGGAGACCCCCAGCAGGTTCAGGCCGTTCTCCAGCACGGCGCGGACGCTGTCAGCCAGCTTCAGCCGGGCCGCCTGGAGGCAGGGGTCGTCCACCATACAGCGGCAGGCGTTATAGAAGCGGTGGAAGTCGCCGGACAGGGCGGTGAGATACCGGTTGATCCGGCTGGGGTCGTAGTCCCGGGCGGCCAGGTGGAGCTCCTCAGGGTACTGGGCCAGGGACTTGATCAGGGCCAGCTCCTCGGGGGCGGTGAGCAGAGAGGCATCCACCTGCCCGGCGCCCCGCACCGCCGCCCCGCTCTCCGCCATACGGGCCACCAGAGAACAGATACGGGCGTGGGCGTACTGGACATAGTACACCGGATTCTCGCTGTCCTGCCGCACCGCCAGGTCCAGGTCGAAGTCCAAGGGACTGGAGGCGGCTCGATTGTTGAAGTAGTACCGGGCGGCGTCCACGCTGATCTCGTCCAGCAGGTCGTGGAGGGCGATGGCCTTGCCCGTCCGCTTGGACATACGCACCGGCTTGCCGTCCTGGAGCAGGTTGACCAGCTGCATGAGCACAATCACCAGCCGGTGGGATCCGTCCAGCCCCAGTCCGTCCAGCGCCGCCTGGAGCCGCGCCACGTGGCCGTGGTGGTCCGCCCCCCAGATGTTGATGGCCAAATCAAACTTCCGCTCCTCCAGCTTGTTGCGGTGGTAGGCGATATCGGCGGCGAAGTAGGTGTAGAAGCCGTTGGCCCGGCGGAGCACGTCGTCTTTCAGGTCCAGCTTGTCCACCTGCTCCTGGGTCTTGCCCTCGGCCAGGTACTTTTTCTTCAGCAGCTCGGTGGTGTTCAGCCACAGAGCCCCGTCCTTCTCGTAGGTCCAGCCCTTGTCGGTGAGCAGTCCCACCGTCTCGGCCACAAAGCCGCTCTCGTGGAGGGAAGACTCCAAAAACCACTGGTCGTACTCAATGCCGTACTTCTTCAGGTCGGACTCCATCTTGGGGATGTTGCGCTCCAGGCCGTACTTCGCCATTGCGTCCAGCCAGGACTGCACCCCTTCCCCGTCCAGACCAATATCCCCCTGCCGGGCCTGTTCCAAATCCTTCACATGGTAACCCGGCCATACATTCGTCTGTGCCAAAAAGCCTTGGGCCAGCTCCTTGATGTCCTCCCCGTGGTAGCCGTCCTCGGGGAAGGGGTAGTTGTCCTCCCCCAGGGTGAGCTGCATACACCGGGCGTAGATGGACCGGGCGAACTTGTTGATCTGGTTGCCCGCGTCGTTGACGTAGAACTCCTTCCACACCTTCCAGCCGTCCCGGGTCAGCACATTGGCCAGGGTGTCCCCCAGCACGCCCCCCCGGGCGTTGCCCATGTGCATGGGGCCGGTGGGGTTGGCGGAGACGAACTCCACCATCACCGTCCGGCCCGCCCCCCCATTGCCGGAGCCGTAGTCAGGGCTCTCCCGCTCGATGGCGGCCAGCACATCCCCGTACCACTTGGGGCCCAAAGAAAAATTGAGGAAGCCGGGGCCGGCGATCTCCACCTTCTGAAAATAGCTGCCCTCCAGCTCCAGGTTGTCCACAATGGCCTGGGCGATCTGCCGGGGGGCCATATGCAGCGCCTTGGCCCCCGCCATAGCGAAGTTGGAGGCGTAGTCCCCGTGGGCGGTGTCCTTGGGAATCTCGATGGAGGCCCTCACCTCCGCCCCCTCGGGCAGGATACCTGCGGCGGCGGCTTTTTCGTAGGCCGCCTGGGTCAGAGCGGCGGCCTGCTCCTTGGCGGATTGAATCATGTTGCTCATGTTACGCACCTTCATTCTATGTTTTGGTTGGGGCCGCCGGAGACGCCGCCCCGCTGTCACTGCTTCAGGCTGTCCATGTCGCCCTCCGCCTCCCGCACGTTGATCCGGAAGACATTTCTGCCCGCCAGGGCGTGGTCCACCTCAATGGTGTAATCCACCTCAATGCTGCCCCCCCGGTCGTCCAGCTGGGCCAGCAGATGACGGGTATTCACGCCAATGGCCATTGCGCCATAGGGTGTATTGTACATGGACAGATGGCGGCGTCCCTCCTGGAACACCAGCTGGGAGTTGAACTCCCCAATCCGCATCAGGGTCACCTGTTCTCCGTCCACCTGAATGGTGGTCAGGGTGCCCTCCAGACCGGTGAGCTCGCTCTCCTGGTAGGACAGGGTGTAGCTCTCCCCCACCCGGGTCAGACTGCCCTTGGTCACCAGCTCCATGGCGTCGGGGGGCGTCCCCTCATACTTCTGCATCCCCTTGATGGAGATAACCACTTCCTTTTCCATAGGGTCCTCCTGTGCTTATTTTTGGGTCCGCCGCAGGACGAACGGTGGTATTATACACAGTTTGGGGCACTATGTAAAGGGTCTCCTTCATTGTATGTCATTTTATCTGAAAAAACAAGTAAAATTGCCGTGTTTCTCCATTTGACAAATTGGAAATGGAGGCTATAATTCTATATGAGTGATTTTATCCCTGGGAGGAGGAGTCCCCATGAATTTGGAATTGAGCAAAAAGCAGTTTCGGCGGCTGCTGGATATGGTGTACATCGGAAACTGGATCTTGAACTCAACCCGGGGCGACCAGCGCTTCACCGACTACGACCAGGTGGAGAGCCTTCTCTTCGGCCGGGCCGCCCTGGAGGGTATGCCCCAGCTGGCAGAGCTGTATCAGGGGGAGGTGATCCCCTCCCGCGCCTTTGTGGAGGGGGGCATCCACGAGGCCATTGTGGAGTATGAGAACAACGTGTTCTTCGAAATTCTCGCCGAGGACCTGGCCCGCCGGGATATGGAGGACGCCCCCATCGACGAGAATAATTACGCCGAACTCACCAGCCGCATCGACGCCTATATCGCCGAGTTCGAGGAGCACGGCACCGACAATATTCTGGTGGATATTGGGGACTGAAAAACCGCCCTTGACAGAGCGGTAAAAGCGGATATCAGAAAAGGCAAGGAAGATGCCGCCCCAGGTGGTGGACTCTCCGCTATATGCTACAAAAGTAACCGTCCAACTTGGAAAAGCCGGGACGGTTACTTCCTTTTTTGATAACCACACGAAAACGGAATATGTCTGCGAAAGCAGGATCAGGTGTGCTATTTTTTCCGCAGCAAAAATGTGAGGGCGAATCCCAACGCCAAATACATCGTAATGGCGGCCCCGGCGGACCCTCCCACGTGGTAGGAGGTCATCAGTCCGGCAATCCCGGCCAGTACCGCCCCCAGCAGGGAGAACAGGTGGTACTGCCACATATTTCGCGCCACATTGCGGGCAGAGGCGGCGGGCAGGACCAGCAGGGAGTTGATGACCAGCAGGCCCACCCAGGTCATGGACAGGGTGACCACCACGGCGATGGCCACTGAAAAGACGGTCTCCTGCCAGAACACCCGGACCCCCCGGCTGTCGGCCAGGGCGGGGCTGATAGCGGAGAGCATCAGCTGGTTGAAGGAGGCCAGCCACAGCGCCGCCACCGCCAGCAGAATCAGAGCCAGGACCCCCACCTTGGCGGGCTCCACCGACAGGATATCTCCCACCAGCAGGGCGTTGAACCGGGTAAAGGAGCGGCCATTCAAGGTGGACAGGAAGATGCCCAGGGCCACAGCGGTGGAGGAGAACACCCCGATCACCGTATCGCTGGCCAGGGCGGATCGGCGCTTCACCAGGTTAAAGAGCAGGGCGAAGAGGATAGCGAAGACCACCGCCGCCCAGGTGGGCTCATGAAAGCCGAACAGGGCCCCAATGGCCATGCCGGTAAAGGCGGAGTGGCCCAGAGCGTCGGAGAAGAAGGACATACGGCTGTGGACCACCATAGTAGATAGAAGGCCAAACAGCGGCGTGATGACCAACACCGCCAGCAGGGCGTTTTTCATAAAGTACATGGACCCGGACTGAGCCCATTCAAAGGGCAGCAGGTCCACCAGCGCGTACCAGAAGGTCATTGTCCTCCCCCCTTTCCCATGTGCAGATGGAAGGTCTCGAAAAACTCCGAGGAGGAGAGCACCTCCTCCGGCGGCCCGGACTTGAGGACCCGGCGGTTCAGCAGGATCACCTTGTCGGCAAACTGGCCCAGGGTTGCGAAGTCGTGGGTTGACAGGAAGATGGACAGGTCGTACTGGGTGCGCAGCTCGTCCAGCATATCCAGCAGCTGGTGTTCCCCCTCAATGTCCACGCCGGACAGGGGCTCATCCAAAATGAGGATGTGGGGCACCGGCTCCAGGGCCAGGGCCAGCAGGACTCGCTGGAGCTGTCCCCCGGACAGTCCCCCCATGGGCCGGTCCAGCAGGTCCGCCCCATGGACCCGCTCCAGACAGGCGGCGGCCCGCGCCCGGTACTTCCTGGGGATGGGCAGCCACACCGGCCACCGGGCGGTGGCGGCGGTGAAGAAATCCAGCACTGACACCGGGTCCCCCCGGTCAAAGCTGGGGGCCTGGGGCACATAGCCCACCAGAGGCCGGGCCCCTCCAATGGCGGCGCCATCCGACAGCCGGATGGCCGGTCCCCCCGCCGGGGAGAAGGTGATTTTCCCCTGATAGCCCATCTGCCCCAGAATACTGCGGAAGAGGGTCGACTTCCCCGCCCCGTTGGGACCGATAAGGGCCACAATCTCCCCGCAGTGGAGGTGGAAGGACACGTCCTCTAAAATGCTGTCCCCCTCCAGCTTGACGGACAGCCCGTCCAGCTTAAGACAGCAGGAGTCGGCGCACCCGGCGGCCAGCTTGCCGTGTTTGATTTTTCTCATCCCTTGGGCACCGTCCCTTCCCCCGCAAAGCCGTTGATAACCGTCTCAACATTGTGATACAGGGCAAAATAGTGGACCATCAGGCCAAAATCCTCATCATCGGCCTCCATGGGCCCATCCATCAGCATGGACAGTTGGGCAACCCGGCAGCCCGTCTCACGGCTGATGGCCCGGGCGGTGGCGTCGGAGCCGTTGACCTCGGTAAAGATCACCGGGATCTGGTACTCCTTCACCAGCTGCGTAATCTCCACAATCTCGTGGGCGCTGGCCTCGCTCCCCGCCTCCTCCTCGATGGAGGCCAGCAGAGGCAGGCCGCAGGCTTCCGCAAAATACTGAAATCCATCGTGGAAGGTAATCAGCCCGGGAAACTCCCCCAGCTGCGGCCGAAATTCCATCATCAAATTCTCTATGGTGGTCTGGCAGGAGAGCAGAATCCCGTCGGTGCGCCGGGCGTTAGCTGCGTACTCCTCCCCATGGTCCGGGTCGATCTCTGTCAGGGCGTCCCGCAAATTGGCCGCCATGATCCGGGCCTTCTCCGGGTCCATCCAGTAGTGGGGATCCCAGTGGCCGTGGTCGTGGCCCTCGTGGTCCTCCCCCTCCTCGTGGTGGTGGGACAGATTTTCCAGCAGCTCAACCCCCTGGGAGCAGTCAATCACCTGGGCGTCAGAGCTGGCTAGGGCGTCCTCCAGAAACTCCTCCAGCCCCGCGCCGTTGAGGGCGATCATGTTGGCCTTCTCTATTTTCTTCATGTCCGCCATGGACAGGGTGTAGTCGTGGAGACAGCTGGTACTGCCGGTGTCCAGCCGCTCCACCGCCACACCGTCAATCCCCTGGGCCAGGGAGGCGGCAAACAGGTAGATGGGGTAGGTGGTGCAGACCACTGTCAACCGGGCCTCCTCCGCCGCCGGGCCACAGCCGGGGAGGGGCAGGAGGAGGACCGCCGCCAGAAGGGCAAGGATGGGTTTTCTCATGTCAGTTTACCTCAAAAAAGCTCTTGATGGTGGTCAGCTTGCCCCCCTTGGCCAGGCACAGCGCCAGGAACTCCCCGCCGCCGCTGTAGACCCGGTACTCCCCCGGGGCCAGGCCGTGGAGGAGGGCGGTCATGCCGTTGCGAACCTTCTTCTCCGCCGCCGGGGACAGGACCAGCTTCTCCCGGTCCTGGAACAGGGAATCCACCTGCAGAAGGAGGGACGCCGGGTCCTCCGCCGCCTGGACCTGCTCCAGCGTGACGGCGCTATGCAGGGGAAATCCCGCGGCCATGGTACGGCGCAGGGAGGCCATACACCCCCCACAGCCCAGGGCCTGCCCGATATCGTGGCACAGGGTCCGCACGTAGGTCCCCTTGGAGCAATGGACTCGGATGGTGTAAAGGTTTTCCTCTTGCTGTCCCAGCAGCTCCAGGGTCTTTATCGTCACCGGCCTGGCAGGGCGTTCTACTTCACGGCCCTTCCGCGCCAGCTCGCAGAGCTTTTTGCCGTTGATTTTGATGGCGGAGTACATGGGGGGCACCTGGAGGATATCCCCCCGGAACCGCTCCAGCGCTTCCGCCAGCCGCGTCTCTGTCACCTCCACGGGCCGCTCCTCCAGCACCTCTCCGGAGGTGTCCTGGGTATTGGTGACAACGCCCAGTTGTAATCCTGCGATGTACTCCTTGTCGGATTTGTCCGCAAACTCCACCGCCCGGGTTGCCCGGCCGATGAACACGGGCAGCACGCCGGTGGCCATGGGGTCCAGCGTGCCGCTGTGACCGACCCGCTTTTCGTGAAAGATCCCCCGCAATTTGGCGCACACGTCCATGGAGGTCCAGCCGGCGGGCTTGTCGATGATAAGAATCCCGTTAGCCATTGCGCACCGTCTCAATCGCCTCAATGACCTTCTGCCGGACCTGCTCCATGGTCCCCTCCACCATAGCCCCGGCGGCGGCGGCGTGGCCGCCGCCCCCCAGAAGGGCGCAGACCTGGCTGGCGTTCAGACTGCCCGGGTCGGTGCGCAGGGAGATCTTCACGTGGCCGTCGGTGGTCTCCTTCAGGGTTGCCCCGTTTTTGACCCCCTCAATCTGGCCTACAAAGGCGGAAATATCCTCCATATCCCGCTCGTTGGCCCCCACACTGTCAATCATCTCCCTGGTGAGAGAGGCCAGGGCGGTCTCTCCCCCGTCCCGCAGCTCCAGCCCCTGGACCAGCAGGCTCTCCAGCTTGAGGCGCTTGAAGCTCTTGGTGCGGAAGTGCAGGCGGTTCACCGGGTAGAGGTCAAAGCCGCTGTCAATCAGCTCAGCGGCGGCGCGGTGGGCGTCCCCGTCGGTGTTGCTGTACTGAAAGCAGCCGCAGTCGGTGGACACGGCCACATAGAGGGCTTGGCCAATCTCCGGGGTCAGCTTGGCAAAGTGCTTCACCACCTCCAAAATGATCTGCCCGCAGGCGGCCCGATCCGGGTCCACGCAGGTCTCTTTGGCGTAAAACTCCTGAGACTCGTGGTGGTCAATGGTCAGGTCCACCCGCTCCAAATAGCCCTTGGCGTTGTCCGGGAACATACTCCGGGCGGCCATGTCCACCGCCACCACGGTGTCCGGCTCAAAGCCCGCCGGCGCGGTCAGGCCGTCCAGATAGCTGCTGAACAGGCTGGTCATGCTGGGATTTTCCAAAACATAGGCGGTCTTCCCAATCTGGCGCAGGGCGCGGCACAGTCCGGCGGCACAGCCGGTGGTGTCGCCGTCGGGACGGATGTGGGTCAGGATCAGAAAACCGTCCCGGGCCGTCAGAATTTCAGCGGCCCTGGCAGTGGAAATGCTCTTATTCATGGGTACTCCTCCTCAATCCTCGTCCAGAATGATATCTGCGTTGGCCGGGTTGGCGGGCTTGACCACCTCCGGGTCCCGCAGCATCTCCAGAATCCTGGCCCCCTTGGCCATGGAGTCGTCCTGGAAAAAGGTGAGCTCCGGGGTGTGGCGCAGGTTCAGAGCCCGGCCCAGCTCCCGGCGCAGGTAACCGGCGGCCGACTTCAGCCCCTTGAGCACCTGGCTGCTGTCCTCCTTGTCCAACACCGAAATATAGACCTTGGCATATTTCAGGTCCTGAGTCACGTCCACCGCCGTCACCGAGATCATCCCCGTGACCCGGGGGTCCTTCACCGTGGGAATGAGGGCGGCCAGCTCCCGCTGGACCTCCTCGTTGATGCGTCCGATTCGATTGCCTGCCATTGTGGTCCTCCTCTTAAATCGTAATGGTAAAGCACAGCTCCTCAACGGAAAGAAACTGCTCCAGCGCGTCCATGTCCAGGTCCGCCAGCCGGCCCCGGAATCCGGGCGGGCACTTTTTGTTCACGTCGCCGCTCAGCCAGACGTTCCACAGCTCCAGCGTCTCCCCTGGAAAACAGTTTGCCTCCAGATAGGCCCGCAGATTCTTTAAATCGGTTTCTTCTTTTTCCAGAGCGAGCTGGTAGCGGAAGGGCTTCATGGGATAGCCCAGCTCCTCCACCGCCCGGCGGTAGTAGTCCAGCTTTTCCACCTGGAAGCCCTGGGTCAGCGTGATGGAAAAGCCGCCGCTCTCCCTGGTGCGCTCCTCCCGGGCATCCCACAGGGGCAGCTCCTTGTCCGCCGCCAGCACATAGACACGGCTCATTTCAGCTCCGCCCCGCCTTCCGCTCCAGCTTGGCCTCCACCACCATGCACAGCGCAATGCTAAAGACCAGCGCTCCAATGCCCAGGCCGACAGTCCAGCCCCGCCGGATGGCCTGGAGATCGGGCAGCTCCACGCCAAAATCCCCCTCGGCGTCCAGCCAGCCGGCGCGGTAGGTGAGCCAGTCCGCACCCTCCGCCTCCCCTTGGGCCGCCTGGGGCCAGGGGCGCAGGGTCCCGATGGGGTAAATTTTTGTCACGTGGTCGTAGTCGGTGCGCACCGCGCCCTCATAGCTGTAGGCACGGTCCATCGCCTCCGTGTTGTACCGGGCGGCCAGTACGGTCCCGTCCTCCAGCGTGACCTTGAAATAGTAGACCCCGCCGATGGTCCCGCCCGGGTTGGCGCCCCAGAGCTCAGATTCCAGATTTCTCAGCACAAAACGGGGATTTGCCTCCATCTCCGCCAGAGTTGATACCACCGGGATTCCCTCCTCCGCCGGACTGCCTATACTGCCCGGGGAGGTGTCCAGATTCAGCCTGTCCACCTTGGACTGGTAGACCGCCGGAGCGATCACATCCCGGCCCAGCAGACAGGCGGGTACTATGATGACCAGAACCACCAGAAAAGTCAAAAGGTATTTGCTTTTGATTGACACGACGTCTCACCTCACTCCGCTTACCGCCGTTCCTGAACACTTTCAGCAGAAGTAGCTGATTTGTCCAAAATAAGCAATCCACTTATCTATGATTTCACTGCTCCGGGCCTCGATAATTTTAATGATGTTCCGAAGTGTCCGGTCTGGAATCTTAGAATTATTGTTGCAGAGATAACATTTTTGCGCCTGTGTAATCCAAATTTTTGTTGCTCCCGCACTGGGGATACCCAGGCAGACATGGACATGGACTGGCTCCAGCGGGTCGCCCTCATTGGACCAAAAATAGACCAGATAGGCACCAATTTTAAAAACTTGCGGCATTGTCAAAGCCTCCCTCCTGGGAAAATTCCAGGATCAGGTGGGCTGTAGACCGGACGACCTCCTGAAAGCGCTCCATATCCCTGTCGGAAAATCCAAACACATCCTCCCAGGCATAGCCGGGCAGCCAGCAGGTGGCGTGGTGGAAGCCGTCCTTTGCATCGGGGCGCTCCAAATAGACCTTCACCTGACCGTCTTCCCTCATCTCAGAGTGAACAATCTCGGTTCCGTCGTCCAGAGTCATAAACGGGTACATCATAACAAATCCCTCCCAGTCCCTATCGCCGCTCCCGCACATCGGAGCGGCCCATGAGGTAGTCCAAACTGATATCGAAGTAATCAGCTATAGCCACCAAACCGGGGACATCGGGAAAACGTTCATTATATTCATAGCATTGCAACGCCCGGTATCCTACACCAAGCTCAGCGGCCATTTCTTTCTGAGTCATGCCCTTTTCTTTTCGCAAAATGCGCATACGCTCATAAAATTCCATAAAATCTCCCATTACCTCTTGACACACGCTCATTGCGTGGTATAATAAATACACGCAATAAGCGGAAATATTATGAATCAGGAGTGACGAAAATGCAAGACCTGCTTACTGAATTGCTATGGCGAAACGATGAAATCACCGAAGCCGCTCACCGTCTCTGTCTGACCCTGCCCAACTGGCAGGAGGCCATGGAGGACTACACCGACCTTGCCGAACAGGTGCGGCAGGCGGCTGGCGATGAGCTGTACGACCAATATTGCACCCGGCTTATGCGTTTCACCGGCTATGAGGTCCGCGCCTACTACGCGCTGGGGCTGGGACTGAGGAAGGAGCTTTTTCAGGCGCTGGAGGCGTAGGCAAAACAGGGCGGGCGAAAACGCCCGCCCCGTTGGCTCAGTCCCAAATCATTTTTTGCAGATTTTCCATAATTCGTTCCAGCTTGGCCCGCTACTTCGCCGGGTCCTCCTCCGCCTGAACATTGCGCAGGGCGTCCACTACAAAAGAGACAAACCCCTTGAACTGTTTATCAGTCATCGCCATAGCTTATACCTCAATCTGCTCCATGAGATATGCCTCGATGATATCGTTTTCCTTGATATCCTGGAACTTTTCGAAGGTAATGCCGCACTCGTAGCCGGAAGCCACCTCTTTCACGCTGTCTTTGAAGCGCTGGAGGGAGGCAATGGCTCCATCGTAAATGACGATATTGTCCCGCAGCAGCCGCATCTGGGCCCCCCGCTGCATTTTGCCGTCCAGCACGTAGCAGCCGGCCACCATGCCCACGCCGGTAATACGGAACACATTCCGGACCTCGGCCCGGCCCAGGTCCACCTCCCGGAATTTGGGGGCCAGCATTCCCTTCATGGCCGCCTCGATCTCGTTGATGGCGTCGTAGATGACCCGGTACATCCGCATATCAACCCCCATACGGGCGGCGGAGTCCTTGGCGTTGTTGTCCGGACGGACGTTGAAGCCCACGATGATGGCCCCGGAGGTGCCCGCCAGCATCACGTCGCTCTCGCTGATGGCGCCCACTGCGCAGTGGATGACCCGGACCCGGACCTCCTCGTTGGTCAGTTTCTCCAGGCTGGCCTTCACCGCCTCGGCGGAACCCTGGACGTCCGCCTTGACAATGACGTTCAGGTTCTTCATCTCCCCGGCCTGGATCTGGCTGAACAGGTCTTCAAGGGTCACTTTGCCCACGGAGCTGTGGATGGCGGACTTCTGCTCATGCTTGCGCTGCTCCACCAGCTCACGGGCCATACGCTCGTCGGCCACGGCGTGGAAGTCGTCCCCCGCGCCGGGGACCTCGCCCATGCCGATGATCTCCACCGGCACCGAGGGACCCGCCTGGGTCAGCTTCTTGCCCCGGGCGTCAGTCATAGCCCGCACGCGGCCCACAGCGGTGCCGGCAATAATCACGTCGCCCTGCTTCAGGGTCCCCTTCTGTACCAGCAGGGTTGCCACGGGGCCCCGTCCCTTGTCCAGCCGGGCCTCGATCACCGCGCCGTGGGCGGTACGGTTGGGGTTGGCCTTCAGCTCCTGGACCTCGGCGGTGAGGACCACCATGTCCAGCAGGTTATCAATGCCCATGCCCGTCTTGGCGGAGATGGGACACACAATGGTCTCGCCGCCCCACTCCTCGGGGACCAGCTCGTACTCGGTGAGCTGCTGCATGATCCGGTCGGGGTTGGCCGCCGGCTTATCCATCTTGTTAATGGCCACGATAATGGGGATGTTGGCCGCCTTGGCGTGGTTGATGGACTCCACCGTCTGGGGCATAATGCCGTCGTCGGCGGCCACCACCAGGATGGCGATATCGGTAATCATAGCGCCTCTGGCCCGCATGGCGGTAAAAGCCTCGTGGCCGGGGGTGTCCAGGAAGGTGACCGTGTTGCCCTTCACGTCCACCTGATAGGCGCCGATGTGCTGGGTGATGCCGCCGGCCTCGCCGGAAACCACGTTGGCGCTGCGGATATAGTCCAGCAGAGAGGTCTTGCCGTGGTCCACGTGGCCCATGACCACCACCACCGGAGCTCGGGCGGCCAGGTCCTCCTCCCTGTCCTCGGCGGTGTCGATGAGGCGCTCCTCGATGGTGACGATGACCTCCTTCTCCACCTTACAGCCCATCTCCTCGGCGATAATAGCGGCGGTGTCGAAGTCGATAATGTCGCTGAGGGAGGCCATAACGCCGTTCTTAATCAGGCACTTGACCACCTCGGCCCCCGTCTTCTTCATCCGGGAGGCCAGCTCACCCACGCCGATCTCGTCGGGGATGAGCACCTTAGTGGGGGCCTTCTTGGCGATCTCCAGCTGGAGGCGGCGCATACGGTCCTGCTCCTCCTGACGGCGCTTGCTGCCAAAGGACTGGCCCCGCCCGCCCTGCTGACGGGAGCGCTGGCCCTGCTTGATCTTCTGCTTGCCGCCCCGCACGTCCTGGCGGCGCTGGTCGGTAAAGTTCTCCAGCCGCTCGTCGTACTTGGCCAGGTTGATATCGCCGCCGCCCCGGGTATCCACCACCTTCTTGGTGGGGACCCGGCTGGTGGGCTGCTGGACGGCCTTCCCCTGGGCCGGACTCTGATGGGGGGCGCTCTTCCCCTGGGGCGCGGGCTGCTCCTTCTTCTCCTGTCTGGGAGCGGCGGGCTTTGCCTCCTGCTTAGGGGCGGGCTCCTTCTTACTCTCCGGGTCGTGGTACACGTCGGCATAGACCTGCTCGATGGAGTCGATCTGGTTGTGCTGGGTCAGGTACTCGAAGACAATGGACAGCTCCAAATCGGTGAGGGGCTGCATATGGTTCTTGGGCGGGTGGCCGTACTGGGTCAGGATGTCCATAATCTCCTTGGACGGCAGCACCTTGCCCTTTCTGGAAAAGTCTTTGGCCAGCTTATGGACGGGATATTTAATCATCATAGATGGATGCACCTCGATTCTTAGGAGTGACGGAGCTTGCCGGTAAGACGGCGTCCGCCGGGAGTTCTGCGCTCTGGCTCAGCCTTGGGGTCCGGACGGCGATGGGCCTTGGGCTGTCTGGGCTTGCCGCGCTGGGGCGGCGGGGCCTCCTCCTTTTTGGGGGGCGGGGCCCAGGGGTGGCTCCTGCCCTGGCGGAGGTTCTTCTCATGCTGGCGCTGCTCCTTCTGCCGCTGAAGGACCCGGTCGGCCTTGACCCGCAGCTGCTGGGCGGCGTTCTGGTAGCGCGCCGGGTCCCGGGCGGCCAGCTTCTCCACCAGGGAGGCGGCAAATCCGGCGTCGGTGAGGGCCGCCATTGCACAGGAGGACCGGCCCAGACACAGGCCCATCTCCGCCTTGGAAAAGGGGGTCTCCAGCCAGAGCACCTCCCCTGCCTGGCCAAAGTGGGCCGCCCGGCGGAGGGTATTGGGGGCGGCATCGGAGGCCAGCAGTACCAGCCTGGCCTGTCTGGCCCGGCACGCGGCTCCCACCGGCTCCTCTCCGATCTCCAGCCGCCCCGCCTTTTTGGCCAGCCCCAGCATACGGAGAATGGGATCATTGGACATTGGGCTCCACCTCCTTGATCTGCTCCTCCAGCCCCTCCCAGACCTCTGGGGGAAGGGGGGCGGAGAAGGCACGCTCCAGCGCCCGGCTCTTCCGGGCCCGCTTCAGACACTCCGGATCAGGGCATATATAGGCCCCCCGGCCCGGCAGCTTGCCCTTGAAGTCCAGGGACACCTGGCCCTCCGGTGACTTCACGACCCGGAACAGAGACCTCTTCTCTTTCATCTCCCGGCAGCCAACGCATTGGCGCATGGGTATCTTCTTGGGCAAAACTCTCCCTCCCTTTCATGGAATATCCCGCTCCGCTGCACGCCGTTCCTGCCGGCTGCCGCGGACTTTACTCCTCTGTGGTCTCTTCGTGCTTCAGGACGCTCTCCTCCGGGTCCTCCTCCTGCTCCAGGCCACTCTCCTCCGGCGCCTCCTCAGCCTCCGGGGCGGGCTCCTCCAGCTCCCCGGCCTCATAGGCGGCCAGGGCCTCCTCGGCAGCTTCGACCTCCGCCTGGGCGATCAGCTCCTCAAGGGGCTCCAGCGGCTCGGACGCGGGCTTGATATCAATTTTATAGCCGGTAAGCTTGGCGGCCAGCCGGGCGTTCTGGCCCTCCTTGCCGATGGCCAGGGACAGCTGGTCATCCGGGACCACGACCCGGCAGCTCTTGGTCTCGCCCTTGGAGGGCAGCTCCTCCACCGAGATAACGTCGGCGGGGGACAGGGCGGCGGCAATATACTCTGCAGGGTCCTCCGACCATTTGATGATATCGATCTTCTCCCCCTTCAGCTCCTCCACAATGGTGTTGACCCGCTGTCCCCGGGGGCCGACGCAGGCGCCGATGGGGTCAATATTGGGCTCAGCGGCCCAGACGGCCAGCTTGGTACGGGAGCCCGCCTCCCGGGCCACCGACTTGATCTCCACCGTGCCGTCGTAAATTTCGGGGACCTCCAGCTCAAACAGCCGCTTCACCAGGCCGGGGTGGGTGCGGGAGATCAGCACCTGGGGACCCTTGGTGGCCTTGCGCACCTCCACCACGTAGATCTTCAGCTTCTGACCCTCCACGTAGCGCTCGCCCTTCACCTGCTCCCCCGCCCCCAGATAGGCGTCGGTGAACTGGTCGCCGGCGTGGAGCCGCAGGGACACCGCCCCGTTTCGGGGGTCGATGCGGGTTATGGTGCCGGTGAGCAGCTCGTGCTCCTTGGTGGAAAACTCGTCGTAGATCATCCCCTGCTCTGCCTCCCGGATGCCCTGGATGATGACCTGCCGGGCGGTCTGGGCGGCAATGCGGCCAAAGGCCCGGGTCTTGATCTCCATGCGCACCGTATCCCCCAGCTCCGCCTGGGGCAGCGCGGCCCGGGCCTCCTCCAGACTGATCTCCATGGAGGGGTTGTCTACCTCCTCCACCACCTCTTTCTTCAGAAACAGACGGACGATGCCCGCCTCCTCGTTGGCCTCGATCACCAGGTTCTCCCCCACGCCCTCGTGGTCCCGGCGGTAGGCCGACAGCAGAGCCTGGGTCACCTTCTCCATCATGTAGCCGGGCTTGATACCCTTCTCCTGCTCAATCTGATGGATGGCCTCGAAAAACTCCTTGCCGTCCATCTCGTTGGGATTCGCTTTTTTCTTTACCACTCTCTTAGCCACGGTGTTCTTCCTCCTGAAACAGCATACGCTGTCGTAATCACAAAATCATGCCGCCGTCTGCTCAAAATCTGGGGTAGAGCCGGACCAGGGCGATCTCCTGCTTTCCGAAGGAGACCGTTTCGCCCCCCGCCTCCAGGGTCACGTCCCCCTCCTCGTAGGATTTCAGGACGCCCACAAACTCCTTCCGGCCCTCCCGGGGGCGGTAGAGCTTCACCTCCACCTCCTGGCCCAGGAACTGCTGGAAGTGCTCCGGCTTTTTCAGCGCCCGGTCCGCCCCGGCGGAGGAGACCTCAAAGGTATAGCTGCCCTCGATGGGGTCGGCCTGGTCCAGCAGGTCGGACAGGGGACGGGATACCGCCTCGCAGTCATCGATGGACACGCCTCCCTCCTTGTCGATATACACCCGGAGGAACCAGCTGCCCGCCTCCTTCACATATTCCACATCCCACAGGGTACAGCCCGCGCCCTCCACTGCCGGCAGGGCCAGGGCGGCCACGGTATCGGTCACCTTTGCCATGGACAAACCTCCTAAAACGGCGTTTCGCATCTTTTTCTCAATTAAAAAGAGCGGAGTCTCAACCCCACTCTTACCATTCCAGCTTACATTCTGGTTATACTATACCATACCTGAAATGAAATTGCAAGGGTTATCCCAAAGTTTTTTCCAAAAAAACGGGAAACTTCCAGGGCTTTCTCCGGCAAAGCTGGTGGAAAAAGTTAATTTTCCGCTCATTCCCGGATTGGCGGCCGAAAATCGGGCACATACTAGAGCGCGGATGGAACCTCCGCATGAGTTTGCACAATAAAAAATTGGGAGGACTCAGCGATGAAAAAGAGTATCATGGCCCTTGCCCTGGCCTTCGCCCTGGCAGGGACCCTGACAGCCTGCGGCACCGACCGAAATCCCAACGACGCCAACGCAGGCAATAACAGCGGCACCAACAGCGGCGTCAACTCCGGAACCAATTCCGGGAGCACCTCCGGCAATGGCTCCAGCGCCTCCGCCGGTCAGGTGAGCCGGCGGTACAACACCACTGCCAGCTCGGGCAGAAGCTATCTCAACGACGGCCAGTACACCGCCGACGCCAACGGCCAGGTCTACGGCGGCAACGGCAGCGCCCTCTCCCGGGATCTGACCCGGGGGGCCCAGGATATCGTCCGGAACACCGAGGATGTGCTGGACGATATTGGCCGGGGCGTGGGCAACGCCGCCCAGGATGTCACCGGAACCGGCAACTACTCCGGTACCCCCAGCTGGGAACCCGACTCCAGCGCGGTGCGCTATTAACCCAAACAGGACGGGCCCTAGCGCCCGTCCTGTTTTCTTGACAACAGAGCATATTTTGGTATAATAAATGTGGGGAGACACGCAAAACGTAATTGAAGAATCTTGAAAGACACGGTTTTATCTGCAATTAAACGATGTATAAATGGGAATAACTGAAAACAAATCGAATAAGTATGCACAGCGGTCCACCTCCTTCATTCATGGAGATGGGTCGCTGCTGCGCTTTATTCAAGGTCTGCATTGGCTATTCGGGTACGGGCCTGATTGAGCACGTCCCTCAACTGTGCGGCCAAATCCGGGTACTGTCGAACCTGGGCCAGCAA
This sequence comes from Pseudoflavonifractor sp. 60, assembly GCF_009911645.1. GTDB lineage: Bacteria > Bacillota > Clostridia > Oscillospirales > Oscillospiraceae > Lawsonibacter. Next base: position 29,866 of record NZ_QWKI01000012.1, read on the forward strand.
GTCCGCCTCCATCTGGTCAAAGGCAAGTTCCGCTTTCCGTTTGGTAGCGTAGTCTGTCCTTTTGCGGTCAGCCTCAGCCTTGGCCAACTGGACGAACAACCGCCCCGCCTTTTCAATAGGCATATTGTTGAATTCTTCCTCAGCGGATGAAATCTTCTGCAACAGCCCGCTTTTAAGAATGGCGCTGGTAGCCTCGGTGGTGTCCAAGTCGGGGTTTCTACCGATAACGTCAATGATGTACTTGGTCTTTTCCAGGTCATCGGCGACACGCTGCGCCGATTCGAACACTTTGAAGGCATAGCGAGATAAGGATGATTGGCTGACTTTGTAGCCCTGCCCCGCGAGCCATGCAACGATATCCGCATAACTCATGTTGTAGTTTACCAACCGCTCATTGACGCCGTCCAGCACAGACTTGGGAAGCTGGTATATCTTTGCGTCCGAACGCGGCTTCCTGGGCTTGCCCATCACAGATCAATCCCCGATTCCGGGTCACCGCCGTTCTCAATGAACCGAACGCCCTTCGTGGTCAACCGCGCCACGCCATCCTGCCTGTAGGCGGTGTCGGGCGTGATCTTCTTGTTGGTAAACTCAATGAAGCCCATATCATAGAGGTACTTCAACGGTTCCCAAATATCCGGGTCGGACACCAGCCCATCCCGGACAAGGCTATTGGAGATGCGACGGACGGCCAAAGCGTTGTGATAGCCCTTTACCAGCATACGGAGGATATACCCCCGGACGGCGGCGTTGTGACCGCCGATTTTCTCAAAATCCATGGTCAAACCCTCCCTTAGAGATTCCCATACTTTGCGATATCCTCAGCAGACAGCCCCTTAGCTCGTGCGCCCTGGAACGATGATGCGGCATCTGGGGAAGCCTCTCCGGGCAAACCTCACCCATGGGCACGACCTGGGGCGCAGCCTTAAACCATGATGTGAAGCCGTCCAAGTCCTTCATTGCGGACTGGAACGCCCAATCACGTTGGAAAGGCATTACTTTTCCGCTTCTCAGCGCCTCATCCACCGCGCTATCTACCTTCATCATGGTAACCTCAAATTGGCAAGCGTCCGCTTTAAGTTTCAGCGCTTCCCGCCCTTCCAGCAAGGTGGCGACGGCCTGATAGATATCTTCCATGGTGGCGGTGTTGGGGTCAAGCTGTAACAGCTCCGCCAATGCTTCCATACCCTTACCGCTGCTGTCCGCCTCGCCCTGATCCGCGCCGCTCTCGCCCTCGCTGGGCTTCTCGCTACAGGCAATGGGCATCATAGCGTCAATAGCGGGGGTGTTGGTGAGGGCGGCGGAATGGAGCGCAACCACCCGCCGCTCCTTGCCTTGGGTCAGGACAACCGGGGACAGGTAGCGGTACTCCCTGTTTTTCAGATATTCCGCCGCCCGTTCCGTCCAGTCCACAGCGCCGTAGATACCGTCGCTTCGCAGTACGATATCCTTGATCCAGCCCGCCGCCGGGGCCTGCATATCCTTCAAGGTCTGGTGCTCGTAGTCAATGGGGATTTGGAGCTGCCGCTCCGTGAACTTGCAGCGGATAGACTGGAAGGATTCGTTATCCACCAGGAAATCCCCTTTTGTGCTGTGAACCAGCCCCAGGGGGAGAAGCTTTACCAGCTTGTGGGGCGTTTGGGTACTGTAGCCGTTTTCCTCAAAGGGAAGGGAATTGCTCAGGATGATGTAATTGATATCCATAGCGCCCTCCCTTATGCCTTGGCGGGCATATCCGCCTCGCCGGTGGAACCAAAGGCCAGCTGCCACAGGCCATACCCGGCGTTGCAGCGGGCATCCACGCCATAGATAAACTCCTTCTTCATAAAAACGTTATCGTCGGTGGGGCTGTCTTTCGCAACAAGCTGGGCCTTGCGGCGGTTCTGGAAGATGAAGGGCTTGACGGGGCGCTTGGTGCACAGCAGGAACCACTGCTCCGGGTTAGCGGCCAGCTCCGGAACTACCAGCAACTCGGCGGTTCCCTTGTAGATGTTGACCTCCTGGTGAATTTCGTCAACCATGAGGATGGTACGGGCAATGGCTTCTTTCTGGGGAGCCACCACCAACAGATCGGGGACGATGTTCATAACCTCGCCCTGGTCGTTTACCAGGCACATCATCTGTGTACGGGCCGCGCCGTAGCTGTCGGGCGTAAGCTTGTACGTCCCCTTGTTGCTCTGAGGCTTGACCTTCGTCCCCTCAACGGCGGGGGTGTGGTTGTCGCTGATGAAGGGCTTGCCGTCGAAGCACAGCTCAGTAAAGGAACGGGGAAACAGACCGAACACCAGCTTGTCAGGGTGCTTCCGGGCGCTGTAGGCCAAATCCTGGAACATGGGTTTGTAGACGCCGATGCAGTCATCCTCCAAATCGTTGCGAGGGACGGACACGGTGGCCTCGAAGTCCTTGTTGCGGATGGTGTAGCCGTAGGCGGTCAGGCTCTTGATCTCCCTGTCCCCGATCCACTCCCGCATGGAGGGGACTGCTCCCAACCATGCGTAGCTCTCGTCCCGCGTCTCACTGGGAACCTCCATAGCCACGCGGGGGTACTGAGCCTCCATCTCCTGGAACGCCTTGTTGAACACTGTGTTGAAGCTCTGGAACGCTTCTCGGATTGTGCCACTGTTGATAATCATTTGATTTGTCCTCCTGTTTATTCAGATATGGGGTAAGCCGGTTTTTGCCGTACAATTTGCTGAACAAGCCGCTGGGTGATGCCATATCTTTCTGCAAGTTCTGGAATGTTGTAACCGTTGTACGCCTCTTTGATTTTCTGGTCTCTGAGCGGACGCAGAATACTTTCCGCTTGAGGCATATAGAAGGTTGAACCGCCAACCAGTACAGCCAATTTTAGAAGATTGTCCGCCCCGATTTCTTCAGCGATTCTTTTACAAATCCCATCGGGCAGCATGGAAGATGTAAGTTCATTTGTCCATGGCTCCAACACGCTATACACCGCCTTTCAGCAAATAAATTGCTTTTTAATAGTAACGCTATTTCTGCGAAAAGTCCTGTTGAAACACTTCTTGGAATTATTTCTAATCGAACTTTAAATGCAACAGCAAGACCCTATCATAGGCAATATTCACCACCTGTTCAATTCGCCGTTTAGAGGGTGCATAAACGGCTTTTGTCCGCAGATGGTCACATATACACACAGGCGCTTAAACCCCCGTTATCACGCGTGATAACGGGGGTAGAAACAAGATTATTCTTTGAGCTCCCGGAACACTTTCAAAACCTGCTCCGGAAATTTGGAATCGGAGATATGCCGCTCCATATCGGCCCCGGTCTGAACCCCGATATAAAAGCCCAGCAGAGACGAAGCCGAGACGATCCCGTTGATGGCATCATCGACCTCAACCTCCAATCGCCTATCGTTGGGGGCCATGCTGCCGATCAGCGCGAAGGCGTCAGCCTTCATGCGCTGTATGTAGCTGTCCCTCTCACTCAGCTCGCCGAACTCCTCGTGGAACTGCTCCCGTAAAGCGTCCAAAACTTTTTTACTCAACATTCCGTGGTTCCTCCTTACTTCATGCCTTCCAGAATCATCCGCATAGCGATTTTGTATCCGCAAACGAAACGCCGCTGCTCGGCTAAGCGCAGTTCATCTGCAACCATCTCCTGATAAGCCTCAAACCATTTTTTCTGTTTGGGATTGAGGCTATCCACTAAGGCATCAACGCTGTCACGGTATTTTTCAGCAATGTCTATGTCCTCCTGGCAGTGAACCGACGTATACTGCCAAAGGACCTCGCCCAGCTCCGCGATGGTCTCATTGTTCACTCTGCTGATATCCAGGTTGTCAAAGTTAAACTCTGCCACCAAAAAACACTCCTTTCAAATATCGGGCTTGCCCTATCTTGAAAAACTGTGAACCAGATGATATACTGTAGGGGACTTCTAGGAGGAAGTTTCCCCAGCGCCTGGGCGGCTGTTATTTGCGGTAGCAGCCGCCCTTTTCTCATTTATCCTGTCCGCTGTTGTGTGGGCATTCATGCGCAAACCTCCCCTAACAGCTGCCGGTGGGTATCACGAAGGTGCTTCACCGTAAGGGTGCTCCCCTAAGCGGCGGCAAATTCCGCTGCCACGTTATACAGCTTTTTGGCGGTGCGTAGGCTCTCGCCGTGGGCCAGCTTCAGCAGATAGCCGATACAGCTTTCACTCAGACCGGGGAACATGGCTTCCATTTCCTCGATTTTGTAATCGTTATATATCTTTTTGCGGATGACAATCCGGGTACGGAGCTGGTCAAACTCATAGCTGCGGCGTCCGGCTTTCATCTGACGGTAGATTTTGTCGTTGCCGGATAGGACGATACCCACCCCGGCCAGATCATTGAGATTGCGCACGGCCTGGAGTGCGTCCAGTGACAGGTGGTCGGCCTCGTCAATAATAATCAGGCGGTTTGTCCCGGCCAACTGCTCCACCAGAGTATTCATAAGTGCTGCTTTCCGGCCCGGAACCTGACGCCCCACTTGCTGGCAGATCAGGCCCAGTACGGCGGTGGCCGACGTAGTACAGGCGTTGGCTGTGATGAAGATAACTCCGGTATTCGTTTCAGCGTAGTGGCGAAGGGCAGTCGTTTTCCCCGCTCCTGCGTCACCACTCACTAAGGTGATATCGTTGTGCTGGTGCGCATAGAGACAGGTGAAAAGAACCTCCCGCGTGTTGTAGAGCTCGGGGTAGAAAGGCGTCTTTGAAACAGTGTTTAAACGCTCTTTACCGACGGTTAGATACTGGTTGATGGATTTGGCGACTTCCTCATTGTCCCCCGCGTAGCAACCATTTAGGAACTGCGAGATAACGGACGTGGAAAGCCCCGTTTCGCGGGATATCTGCCGCTGTGATTTGCCGCTCCGTTCCATAAAATCGGCAAGGGCGGCTCTAGTTTCGGCAAGCATTTCATTCCCTCCTTTACGCTTGCTTTTGGTAGAAATCTAACAGTGTGGCGCTTACACTATCCTCCTCTCGAATGCGCCGGGCGGTTTCGGTGCGGTCTGTGGCTTTGAGGATAGCAGTGTTCCGAGCTGCCTGGGGTGTTATATGCTCTACAATATCCGGCTCTCCGGATTCGTTGAACACCTTCTCCATGAGTTGATTTCTGGCAATGATTTCATGGATATCTACATCACGGGTGGGCTTGTACTTCTGAACCATAGTCCGCGCTTTCTTCTTTTCTTTTGCAGCCCTGATGTAGTCCTCCTCGCTGGTATGGCGGAACGGGGTGCGGATTTTAGCCTCTGCCATACAGATAGCGCGATTTTCCATATCAAAAACAGCTATTTTATCAATGTTATCCGGGTCATAGACCACAATGACACGTTCGCCCTGATGGTAAAGAAGTGCATCGTTGTAATAGTTGTTGTTCTTAATGGAAATCCCGTTTTTGTGGACGACGCGCTCCTCCGAGTTGCCACAGAGAAGGCGTAGGGCATCCAGATCACTGACAACCCGCTTTACTGCCAGATTTTCAGCGTATACTTGGTCTGGGCACTTTCCGCCCATGTCTATACCATCGCTTTTTTCTTGGTTGTACTCCGCTATGTAGGCGGTCAGTAGCTTGACAAACTCATCCAGCGTGGGGGCCTGTGCCACAATCTCTTTATTGGATATCTGCATACACTCAGGCCTGATTTTGGCGTTGCAGCCCGTATAAGTGCCGAACCGACGGCTGAAACGGTTGGTAAATGTACCGAAAAATCGCTCCACAGTTTTAGCCTGACCATGGTAGGGCGTTGCGTATATTTGACCTATACCAAGCTGGTTTACCAAAGACATAGGATAGTCCTTGCTGAAGCTTTTGGACCGATAATCCTTACCATTGTCAAAATAAACCTCGTTAGGCACTCCGTTTTGTTCCACGCCCAGACGGAAGCATTTCTTGACAGCTGTTGCGTTAGGGTCAGCGTCCCGGACCAGGAACGATACTACACGGTTAGAGCGTGCGTCGAAGAACACCGTCAGCCATGGCCGGATTGCCCTGGCTCCGTCTGCGCTCTTAACAAACACATCTACAAGATGGTGGTCCGAGAACCAGATATCATTTGATGCAATGTCGAGCTTGCTGCGCTCCATGGAAGGAAGAGCGTCATTGAACGCTTTTGGGCCGTCCCTGTAGTACAGAACCGCATAATAGGGAATGGTTTTGACCTTGCGCTCAAATGCCTTGCAGGAGGGGATATCCGGGTATTCCATCCTGGTAACATCATAACAGAGTTTGACACCGCGCTTCTGCTGAGTCATATAGAGTGAATAGAACAGCTCCCATGCTTCCTCGGGAATGGTGTCCTTTCCCCGGTTGTGCCCGCCGCGCTGGTCGATCAAGGCCACAACATCTTTCTCTTGGTACTTTCTCTGCCAACGGAACAACTTGCTTTTGGTGATAGCGTCCTCAGTGGGGTTATTGGAATTGAACCAAGATACAAAATCATCTGGAGATAGACCCTTTTGCTGGTACTGCTCCACAACCCACGCTTTGGCGTTGGCTTCGTCCCGCTGTTTTCCTGTAAATTGCAGGATATCCACAGGAGGAGGTACTTCCCTGCGATATCGGGCCTGTGCGCTCTCTGGAAGTGATTCTAAGGCGATGCGCAGTTGTTTGCCACCCCGGCCCTTGCCGTTGACATAGCGGTATTGGTATCTATTTTGTTGCACAGCTTTTTTGACGGCGCTATCTGTAACTCTGCATAAAGCAGCCACGTCTGGTACTGTTAGCCATGTCAAAGGGTATCACCTCCTGTCGAACTAAGTTCATGCTATGCAAACAGGAAAATTTCTATTGGACAGATTCAGAATTCTAAGATTCTTTTCCAAATAAGGCCGCAACCAGATCGAAGGGGTCAAGGCCCAGAGGCTTGGCAATCTGTTTGAGCGCCGCCAACGTCGGGATAGCACGGCCATTCATGATAGCGCATAAGTAAGTTTTTGATATCCGGGCCTCCTGTGCCAACCACTTTTGCTGTCTGTTCATTTCTTTCAAGCGTTTGCCTATCATGGTTCCCAATGGTGGCTTGTTGTTTAGGCTTGTTGTTCTCGACATAACTTCACCCCCTTGAAATCCCTAGCGGTTTCCGATATAATAAATTGTCTGCTTCTATTATAGTAGCGGATACCGATATTGTCAATAAAAATTTATCGGTTTCCGATAGGAGGAGTATCATGTCAACAGTGAATGAGCGATTTAGGGATATTCGAAAAGAATTGGGCTTTAATCAGCAACAGTTTGCTTATGAGTTAGGTATTTCCCAAACACACATCTCGGGTATCGAAAACGGAAGGGATAATCCTTCAAAGAGCTTACTCAAGTTCCTATGCGCAAAATTCTCAGTCAATGAGGAATGGATGTTAGAGGGTACTGGAACCCCCTTGCCTGAATGGGATATAACAACGGATAAGGGAGCTATAACAAAGTATAATGTTTTAAGAGTTTCCTTTGAAAAGATGCTCCTTGCTGCCACTGGAGACGATCTTGTCTGTATGGTACAAGCATTTTGTTATCTTGTTGGCTCTTTGGGTGCTCGTAAGCTAGATTCGCAGGAGACCACAGCGTACCGGAGAGCACTTTGCTCTATTTTAGATGATTTAGAAAACTTGACTATGATGGTATCGGCTGACACCGTACTGCCCTCAAAAACTGATGCAATGGGATGGGTAGACTTCAAAAATTCCTGCTCAGCAGCGACAAACCGCATCAATCAATCGGTAAAAGATGCAGTCAATGTTTATCTCGAAAAGTACGGCGAAGAAATGAAACTATAACTCGAATATTTATTCGCTAATATAAATTTTTATCCAGTTACGTTTTGCCCGTCTTTTTTCCCTTAATCAATTCCCTTTATCAATACGCATAAAACCCCGCAAGCCCTGTGATATCAGGCACTTGCGGGGTTTTTCGTGTTTTATGAAGGATTCCCTTAGTCGTGTGTTCAGTTACGTTTTGCGTGTCCTTTTTCCCTTAGTCAAACTGGGCGTTTCTCCTACAGCCACAACGGTTTTCGGCATTTTTGCAACTAAGGGAAAAATAGCGTTTTGCGCGTCCGGCTACAATAAAAGCAGAAGGGCTCCGTAATAGACGGTCAGCCCATCGATTTAGTCAACCAAAACAGTTGACCGCTCGGGGACCGGCCGGGCGGTCAACTGTTTTGGTTGATAGGTACATGAGTATCGCCACACCTGCCAGGAAACAGATGGCTTTCCACATCTGTTTCTTCCACATTTGCGCCACCTCCCCCTCTTTCAATTTTGCTAAAGGGGTAATAACGGTGGACTAACCGCCTTATGTAACAGCGCACCTTCCGTCCCGCCTGGCTGGCGGGCATTTTTATGGTATCACAGGGGGCACATTTTGTGAAATCTTACCGTTTTTTCTTCGCCCAACCCGCCTTTTTTGCGGGGCGGACGGGGCTCTCTTTTTTCTCCACTCTGGTGCGGGTATCGGCGCGGGGCTTTTTCGTCCGCTCCTGTCCGGTCCGTCTTCGGGGCGCAGGCGCACCGGAGGGCTCCATCCCCTTGTCCGGCTTCACCAGGCAGCGCTTGCCGTAGCCAATCAGGTCCTCCCGGCCTGTCCTGTGGAGAGCCTCCAGCACCAGCTTGCGGTTCTGGGGCTTGCGCCACTGCATCAGCGCCCGCTGGAGGGCCTTGTCGTGGGGCGTCCTGGGGACAAACACCGGCTTCATAGTGCGCGGGTCCAGGCCGGTATACCACATGCAGGTGGCCAGGGTGCCGGGGGTCGGATAAAAATCCTGGACCTGTTCAGGCATATGTCCCTGCTTGTTCAGCCACTCCGCCAGCTGAACCGCGTCCTCCAAGGTACAGCCCGGGTGGGAGGAGATGAGATAGGGCACCAGGTACTGGTCCTTGCCGTAGCGGCGGTTCAGCTTCCCATATTTCTCCCGAAATTTCTCGTACACCTCAATGTGGGGCTTGCCCATATAGTCCAGGGTGTGGGCCACGCAGTGCTCCGGGGCCACCTTCAGCTGGCCGGAGATGTGGTGCTGGACCAGGTCGGTAAAAAACTCCCCGCTGGGGTCCTTCATCAGGTAGTCGAAACGGATACCGGAGCGGATAAATACCTTTTTCACCTTGGGGATCTCCCGCAGCTTCCGCAGGAGCATCATATAGTCGGTGTGGTCGGCGTCCAGATTGGGACAGGGCTCCGGGGCCAGGCAGGACCGGTTCCGGCACATGCCGCTTTTCAGCTGCTTCTGGCAGGAGGGGCGGCGGAAGGTGGCGGAGGGCCCGCCCACGTCGTGGATGTAGCCCTTGAAGCCGGGGTGCCCGGTGAGGGCGCGCACCTCCCGGATGACGCTGTCGTGGCTGCGGCAGGAGATGGTTCGCCCCTGGTGGAAGGCCAGGGAGCAGAAATTGCAGGCCCCGAAACACCCCCGGTTGTGGGTCACCGAGAAGCGCACCTCCTCGATGGCAGGCACACCCCCCAGTGGGTCGTACATGGGGTGGGGCTCCCGGACATAGGGCAGCTCGGCGACCCGGTCCAGCTCCGCTGTGGTCAGGGGGAGGGCGGGGGGATTGACCAGGAGGAAGCGGTCCCCGTGCCGCTGGAGGATGGCCCGCCCCGACACGGCGTCGTGCTCCTGATACTCCACCATATTGGCCCGGGCGTAGGCCGTCCTGGAGGCGGACACCTCTTCAAAGGAGGGCACCTCAACCCGGGGATAGGCGCACATGCCGGGGTCTCGGACGGCCACGCAGGTCCCCCGCACGTCGGTGAGCTCCGAAACCGGCGTCCCAGAGGCCAGTCGGGCGGCAATTTCCAGGGTGGCTGTCTCCCCCATGCCGTAGGAGAGGAGGTCCGCCTGGGCGTCGAAGAGAACGGAGCGGCGCACCTTGTCCTCCCAGTAGTCGTAGTGGGCAAAGCGGCGCAGGGAGGCCTCCAGTCCACCCAGTACGATAGGGATATCCCCAAAGGCCTCCCGGACCCGGTTGGAGTAGACGATGGAGGCATGGTCCGGACGCAGGCCGGCCCGCCGTCCGGGGGAGTAGGCGTCGTCCCGGCGGCGCTTTTTAGCGGCGGTGTAGTGGGCCACCATGGAGTCGATATTGCCCGCCCCAATGAGGACCCCCAGCCGGGGCCGGCCCAGGGCGGCGAAGGGGGCGGCGCTGTGCCAGTCCGGCTGGGCCAGCACGGCGACCCGGTAGCCCTCCGCCTCCAGCAGCCGCCCGATGATGGCGCAGCCGAAGGAGGGGTGATCCACATAGGCGTCCCCCGTAATCAGCAGGAAATCGTAGCTGTCCCACCCCCGGCGGACCATGTCCTCCCGGGTCACAGGGAGAAATAAATCGCGGTCAAAGGCCATAGCGCTCCCCTCCTTCTTGTGAGAGCAGTATATCAGCCTTCGGCAAATTCGTCAACACAGCCGCCCTTTTTTTGACTCTGGCTGCCTACGTCCGCACCACCGAGTGGAGCATGGACCACAGCGCCCAAACAATTCCCGCCGCAAAGAGCAGACCCATCAGGGGCCAGAACCAGGCGGTGAGCACATAGGACTCTATGGGCAGCAGCTGGGTCAGCAGCATGGGGAGCACGCAGATGCACCAGATGATCCAGCCGCCTTTGGAGCCGTACCTCTGAATCAGCGCCCCAACGATCAGTCCGCCGCCTACGCCGATGACAAAGGCCAGCAGCCACCAGTACCAGTCCAAGGTGAAGGTATTGATAATCAAGGTGTTCTCCGGCAGGGGCAGGAGCTCCCCGGCCATGTTTTCATAGAACCGCCCTGTGAGGAGCTGAGTCCCGTCGGGGGAGGGGGCCGCGTCCCAGGTGCCCCAGGCTCTCCCCGTCACCCAGCCCTCCGCTCCGGCCATCCACGCCCACAAATTCGGGCAGACAAACCGCTCCAGCACAGCCAGCACAGCGCCCAGGGCGATGCTGAAGGCGGTCTCGACGCACTCCAGGGCGATGGTCAGACCCATAGCCCGGCGGCGGGTCTGTCCGAAGGCGACAGCCTGGTCGAAGGTGACCCCCACGTGGCTGATGCCGGCAATCAGCGATACAAAGCCGGCGATAATGGGCATCAGACAGGTGGAGATGGTGACGCTGTCCTCCGGCCTGGCAAAATACATGACCCCGCAGATGATGATCTCAATGAGAAGGAACAGTCCCCCCTCCACCCCGGCATAGAGCCACAGGTCATCCGCGTTCAGCTTAATAATCTTTTTTAGCATCGCTCTCACCTCACTACATAGCGCTGGATGGTGTGCCAAATCAGCAGCTCTCCCCCGGCGAAGGAGACCGCCAGCACGCCGGTCGTGATCCGGGGCAGGAGGTCCAGCCAGGCCCACCTCGGTCCGTCCATGAAGTCAAATATGCCGGTCTCCGAGGCCAAGAGCAGGAACATGGTGCTCCCAAGCAGGATGAGCATAGAAATCACGATCACAATGGTCCCCAAAATCTTGTTCTTCACCATCAGCAGACCGCCCAGACAGCCCAGCACCAGGGCTGCCATGGACAGCAGCAAAAATATCCACGGTCTGTCGCGGAAGGACAGCACACCGAACCGCTCCGGCACCGCCCAGTTGGCCACCTCGGGGAGGACCGCCATCAGCCATTGCAGGACCCAGCACACCAGGGTGTAGAACACTATAATCCCCTGGAGCGCCCAGAAGAAATCCCCCCGCCGGGCCCCCATGGACAGCCCCATGTTCAAATTACTGGTACACAGGGCGAAGGCGTAGAGGAACAGGCACAGCAAAATCAGGGTGGGAAACATGGCGTAGTAGGACACAAAGAGATTTTGCACCTGGGAACTGCCGGGCACACCGGTGAGATAGCACCCCCCGATGACAATGGCCGCAAACCCGATGACCGCCCCCAGGTTGACCCAGGCGAAGCCGAGCAGGAAGCGAAAGGACTTTACCATAGCGCTCCCCTCCTCACTGGGCGTCCCCGTGGCCGCACAGGGCTACGAAGACGTTTTGCAGATTCATGGGGGAGACGTCCACATCCTCCTCCGCCGCCAGCCTGACCGCGTCCCCCCGGACGGCCACCGTCTTGTGGCGGCCCATCTGGTGGGTCATCAGGACTTGCAGGCCGCTGCAGGCCCGGTCTACCACGTCGTCCCGGCCCGACACATAGCGGAACTGGTCCACCAGCTCCTCGGTGGGGGCGTTCTCGATAATGCGGCCCTCGTCCAGGATTATGACCCGCTCAAAGACGGAGGCGGCCTCCTCGATGATGTGGGTTGATACAATGAAGGTACGGCCCGTCTGGGCGAAATCCTCCAGGAGGAGCTGGTAAAAGCGCTCCCGCATGACCACGTCCAGCCCCGCCGCCGGTTCGTCCAGAATGGTGACGGGGGAGCGGCTGGCCAGGGCGATGAGGATGGTCACCATGGACATCTGCCCCTTGGAAAGCTGGGAGATTTTCTTCTTGGTCTCCAGCTTAAATTCCTCCAGCAGCCGGTCCGCGTAAGCCTGGTCCCAGTGGGGGTAGTAGATGGCGGCGGATCTCAGGTAGTGCTTGATCTTCAAATTGTTGGGCCCGGAGAACAGGGTTGCCTGCATCTCCCGGGAGAAACAGATATCATTGAGGGCCCTCTGATTCTCCCACACGTCCTGGCCGTCGTAAGTCACCTGACCGCTGTTCTTGGTATTCTGGGCGGTGAGAATGCCCAGAAGAGTCGTCTTGCCCGCCCCGTTGCGGCCAATCAGCCCGTAGATTTTTCCCGGCTCGATCTCCAGGTCCAGGTTGTGCAGGACCTCCTTGTTTTTGTAGGACTTACACAGTCCCTGTGCCTTTAAAATTCCAGCGCTCATGCCTTCTCCTCCTTCATCGCTTGGGTTATCATGTCCAGCAGCTCCGCCCCGGTGAGGTCCAGGGAGGCCCCCTCCTTCACCAGGGGCTTCACGTATCCGTTGTAAAAGGCGGCCTTTCTCTTTCGCCTCACCGCTTCTTCCGCTCCTTTCGCCACAAACATGCCAATGCCCCGCCGCTTGTACAAAATCCCATCCGCCGCCAGCAGATTCAGCCCCTTGGCCGCCGTGGCCGGGTTGATGTTGTAGCCCCGGGCCAGCTCGTTGGTGGAGGGCACCTGGTCCTCCTCCTGGTAGACCCCCCGGAGAATGTCGTCCTCCAGCATTCGGGCAATCTGCAAATAGATCAGGGACTGGTCGTTCAGGGTTCCGCGCACTTAATCACCTCCGGGTCGTTTTGGTTTATCGGTTCATTACTTACGTAACTAACCATAGCACCAATGCTCCCATCTGTCAAGAGGAAATTTCAGCTTTGTTTGCCGGAGGAAACGCTGAAGGGCCTGCCGTCTGTAGTTGACAGACAGCAGGCCCTTTCAGCCGCTTATGCGGGTCTCCCGCCGCAGTTTGTTTCATATGCCGGCGGAGAGGCGGGGGGATTAGTTGGCAAACGCCTGATAGAGGAACGTAACGATCTGAGCGCGGGTACACTGGGAGTCCGGCCCGAAGGTCGTCGCACTGGTACCCGAGGTCACGCCATTGCTCACCGCCCACTGGACGGCATCAGCGTAGTAAGCGCCGGCATCCACATCGGTGAAGCTGTTGGTGCCGCTGACCTGGGGGGAGCCCTTGGCCCGATAGATCAGGGCCACGGCCTGGGCGCGGGTGCAGGTACCGTCAGGGCTGAAGGTGGTTTCGCTGGTGCCGGAGGTGATCCCCTGGGCCACCGCCCACTGGACAGCCTGGGCATAATAGGCATTGCTGGCCACGTCGGTAAAGGGATTGGCGCCCGTAACGGTGGGGGACCCGGCGGCCCGCCACAGGAAGGTCATAATCTGGGCGCGGGTACACTGGGAGTCGGGTCCAAAGGTGTTGGCTCCGGTGCCGGCGGTGACGCCATTGGCCAGCGCCCAGTTCACGGCGTTGTAGTAGTAGGCGTTGGCAGGCACATCCACAAAGTTCATCCCGGTACTGGGCGTTGTGGGAGTATCGGCACGCACGAAGACGGCGTCAACAGTAACCCTGGAGGCGGGCATGGTAAAGGTATACTGATTGTTGCCGATGCTGGAGACTGCAATCGTCTCACCCTTGGAGGTGGTAACAGTCAGCCGATCCAGCTCATAGCCGGCGTTGGGGGTAGCGGTGATGGTCACCTTGACTCCCTGATTGGCGCTGGAGGGCCGGACTTTCACGGTGCCGCCGGTAACCCGGGCAGGCGCGGAAATGCTGTAGCCGCTGGAGCCGGAGCTGCTGGAGGAGCCGCCGGAAGAGCTGCCGGAGGAGGAGCCGCTGCTGGGATCAGTCAGGCTTACTTTACCGTTGACGAGATCATGCTCATAACGGTACAGCGGCAGAGGCTGGCCAGCAGTAGCCTCCATGTAACCCATGCGGATGAAGTCGGACTTGTAGGCACGGTTGTCGTAGACGTCCGGCTCAAACATCAGACCCATCAGGGTAGACGCGGTCTGATTCATGGGGAACACGTAAGCGCCATTGGCAAAGGTGACGGTCCTCTCTCCGCCCAGATTGGAGCTGGTAATGTCCTGATAGACATACTGCTTCAGGCTGACGGAGGAGCCGTTGTCCAGCTTGTAGTACTGGATCTGGTGTCCGTCCACCGTCTTCAAAATGTCGTCAATACCGCTGATATCGGCGGGGATGACATAGGCGGTGGGACGGGGGCGGGAGGTATCGACGCCGGCGCGGCGGATCCAAGTATAGTCGGTGGTGCCGGTCTGCACGCCGCTGGCCATGTCGTACACCGGGTAGTCCTCCCAGAAGACCTCCTCATCCTTCACGTCGTGGTGGCGCAGGATAATCACATCGTTGGTCTCGAAGGTAGCGCCCTTGGCGACGATCTCGGCCCGGGCCTCGGCCACGGTCTTCAGAATACGGCCAGAATTTTCCGCCGCAAAGCTGATAATGCCGCTGGCTGCGCCCCACTGGGACATGACCCGGCGCTCGAACATGCTCATGCCGGCGTGGATGCCCTTGGTCTCGATCAGGTGGCCGATGGAGCCCCGGGTTGCGGGGTAGGCTGCGCCGATGGTGGTGTACACGTCGTAGGGATACTGCTGATAGGCGGTGCCGCGGATGCCGTACTTCTCCTTGGCGTTGTTCAGGGCGTACTCCAGCTCCTCAATGGCCAGGTCGGCCAGCGCCTGGGGATTCAGGCCGCCGCCGCCGTTGCCGGTCATCTGGAGGTCGTCCGCAGCATCGCTGCCCCGGGCCTGGTTTTGCAGCTCGTGGGTGTCGATGACCACCTCGGGGTAGAACAGATTGAAGGTGTTCACGATCATGCGGGTCTCCGGACAGCTCAGAATGTGGTAGTCCCGGTTCATATCCATATCCCGGTTCTGGGTGTTGACCCGAACCCACTCGTAGGAGCCGTCGGAGTTAAACCGGGGGATCATCACCACGTCCACATTGTCCAGTACCTTTTTGCCGTATTCACCGGCCAGCTGGCGGGCCATCACCAGCGCGCCCTCGGTGGCGGCGGGCTCGGGGGGATGGACCTGGGCCTGGTACTGAA
>NZ_QWKI01000013.1 GCF_009911645.1 Pseudoflavonifractor sp. 60
AGTGACCTTATTGGTGTTCCGGGCCAGAATCGCGGCGGCGTCCTCCAGGGTGTTTGCGCCGGACAGGTTGGACTTGGTGAACACCAGGACGGGTGCGCCGGGGTAGTCGTCATACAGGTGATGGTCGGGGGAGACATCCTCCTTGGTGTACCAGAAGAGGTGCATATAGCCGTTGGGATTCTGCTCCTGCTCCAGTTTCTTGATCCACTCCACCATCTCCTTGTTGGTGGTCTGCTGATGCACACCGTTCCGGGTGTTCTGATTGCGGTTGGCGAAGTAGGGGCTGGTGAGGATATCGTCGTCCGCGTCAGACCAGGTCTTGCCGAAGACCTTCTCCCACACCTCGTCGGTCTGGAGGCGAACCACGCTGAAGCCCTCAGAGGCGTTGGGGTCCTGCTCGAAGCCGTTGCCGGCCATCTTGCCGGGGTTGGCGTCAACGGTCAGACCATTCGCCGCCTTCTCCGCAGAGAACCAGATGTTTTTGTCTACGGTGTAGTAGCCGCTGCCGCTGGACACATAGTTGTAGTTGCCCACGGGCAGATTGTTGAAGACATAGGTGGTAATGCCGTTGCTGGTCGCGGTGGAGGTGGGGGCCACCTGATGCTCCTCGTTGAAATTGCGGTAATCGAAGGTGTCGTACAGGACGACCTCCACATCCGCAGGGGCGGTCAGGGTCATGGTGCCGGAGGTGGCGGCGGTGAAAGCCTCCACCTTGCCGTTGACCAGGTTGTGCTCATAGCGGTACAGGGGCAGAGGCTGGCCCTCGGCGGCCTCCATGTAGCCCATACGGATGAAGTCGGACTTGTAGGAGCGGTTGTCATAGACGTCCGGCTCAAACATCAGGCCCATCAGAGTGGAGGCGGTCTGATTCATGGGGAACACATAGGCGCCATTGGCAAAGGTGACCGTCTGCTCCCCGGACAGGACGGAGCTGGTGATGTTGTTGTAGATGTATTGATTCAGTTTGACGGAGGAACCGTTGTCCAGCTTGTAGTACTGGATGTTGTGTCCCTCCACCACACGCAGAATATCGTCGATCCCGTCAATGTCGGCGGGGATGACGTAGGCGGTGGGACGGGGACGGGAGGAGACAATGCCGGAGCGGCGGATCCAGGTGTAGTCGGTGGTGCCGGTCTTCTCGCCGCTGACCCAGTCGTACACATCATAGTCCTCCCACCAGGGATCACGATCTGTCACGTCAGAGTGGCGCAGAATAATGACGTCGTCTTCCTCGTAGGTAGCGCCCTTGGAAATAATCTCCTGGCGGGCCTGGGCCACGGTGCTCAGGATACGGGCGGAGTTCTGGGATGCAAACCGGATAATGCCGCTGGAAGCAGCCCACTGAGACATGACCCGGCGCTCGAACATACTCATACCGGCGTGGATGCCCTTGGTCTCAATCAGGTGACCGATGGAGCCCCGGGTCGCGGGGTAGGCGGCGCCGATGGTGGTATACACGTCAAAGGGGTACTGCTGATAGGCGGTGCCGCGGATGCCGTACTGCTTGGCGTTGTTCAGGGCGAATTTCAGCTCCTCAATGGCCAGGTCGGCCAGGGGCTGGGGGTTCAGGCCGCCGCTGCCGTTGCCGGTCATTTGCAGGTCATCCTGATTTTCCCAGGTAGCCGCGCCGTCATTCTGCATCTCGTGGGTGTCGATGACCACCTCGGGATAGAACAGGTTGAAGATGTTGACCACCATGCGGGTCTCGGGGCAGCTCAGCCAGTGGAAGTCCCGGTTCATGTCCAGACCGCTCTCGGTATTGACACGAATCCACTCGTAGGAGCCGTCGGAGTTGAAGCGGGGGATCATCACCACATTCACGTTGTTCAGCACTTCGTCGCCGAAGCTGTTGGCCAGCTGGCGGGCCATCACCAGCGCGCCCTCGGTGGCGGCGGGCTCGGGGGGATGGACCTGGGCCTGGTACTGAA
>NZ_QWKI01000014.1 GCF_009911645.1 Pseudoflavonifractor sp. 60
GGTGACCTTACTGGTGTCCCGTGCCAGGACAGCGGCGGCGTCCTCCAGGGTGCGGGCGCTGCTCAGGTCGGACTTGGTGAACACCAGGATGGGCGCGCCCTCATAATCTGCATACAGGTCGTGACCGGGCGCGACATTTTCCTTGGTGTACCAGAAGAGGTGCATATAGTTCTTGGGATTCTCTTCCGCCAGCAGATGCTGGATCCACTCCACCATCTCCTTGTTGGTGGTCTGCTGGTGTACGCCGTCACGGGTCGTACGGTCCCGGTTGGTGAAGTAGGCACTGGTCAGGATATCGTCATCTGCGTCAGACCAGGTCTTGCCGAAGACCTTCTCCCAGAGCTCGTCGCTCTGCAGGCGAACAACATTGAAGCCTGGAGAGGCGTTGGGATTCTGCTCAAAGCCTCCGCCGGCCAGCTTGCCGGGGTAGGCGTCAATGGTCACGCCTGTGGCGGCCTTCGCCTCAGAGAACCAGATGTTTTTGTCCACAGTGTAGTAGCCATTGCCGCTGGACAGATAGTTATAGCTGCCCACAGGCAGGTCCGCAAAGACATAGCTGGTAATCCCATTCTCGGTGGTGACAGAGGTGGGATTCACTCTGTGCTCGTTATCGAAGCGATTGTAATTAATGGTGTCGTACAACTCCACCTTCACATCGGAGGGCGCGGTCAGCACCAGCGTGTTAGGGCCGACGGTGACGGCGCGCTCCACTTCGAAAACAGAGGACTCCTCAGCCTCGGGGTCATCGGCGGACTCGCCGTCCTCAGGGGTACCGGCAGGCTCGCCCTCCTCAGGGGTACCAGCGGACTCGCCCTCCTCGGGGGTATCAGCGGGTTCGCCCTCCTCAGGGGTGTCGGCAGGCTCGCCCTCCTCAGGGGTGTCGGCAGGCTCGCCCTCCTCAGGGGTGTCAGCGGGCTCGCCCTCCTCAGGGGTACCGGCGGGCTCACCCTCTTCAGGGGTACCGGCGGGCTCGCCCTCCTCAGGGGTTGTCTCAGGGGTAACCTCCACAATCGAGGGGGCCTCAGGCGCGCTTCCCTCCTCTGTGAGAGCGGAGGCAGGAATTGTAATACAGCCCAAAATCATGACCGCCGTTAAAAGAGCACTCAGAAGTCTTTTGCCTTTTACTTTTGCCATTCTTTTCACCTTTCTCTTCAATATTCGTAACCCACGTTTTCAGCGATTGTAACCCATCCCCCCTTGCTGTCATCCATTTGACATGAACTTTAAGACATACAAACAGGCAATTCTCTCTGCCCTCTCCCCCACACTGGACCAATATTCCAGTACAGGCAGTTCATGCTTGTACCCTTGTCATGCCATTTCGGAGCATATGATGTTTCAATACCAATGTTCTCCCATTGGCGCGCTTTTCTGGGACCTGGCAGGACCTTGCATATACCCTCCTTTTTATGTTCTTTGGCGCCCGCAGCAGGGTGGGAGGGCTGTCCGCTTTGCACATTTTAGCCGGACAAGCCCCAGCTTCTGCCCCGGAACTTTGTGTATATTATAACACAAAGGTCAGAAACTGGATAGTTCCTGTTTCATATAGCCGATATCTCAAATAGTTTTAACGGAAAAATATATTGACTTTGCACAATGGCTTTATGCTGCGAGGAAAGGCCCGCCCTCACAGCGGCAGACCGAAGGAAAAATCCAGCCTTCTCCCAGGAAAAGGCTGGATTGATTGCAACAAGCGGGTTACGATCGATGAAGTCCCTTCACCTCGGGCACTTCTATGGCAGTGGAAGTAAAAAAGCCGCACTTCTAATGCGTCAAGCAGCCGGAGCTTGGGGCGGCAGGTCCTGGTCAATACAGATGGCAAAGCTCTCCTGCTCCACATGGAACAGCAGGCTGTACTGGGGAGACTGGTCCTGGAATCGCTCCAGAAACTCCTCGTGGGTCAAAAAGCACCCCTTCTCCAGCCGGAATTCATCGGGATGCTTTCCAAAGTACACCGCCGCCCGCTGAATCAGGTTCTGCGCAATCTCCTGCATGGCAAAGCTGACGATCTCATTCTTCTCATAGAAGTCCATCCCCAGCATCAGGCCCGCCGCGTGAAGCAGCATCTCCTGTCCCATGACCAGTATGACCCGCAGCCGGTTTTCCTCCGCCGCACGATAGGTCAGCTCATAGCATTGCTCGTGCAAAATAACATCCTTGATGGAAAATCTGCCGGAATATTGGATGGGGCACCCCAATATCTCCTGGAGCGGGGCTGTAATGACCGCTTGGATCACAGACATCTCGTCATCCAAACCCATGGGCGCCGGCTCGCCGGTCCCATCCTTGATGATCGCCCGGTCCTCAATCATAATGTGGCCCGTCAGCCACCCGGTACACACTCCAATAAACCGCTGCACCATTTCAGTGGAAAAATCCGACTCATAGAGCATTCGTTCCAGCTCCGGCAGCGTCTCATACCGCATTTTGTCGTGGAGGCTTTTGTGGGCCAGGTAGCCGGAATATCCAATTTTCCGCATATAGGCTTCCTCCTCCGCAAAATGCTTGAGGGTGTAAGCCTTAAAATACTTAATTCCTTCTACACAGGCAAATTTATCCTCATGCCGCTCCACATATAGATCCGTCATCTTTTGGACAATGGAAAAGAGTCTGTGGTGGGCCTGATCTATCATCTCCACACCAATATTAAATCGATCCCGCCATTGAATTTGCCGCATAATATTTCCCTTCTCATCTGTCGCCCTCTGGATTTCAGGCGGCAAGGGCCTACTTCGCACACTGCTCTGACACTGCGGCAGGGCGTTCCGCCTGCGGCGGTCATGGCAGGCGCGGAGGATCAACATATTAATGATACAGCAGCTGCTGTCCACATTCCGGAAGCTCAGCCGCCCAGGGATGGGAGTCCGCCCTCCCCCATTGCGCGGCTCACTCCATCATATGCGCAAGCGCCTGCCGATGCTCTTCCAGACGGCGAGGGCAAAAAAACAGAGCAAGCTGGATACAGCTTGCTCTGGTGTGGAAATTGGGGGCTTTATTTTTATGAATTGGTCAGACAATAGCGGGAGATTGCCGCCTGAATCATCTCGTATGCCTCCTTGACGGCAGACCGGTCGCCCTCCTCCAGCTCCAGCAGAGGCGCTCGGACGCTGCCCACGTCAGGCCCGCCCTGAAGCCGGATGATCTCCTTAATCACGGCGTACATATTGCCCTGGGCGGAGCACATTTTGTAGATAATGCGGCAGCACTCATTTTGGACCTCCCGGCCCTTCTCCAGCTCGCCCGCCTGGAAGCAGCGGAGGATCTCCAGGTACAGCTCCGGCATTGCGGCGTAGGTCCCGCCGATTCCGCCCCCCGCCCCGGCCGCCAGGCCAGACAGCAGCTGCTCATCCGGGCCGTTGAAGACGAACGCGCCCTCATCCCGCCACATCTGAATGTCCTGCACTGGCATGGAGGAGTTCTTAACCCCAATCACTCGGGGATTTTTCATCATCTCCTGGAGCAGGGGCACCGACAGGGTCACTCCGGCCAGCTGCGGAATGTTGTAGATGACAAAATCTGTGTTGGGGGCGGCGGCAGAAATATCATTCCAGTACTTGGCAATGCCCTTGGGGGGCAGGTGGAAGTAGATGGGCGGGATAGCGGCAATGGCGTCAACCCCCAGGCTCTCGGCATGGGCGGCCAGCTCCTGGCTGTCGGCGGTGTTGTTGCAGGCCACGTGGGCGATAATGGTCAGCTTGCCCCCCACCTCAGCCATAACGTTCTCCAGGGTCAGCTTCCGCTCCGCCGCGCTCTGATAGATGCACTCCCCGGAGGAGCCGCCTACATACAGGCCCTTCACACCCTTGTCCAGCAGGTACCTGGCCAGAGCCCGGACAGCGCCGCCGTCCACCTTGCCCTCCTTGTCATAGCAGGCGTAGAAGGCGGGGATAATGCCCTGATATTTGGAAAAATCTTTCATGTTTGCTCACCTCAATCTTCAATGATCCGTACTTTAAAAACCACCTTGGTCACCGTTTCCGGGGCGTCCAGCTGCATTTTGATGCGGTGGGCGTCGTTGGGGAAGACCACCAGAAAATCTCCGGGGGACAGGGTCAGCCTGTAGTGGGCCGGGCCCCGGTAGGCGTAAAAATCGTTGGCTTCCACCCGGTCAAACTCCTCCAGCTCCCTTGGCGGGGCGATTTCAACCCCCTCGAAGCCGTCGGTCATGATGTGGATATCCAGATACTTTTTGTGGGCCTCGAAAAAGCTCTCCTCCTCCGGGACCGTCTCGTAGGTGAAGCGGGTCACGTACACGTCGCTCCCCTTCAGCTCGGTGCGCTCATAGCCCACGCCCGCCAAAAACTCCGGGGTGATGTGCGCCAGAGCCAGGTCCAGGTTGGGATGGATGCCCCGGTAGGCCAGGGCGTCAATATTCTTTGCATAAATCATAAGTTTAACCCTTTACCGCGCCCATGGCAATACCCTGGGTGAAATATTTCTGGAAAATCAGGAACACCGTGATAATGGGGATGGATGCCATCGCCGCACCCGCCATCAGCAGGCCGGTATCGGTGGAGGTCTCCGCCTGGAGGGTGGATATACCCATGGAGATGGTGTAGACGCTGTTGGAGTCCAGCATGACCAGCTGCATGAAGTAGTCATTCCAGCAGTTGATAAAGGTGAAGATGGACAGCGCGCCGATGCCCGGCTTAATCATGGGCATGACCACGGTGGAAAAGGTCTTCAGCTCGCTGGCGCCGTCAATGCGGGAGGCCTCCAAAATCTCTCCCGGGATACCCTCGGAGAACTGCTTCATCAGGAACACGCCGAAGGGCCAGCCCACCGTGGGGAAGATGACCGCCCACAGGCTGCCGTACAGCTTCAGGCCAGACATCTCCTTCAGCAGGGGGATCAGGATAACCTGTTTGGGCAGGGCCATTGCGCACACGATGAGGGAGAACACCAGGGCCCGGCCATTGAACCGCTTCTTGGCCAGGGCATAGCCCGCCATAGCGGCGGTGACGCAGGTGATAATCATGGCTGCCACCGCCATAAACACCGCGTTGATCAGCCACCGGAAGGCGGCGGGGGCGGTGGGACCCACCGACCAGTAGAGCAGCCGGCCGTCCTTGGTGAACCAGTTGCTGAAGGGGATGGCCAGCTCCCACAGGGGGGCGCTGCGCTTGTCAAAGAGGTTTTTAAAGTTGGTGGTCACCCACTCGGTGGGCCACCAGATCACCTTGGTAGCGTTGTTGATATCGGCGCTGCTCTTAAAGGCGCCGGTAATGATCCAGTACAGCGGGAAGGCGAACAGGAACGCCAGGATGACCAGGATAATCACGGAAAAGACCTTGTAGGCCCGGCTGCTGCCGCTTTGAATTTTCATACCAGCACCTCCTTACTTCTCTTTTGCCAGCTTGAACTGGATAGCGGACAGGATCCCAATGAAGATGGCCAGCATCACGCCCATGGCGTTGGCATAGCCGAAGTGGCCCGCCTGCTCGGTCAGCTTGAAGGCGGTCCAGTAGATATGGTACATTACCGTATTGGTGCCCTGGCCGCCCTTGGTCAGCAGCTGGATCAGGGCGAAGCACTGGAAGGAGTTGATGGTGGTGATGACCAGGATGTACAGAGTTGTGGGCATCATCTGGGGCCACTTCACCTTCCAGAACACCTGGAGGTCGTTGGCGCCGTCCACCTCTGCGGCCTCAATGAGGGTCTGGTCCACGTTGCCCAGGGCAGAGACGTACAGGACGATGGGCTGGCCCACAGATGTGGTGAACAGGATCAGGATGATACAGCCCAGGGCATATTTGGGGTCGCCCAGCCAGTTGATCCGGCCGTCGATGAGTCCCAGCCCCTTGGGGCCAATGACAAAGTTGAGCACGCCATAGTAGTTGTGGTAGATCCAGGCCCACACCACGGTAACGGCCACTGAGCCGGTGACCACAGGCAGGTAGAAGATGCAGCGGAAGGCGGACAGGACGGGGCCCTTCAGCTGGTAGATAGCAGAGGACACCCACAGGGAGAAGACGCACACCGTGGGCACGCTGACCAGCACGATAACAAAGGTGTTTTTCAGCGCGTCCAGATAGGTGGGGTCCTGCCACAGGCGGACAAAGTTGTCCAGACCGATGAAGTTGCCGCCAATCAGCCCCGGGTCGTGCATGTTTGTATTCGTCAGGCTGGTGAGGATACAGACGATCATGGGGAATACCACAAATCCAAGGAAGAAGATCAGGCTGGGCAGCATGAACAGATAGCCGGCGATGTTTTCCCGCCGCTGCAGCGCCCGGCTCATGGTCGGTTTCGATTGTCTTGCCAAGCTCAACACTCCTTTACAAGAACCCAAGTATAAAACACGCCCCTCTCCCGCCCTCGCGGGAGAGGGGCGCATAAACCCTTATCTCTTTTACAGCCTATGTTATGATGGTCAGCCCGCAGTCAGAGCGTTGGCGGCGGCCACGTGGTTGGCCACGGAGTCGGCGATATTCTGGCCGTTGCCCACCTCCTGGAGCATGGTCCACCACTCGGTACGAGCGCCGGCCCAGCCCGCGGTGATCTGATAGTAGTCGCCCAGGTTGGGGAGGATGACCTTGTTGTAGTCGGTCATAATGGCGTTGTCCGCAAAGATGTTGGACAGGTCGGTGCCCTCGGCGGCGCTGCGGGCGGCGAAGAAGTTGGAGACCTTGGCGGCCTCGGCGGCGTGCTCAGAGTCGCACATCCACTTGACAAACTCCTTGGCTGCATCGATCCGGGCCTGGTCGCCGTTGTTGAAGATACCCAGACCCCAGATACCGCCCTGGAGAACAGGGGTCCCATCGGGAGAGGGGAAGTTCATGCAGACGATCTCCTGGCCGCTGATGGTCTTACCGGCGCCGGTGCCGGCAGCGGCGGGATCCAGCTGCTGGGCGATGTTCCAGCAGAAAGCCATATCCAGGATCTCCTGATACATCAGTTTCAGCTCGTCGCCGCCCTCAAGGGAGGCGTCAAAGGCGATGCCCTTCATGCTCTTCAGCTGCTCCAGAGCCTTGATGTTGTTGGGGTCGTCCCAGGTGTACTGGGTGTGCTCGGCGTTGGTGAAGGTGCCGCCGTACATGTTGTTGATCAGCGCCCGGGTACCCTGGTCGCCGCTCTGGCCCTTGCAGTACACAGCGGCCACGGTGTCGTTCTTCTTGGCGTACAGGGCCTCCACCGCCTTGATAAAGTCGTCGGTGGTCCAGGTGTGGGTGTCCAGGTTCAGGTACTGGTCAGCCCCCGCCGCCTTGAAGGCGTCCAGATTGACGGCCATGCAGTGGGCGGTGATGAACATGGGGTACTGATAGATCTTGCCGTCGGCGCTGGTACAGGCGGCCAGAGCGGCGGCGTTGATCTCGCTGCGGTCGGTGTCGTCGATCATGTCAGACAGGTCCACCATGTAGCCGTTGGCGCCCCAGTTGGCCACCAGACGCTCGGGGCCCTCCATAATCAGGTCGGGGGCGTTTTTGGCGGTCAGGGCGGTGTTCACCTTGTCGTCGCCGTCGGCGTAGGCCAGCCACTCCAGATTGACCTTGATGCCGGTGGCGGCGGTGAACTCGTCGATCAGGGGCTGGACGGCCTTCTCATCCTGCCAGCCGCCCACGGGATAGATCCACGCGGTGATGGTGGTGCCGTCGGCAGGCGCGGGGTCGCTCTGGCCGCCCTGGGCGCTGCTCTGGCCGCCCGTATTGGGGGTACTCTGGCCGCCGCCCTGGTTGCCGCCTCCGCAGGCCGCAAGGGACAGGAGCATGACCATCGCCAGCGCCGCCGACACAAGTTTCTTCATCTTCATTGCGTTTCCTCCTTTAATTTCACAAAAAATAGTTGCTGCAAGGCCGGGGATAGTGTATAAATTATACAAGAGAACAGGCGGTCTGTCAATCAAAATCGAAATTATTTTCAGAAAATATCCAACTTTAGTGGAATCAACAAAAATAATTTCGATTTTTGTGGATTTTGCACTTATAAATTGAAAAATTTCCTCGGGATTTGCCTTGACAAACAAAAAAATCCTGTTACTCTTAAAGATACTATATGGGGCGATCCCATCCGAGATGAGCCCAATTGGAAAGGACACAACCGATATGAAAAAGCACATTCTCTGTCTGGGCGACTCAAACACCCACGGCTACTGCGCCGACCCCGCCGACTGCGCCGACGGGGGCATCCGCTTCAACGAGGAGGAGCGGTGGACCTGCCTGCTCCAGAAAGCCCTGGGGGAGGGGGTCCTGGTCACGGAGGAGGGTCTGTCCGGCCGGACCACCGTCTTCCCCGACCCCCTGCATGAGACCATGGACGCCCTGAGCGTGATCTACTCCCTGCTGAAGAGCCATGAGGTCATCGACCTGCTCATCATTATGCTGGGCACCAACGACACTAAGGAGCGGCTGGGGGCCAACGCCTCCTGCATCGGCATCGGCATGGAGCGGCTGGTGCGCAAGGCCCAGAGCGTGGACTGCTGGGGGGACCGCGCCCCCAATATCCTCATCGTCTGTCCGCCCCCCATCCGCCCGGAGATGGAGGCGGCGGAGTGCGGCCAGCCCATGGGGAGGGGCTGCCTGGAAAAATCCCGGGAGCTGCCCAGGTACTATCAGAAGACCGCTCAGCTGGTGGGCGTCCATTTCCTGGATGCGGCGGACTGTGAATTTAACGCCGTGGATGGAATGCACCTGACCCGGAGGGGCCACGGCCAGTTGGCAGAGCTGCTTGCCCGGACCGTACCGGAGCTGCTGCACTGACCCTCTCCCAATCTGCAAAAACGCGGCCAGGACGGCGCCTCCGTTCTGGCCGCGCTGTTTTATTCTGTCTCCTCCTTCGCCGCCAGTTCCGGCACGTACCTGGCAAAAATCCGCTCGGTAAACAGGGATACCAGCAGCATGGCCACCACAGGCAGGAACACCACCGGCCACCACCGGTTCAGGCAGAATACGGCGCTCTGGCCGGTGAGCAGCACGATCACCACGGTACTGGGCAGGTGGGCAATGGTCAGCTGAAAGGCGGTGCGGAACAGGTCCCGCACACGGTACTCAAACCGGCCCAACAGGGGGAACAGCCAGCACAGGACTCCCGCCGGAAGGACCAGCGCAAAGTAGTAGGCCACATACAGGACGTAGGCCACGCCCCCCAGCCGCGTCCCATACCAGAGGACGATTTTATATCCCGCCAGAAGCATCAGAAACAGGGGGAGCACAATGAGGGTTGCCCCCAGACCGACCCTGAAGTTGGTCCGGAAGGAGCGCAAATACTCTCCAAAGGCGCCGCTCTCCCGGCCCCGGACGCACTTCACCACCGTATAGTACAGCGCCGCCGTGGCTGGTCCGGCAGTCACCACCGGCAGGCACAGGAATATCCACAGAACGGACAGTCCCACCACATCTGTCAGGGTGCTCATCCAGGCCCATATTCCCTTTTCCGGGTTAAAAAACTCGCCCACTGCAATCTCCTCACACACACTTCCGGGTCAGCGCCTTGCCCACCGACTGGCGGTTGCGCTCCGCCTGGTCCGGATCCCGGCGGATGAACTCGCTTAAAAGCACCTCCACCACGTAGAGCTGCGCCATCAGGGCCGCCGAGGAGCCAAACTGGAAGGGCTGCTCGTTGGGGCCGCACAGCAGAACGGTGTCGGCGTAGGCGCTGGCCGGGGAGTTGAGATACCGGGTCACCAGGATCAGCTTGGCCCCCCGGCCCCGGATGATCTCCGCCGCCTCCAGCGCCTCGTGGGTCGCCCCGGAGTAGGAGAAGTAGATCACCACATCCTCCTTGGACAGGGTCGACAGCACCACCGCCTGCATATGGGAATCCTGAATGGTCTTGAACTTGGAGGAGGTGGTGGAGAACTGGGCCCAGGCCGCCAGCGCCACCACCGAGTGGTTGCCCTGACCCAGGCAGACCACCTGTCCCGCGCCCCGGAGCAGGTCCACCGCCCGGGCCACCGCAGGGGCGGACAGCATATGATAGGAGTTGTTCAGCTCCTCCTGCACGGTGTGGAGCACCTTGCCCATCACCGTACTCAGGCTGTCCCCCGGCAGGATCTCCCCCGCCAGCTGGCTTTTATTTGCGCCGTCGGGCAGGGCCGCCCGGGCCAGCTCCAGCTTGAAATCGTTGAATCCGGCCAGCTTCAGCTTCCGGCAGAAGAGGGACACCGTGGACACCGCCACCTCGCACTCCGCGCTCAGGTCGGTAATGCTGATGTATTGGGTCTCCTTCTGGTGCTCCAGCACATAATCCACGATTTTTCGCTCTGACCGGGTGAGGTTGTCGTACTCCTGCATCATCTGGGCCAGGATGTTCTTTGCCACATCGCACCTCCAGTCCAATCTCTCTCAGGGACGGGCCAGGAGCTCTGAGATCATCCCGTCCACCAGGATCATGCTTCGGGGCATATGGAAGGGCCCCTTAAAGGTGCTGCCCTTGGTGCTGGGCTGGGTGGGCAGGCCGTCCCGACGGAGATAGCCGTACCACTCGCCGTACTCCGGGTCGGCGAAGTGGGCCTTGCAGTAGTCCGCCGTCCGGTAGAACCAGTCCAGATACTTCTCCTCCCCAGTATCCCGGTAGAGCATCATGGAGGCAATCAGGATCTCGTTGTGGGGCCACCACAGCTTCATGTCGTGCTCGTAGGCCTCGGGGGGCTTGCCCAGGCAGTCGGTGAAGTAGAGCAGTCCGCCGTACTCCTCGTCCCAGCCGGCGGCGATGGCCCAGTCAAACATCTGGGCCGCCTGTTTCACCAGCTCCCCGTCCCCGGTGCGCCGGGCGTGCTCCAGCAGGAACCACACCCCCTCGATGTCGTGGCCGGGATTGACGGTGCGGCCCTTGGTGTAGTACAGCCGGGGGGTCCCGTCCACGTCCACGTTCTCCAGGGTACACTTCAGCTCCGGCTTCACGTGGTACTTGAAAATGTCTTCCACACACTGCCGGGCCCGCTCCTCATAGAGCTCCCTGCGCTCCGGGTCGGTGCGCAGCATCACGCCGGTAACATTGAGGATGATCATGGGGGTCCCAAAGGCCCGGCCGCTGCGGGTCTCGGGGATGGTCTTGGGCCCCATGCCCACCGGGTCGGGCTTCCCCTGGCTCAGGTCCCAGTACAGGTCGTAGCACTGCCGAGCCCGCTCCAGCCGGGCTCTCTCCCCGGTCACGCCGTAGTACTCCGCGTTGGCAATGGCACAGAAGGCCTCAGAGAAGTAGTACCGCCGCTGGCGCAGGGGCTTTCCCGCGGCGGTAACGGTGAAATACATCCGGTCGCCGTGCTGGCGGTTGAAGCAGTGAGCCTCCATAAAGTCCAGACAGCTCCTGGAGGCCTCCAGCCACTCCTGCTTCACCCCGTAGGTGCTGCACAAAAAGGCGAAGATCCAGCCGCACCTGCCCTGCATCCACACGCTCTTGTCGGTGGAGTAAATTTCTCCCTTCCGGTCCAGGCAGGTATATACCCCGCCGTGCTCCCGGTCCATGCCGTGCTCCAGCCAGAAGGCGGCGGAGCGGTCCAGCTCAGCCCTGACCCAGGCCTGGGCGCCCTGCAATTTTTGACGGTCCATAGCGCTCCTCTTTTCTTATTTGATTTCCGGCAGGCTGGCGGCAGCCATAGACTGGCCCACCCGGCGGAACTTCTCGTCGGGCAGCTCGGGAAGCATTTTGCCCGCCGTCTCGGGGTACTCGTCGGCCAGCACCTGCTTGGCGGTATCCAGAATCAGGTCGCCCCCCTTGCCGCTCATCACCCGGCCCAGCAGCAGCACGTGGCGGCAGCCGTAGAGCTCATAGTAGTAGGCCAGGGTGTGGCCCAGATAGACGCCGATGGACTCATACACCTGGGCGGCCCGGGGGTCGTCCTCTGCCATCAGCTTCTGAACGGCCTTCAGCTTCTCGGCGGGGGAGGCGCTCTCATCCAGCTGGATGCCCGCCCGGGGGGCCAGCTTGATAACCCCGTCCTGGGAGAAGTACTTCACCCCGCAGCCGATGTCACCTGACCACTCGTCCCGCATAGCGTCGGGGTTGGCGTCCACCGGGACAAAGGCCAGCTCATTGAGCCAGCCGGTGATCCGGCCCTCCTCGTCCACATAGCCCACCGCCTCGCTGGTGCCCATGGCGATGCCCAGCACGCTGTTGTCGTTCAGGCTCATGGCCCCGGCCAGGGCGGAGACGTCGCCGTCGTTGATGACGCAGTAGGGCACGCCGCCGAAGGTGTCGTGAATGGCGCGGATATAGATATCCTTCACCTTTTCGTCGTAAATTTCCTTGGGGACCTTTAAAAACAGGGAGGCGTTCATGGTCCGGTTATTGATGAACACGCCTGCGGAGGACACGCCCACCGCGTCAACCCGGGGCATATGCTCTGCGGCGGATTTCAGGGCGGCCACGATGCCGCTGTAGTGGTAGTCGGGGTCGGCGTTGGTCTTGGGGAACCAGACCACCTCCTCGGAATAGACGGTCTCCCCGTCGATGACAGCGGACACCTTCCGGTCGGAGCCGCCGGCGTCAAAGCCGATGCGGCAGCCGCCCAGGTGGCCGCCAATGGCCTTGGGGGCGTCCTTCGCCTCGGGGATCTCGTCCACTGGCACCACCTGGAAAGGGTGTTCGAAGACGTTGGCCATGTAGTCCCAGTCAAACTCCTGCTGGCCTCCGGCACAGTAGACGGAGCGCAGGTAGTCGCAGACGCCCTGGTCTCCGCTGACATAGACCTTGAACCCGCCCTTCATCCACAGGAGAGTTTTTACAATCCGCTCAATGTAGTAGTGGTCTGCCTCCTCCATCTCGGGTGTCCCGTGAATGAAGGTGCGGCAGGCGGCCATCTGACCGTCGGCCCGCTCCACGGCGATCCCCACCGGCTTTTTAGCCCCCTCCAGGAAGGCGCGGTTGAACCGCATCAGGGGAATAAAATCAGGGTCCAGTGCGGGAATATGTTTCAACTCCACGTTGATGCCAAATCTGTTCATAGTGACTACTCCTTTTTCCGGTAAAATTTGTGTACGTGGGGACATTGCCGCAGGGAAAGTGTATCACAGACTTGTGCAATATGCAACCCTGTTTTCAGATGTTGAGGCCAAATATGGACGTTTTTTATAGTTTTGCGTAAGATAAATCAGATTTCCCGGATCACATACCGGTCATAGCCGTCTCCGGCCAGCCGCTGGAAGGCCGCCCAGATTTCATCCGGGACCTCCACGGCGGCCTGAAACCGCCCGGCGTAGACCCGCAGGCGCTGGAGGTCCCCCACCATCAGGTTCAGCACGGTGTCCAGCTCGTTCCCCTGGGCCAGATACCCATCGAGGCCGGTCTGGACGCACACCGCCCCCCAGCGCACCTCCGGCCACTGCATCGCGCCAGTCGCCAAGGCCCGTCTGACCATGTAGGGCTTGCAGGCGATGACGCCGGTGCGGGGCGCAATCCCCCGCCGCTCCAGCAGCGCTTTGCTGAACTGAAAATTCTCGCCGGAGTTGGCCGCCCGGTCCTCCACCAGGATACATTCCGCCGGAACCCCCAGCGCCTGGCACCGCTCCGCGTACAGGACACCCTCAGGCCGGTGAAACAGCGCCGCCGTGTCCTTGCCAAATCCGCCGCTGCACACCAGCCACCGGGCAGACCGCTGGAAAAAGGCCTGCGCTGCAACGTCGGCGACCCCCAGGTCCTGGCTCCCCATGGCCAACACAAGCTCTGCCGGCTCCAATGGGGTCTGGGTATGGGAGAGGAAGTCAAATAACGCCTGCGCGTCTCTCAAAATCTCCTCCATAGCTCTCATGCTCCCGCCTCCTTTCCTTTATAAACATATTATATCATGAATGTCCCGCCGGAACAAGGACCCGGCAGAACGCCGGCCTGGACATCCCTGTTACCTCCTCCGAATTTCTTCGAAATTTGTAGAACTTTCCCCTTTCTAATCGGTTCCTTCCGTGCTATACTGGACCCAATTCTCAGGCGTCCGCCTGTACGATTAGAGGTCTGCTCTATGAGCCATGCTGTTCCTCTCCCCAAATGGCCGGCCCGTCCCCCCTGGACGGCGCACCCCCTCTGGCGGGCCGCCGCCCTCATCGGATTGGGGCTGTGGGCCGGACTGCTGCCGCTGATGCTGGGGGCCTGCGCTGATCCCAAACTCCCCTTTGCCGCGCTGTTTCCCGCCTACTTCGCCAATCCGCTGGTACTGCTGCTCAACCTTCTGCCGCCGGTGCTGCTGGTCTGGGCCTTCGCCCTGCTGTCCCGGCGGGCCTGGGTTGGATTTTTGGCCGGCTATCTCCCCCTTCTGGTGCTGTCCCTCATCAACTATTTCAAGATCCGTCTGCGCTCCGACCCCCTCCTGGTCTCCGACCTGAGCCTGGCGGCAGAGGCGGGGAACATCGTCAAAAAATACACCCTGGACCTCACCCCGGCGGCGGCGCTGGCGGTGGTGCTCCTGCCCGCTGGGCTGGTGCTCGCCAGGCTCCTGGTGCCGGACATCGCCCTCAAGGGGCCGGAGCGGCGGTTTGCCGGGACCTCCTGTCTGGCGCTGCTGGCGGTGGCCGTCTTCTCGGTGTACGCCAGCCCCCAGGTCTATGAGCGCACCGCCCCCGCCCTGGAAATTGACCGCTGGTCCCCCACCGACAACTATGTGGCCCGGGGCTTCCTCTACCCCTTTCTTCACAGCGCCTTTCCCGCCTCCTCCAGCCTGGTCTCCTTCCCCGTGACCCTGGAGGAGGACGACGACATTCCGGAGGAGCGAAAGGTCACGGTGATGGGCATTATGCTGGAGGCCTTCTGTGACCTGACCGACTTTGATGCCCTGGCTGCCCAGGACGTGGTGGCGGAGATCTACGCCCCCTGGCACCAGTGGGAGGCCCGCTCCGTCTCCGGGAATCTGCTCACCAACGTCTTCGCCGGGGGGACCATCGACACAGAGCGGCAGTTCCTCACCGGCCTCACCGGCTCCATCGAGTTTGAGGGGAATGTGAACTCCTACGTCTGGTATCTGCGGGGGCAGGGCTACCAGACCTTCGGCAGCCACCCCAGCCACGCCTGGTTCTACCGCCGGCAGGACGTGAACCGCTACATGGGCTTTGAGGACTACTGGTTTGGTAACGGCTACTATGAGAAGTGGGTTGACCCCGAGGAAGCCACCTGGGCCTCCTCAGGCTCGGACTGGATCCTGGTCCAGGAGCTGGCCGCCCAGCTGAAGGAGCGGGTCCAGGACGGCCCCTGCTTCTCCTTCTCCGTCACCGCCCAGAACCACGGCCCCTACCCGGAGGATTTGACCGAGGGGGAGTGCTACCTGACCCCTGAGTCCTCCGGCCTGGACCAGAAGACCTGCAACATTTTCAACAACTACCTGATGGGCGTCTCACAAACCATCCAGGATATGCTCTGGCTGGCCCGGCAGGTCGAGGCGATGGAGGAACCGGTGGTGATGGTCCTCTTCGGCGACCACAAGCCCTGGGGCGGCAACGGGGCCTCCGCCTACCACGCCATCGGGGTTGACTTCAATCTGTCGGACCCCCGGGGCTTCTGCGACCAGTACGCAACGCCCTACCTCATCTGGGCCAACTCCGCCGCCAAGGCCCAGCTGGGTAAGGAGTTTGTGGGCAGCGGCGGCGACTTCTCCCCCTGCTTTTTAATGAATCAGCTCTTTGACCTGTGCGGCTGGCAGGGCCCCGGCTATATGCAGCTGTCCCGGCAGGTCCAGGCGGCAACTCCCCTGCTCCACACCCTGGGCCTGTTTTGGCAGGACGGCGAACTGACCGACCAGCTCAGCCCCCGGGCCGCCGGGCTGGTGTCCGCCTTCCTGTCCGCCCAGGAGGAGCGGAGGGACTTCGACCCGGAGGCCCTCCTGTCCGCTGGCTAATCCCCGCAAAACAGCCCGCCTCCCATGGGCATGGGAGGCGGGCTGCTGCTTTCATTCAGGACCTTTCGCAGGGGCCGGCGCCCCTGTTCCCCCGTCCCGCCCGCAGGCGGCCTGGCCCCTTTGAAAAGGGGCTCCGCGAAGCGGTGGGGATTGATTTGCTGGCATTACT
>NZ_QWKI01000015.1 GCF_009911645.1 Pseudoflavonifractor sp. 60
GTAATCTCAAATAAAAGCAGTCATCCTAAGACAATCCCCCGCCCCAGTGTGCGCACTGGGGCACCCCCTTTCAAAAGGGGGCAAGCGGCTCCGCCGCTTGTGCGCTCCAACGAAGCCGGCGGGGATTGACCGGCAGGGCGGGATTAAAGCCGCTGAATTATCCCACCTTGACAAACTCCTTGGAGACGTAGCCGGTGCTGGTGCCGCTGTAGCGGATGTGATACCAGCCATTCTCTTCGCCTAGGATGGTGACCTCTGCCCCGTTGGAGGCGCTGGCCACCTTCTCGTAGCTGGTGCCCGGACCAGAGCGGATGTTCAGGCCGGTGTCCGCCCCTGTGATAATGCCCCGGCTGCTGCTACCGGTGCTGGACGTGGCGGGCTTGGGATTGCAGTACACTGTACACTGGGCGCTCAGCTGGCCGCAGACGGCGGTAATGGTGGCCCGGCCCTGACTGCTGCCCGGATTCACGTTGGTCACAAGGCCGTTTTCATCCACAGTGGCCATATTGGGGTCGCTGCTGGACCAGCTCACCTCTCCGGTGACTCCGGCGGGGAGAAGGTTAGCGGTGAGCTGGAAGGTTTTGCCCCCATCCAGCGTTGTATCCAGGGCGCTGAGCACCACCGCCTCCACGCCGGGGGCCAGGGGGGGCTCGTCTGTACCGCTGGTGTCCCCGCTGGAGCCGCCGGCAGGTGGAGTGGAGACAGTGCCGCCGCCGCTCTTGTCCCCCTGGCTGGTGCTGGAACCGCCGGAGTTGCTGGGCTTGCCTCCAAAGATGGGCGCGCCCATAAAGCGCACCACAATGGCCGCCGCACACAGGATGACGGCAAAGGAGACGACCCACCAGGCGATACGCAGATTGGAGGCGGGCCGTCCGTAGCCGCCCCCTCTGGTGTTGGCAACCCGCTTGCCGGCGATGCCGCCGCGAACGGGGCGCTCGTCGCAGAAGGGGCAGCGCTTGTAGGTGATGGAGTAGTCCTCGCCGCAGTTCTCGCAGCGGATGACGTCGTTGCGCCGGGTCGGGGCCTGACGCCGTTCTGTGCCGCCCCGGGCCGGGGCCTGACGGCGCTGGGTGTTCTCCGGGGGCGGGGTCTGCCGCCGCTGGGTGTTCTCCGCCGCAGGACGCCGCTGGGACGTCCCCCCCTGCCGGCGCTGTGTATTGTCTGCTCCCTGCCGGCGCTCGCTGCGGCGGGGATCGGGATTCTGTCTTTCTGCCATGATGGTTCCTCCAACTGTACACATTCCAAATCGAGACAGCCTCTATTTTACAAGCATTTTCCCTTCCCGTCAACGGTGAAACACGGAAATAACAAAAACTTCACAATTTTATGTTAATCGCCTCTCTCCGCTTGACCAAACTGGGACTTTTTACTATAATGGTGGGCGAGAACTTTTTTGGGAGATGTGCCCCTATGAGCGCTGTGATAACCGCCAGTGAAGTCCACAAGCAGTATAACGAGGTAGTCGCCGCCTTCCGCAAGCTGATCCCCGACCCTGCCCTGCGCATGACCTTCAGCCGCCAGGTGGACGGCTACCTGCGCCAGTACGCCCTGGGGGTGTGGCAGGCGGACAGCGCCAGCTCCATCACGCCCCGGCACGTGGAGTTCTACAACGCCATCTACTCCGCCGGAAGCCCCGCCCCCGCCGCCCTCTACTGGGAGGTGGCCTCCGGCGTGGCCAACTTCGACCTGTTCCAACCCCCCGCCTTCTTTGAGGACCTGCGGCGCTGCGACCGGATGAGGGGCACCGCTCTGGCCCGGCGGTTTGCCGACCAGCTGACCCTGCTGCTCCTCCTCTTCGCCGCGGTGGACGGGGTGGTCAGCGAGAGCGAGGCGGGCTTTGTCAACGCCTGCTGCGACACCCTGTCCGCCTTGTGCGACCGGGACGGACTGAGCGCCCCTCGCCCCAACCTCCGGGCGGACGAGTTTATCACCCACAGCCCTGTCCGGCCTGCCCTCCAGCCCCAGGCCGCCCCCGTGGAACAGGAGAAAGAGCTGCCCCCGGCGGAGCCTGAGCCCACCCTGGAGGAGCTGCTGGCTGAGCTGGACCATCTGTGCGGCCTGGACCAGGTGAAGCGGGACGTGAAGAGCCTCATCAACCTGGTGAAGGTGCAAAAGCTCCGGGAGGAGGCTGGCCTCCCCGTGCCCCCCATGTCCCTCCACCTGGTCTTCCTGGGCAATCCGGGCACCGGCAAGACCACCGTGGCCCGGCTGCTGGCCAAAATCTACCACGCGGTGGGGGTGCTCTCCCAGGGCCAGCTGGTGGAGGTGGACCGCTCCGGTCTGGTGGCCGGCTTTGTGGGCCAGACCGCTTTGAAAGCCCAGGAGGCGGTGCAGAAGGCCATCGGCGGAGTGCTGTTCATCGACGAGGCCTACGCCCTGGTCAACGCCGACAGCGCCAACGACTTCGGCCATGAGGCCATTGAGGTCATTCTGAAAAATATGGAGGACCACCGGGACGATTTGATTGTCATCGTGGCCGGGTACACCGGGCCGATGGAGCAGTTTATCCATGCCAACCCGGGGCTGGAGTCCCGCTTTAACAAGTACTTCTTCTTTGAGGACTACGACGGAGAGCAGCTGATGGAGATTTTCCGCTCCATGTGCAAAAAGAACGGCTATACCCTCTCAGAGGAGGGGAAGAAGTTCATGGAGAAGGACCTGCAAGAGCTCTACGAGGAGCGGGATGAGAACTTCGGCAACGCCCGGGACGTGCGCAACCTCTTTGAGCAGGCGGTGGCCCGTCAGGCCGACCGGGTTGCCCGGCTGGAGTCCCCCACCAGGGAACAGCTCATGGAGCTGCTGCCGGAGGATTTGGAGGAGACGGAATAATGGATTTTCAG
This sequence comes from Pseudoflavonifractor sp. 60, assembly GCF_009911645.1. Taxonomy (GTDB): domain Bacteria; phylum Bacillota; class Clostridia; order Oscillospirales; family Oscillospiraceae; genus Lawsonibacter. The sequence goes on from NZ_QWKI01000015.1 coordinate 2,841, forward strand.
CGGACAAACGGCCAAAACAAGGATTTTATGGAAAATTGCCGGCTCCTTGACCTGGATTTGGACCGGCGTGTCGGGAAAAAGCTCAAACGGGAAAAGTATAAGCAATACAATCTGCTGGATGAAATCCAGGAGGCCATAGTTGTCTATGACGGGCGCAAGGCCATCGGCGGCGGCGCGATTCGGAGATACGACGATGAGACGGCGGAGCTGAAACGGATCTTTGTCCGGCCGGAATATCAGGGGCGGGGCGTTGGAACGAAGCTCGTCTCCCTGCTGCTGGAATGGGCGGAGGAGCTGGGCTATCAACGAATCATTTTAGAGACCGGGGAGCTGTTGGCGGAGTCCTGCGCTGTATATCAAAAGCTGGGCTTTCAGGTCATTCCCAATTACGGTCCCTATGTGAATATGCCGGAATCCCTGTGTATGGAAAAGGACCTGCGGGAGGAATCCACATGATAAAAATCTGGGATTGGGAGAAGAAGCCGCGGACCATGCTGCGGTACCTCAAAATCGGGGACATTTTCTGCTTCCAGTACGACGGCCGCACCTACCGCTTCGGGCGGATTATGGCAAAGGTGATATTCCATATCGTGGAAATTTTTGATTACGCCGCGGAACAGCCGCTAATAACCAAGGAGGCCATTCTTCGGGCGGACCGGCTGCTGGTGACCCCGCTGGACACCTACAGCCTCTTCGACCGGAAGAGCGAGGGGGAGTGGCGGATCATCGGCCGGCAGGAGGACTACACCCCGCCGGAGGACGCAAGGGATATCTGGTTCTCCTGGGGAGACCGCTCCGGGGCCCGGAAGTCCAACGTGTTTGATGAAACCGTGTTCATCAGCGAAGGGGAGTGGAAGGCCCTGCCACCTCTCTCCCCCGGCGGGGACTATGATGTGAAGCGGGATATTGCGAGGCGGCTGATTGAGGCAGTGGACTGGTCCCGGTATGAAACCGCCTATGGAAACGCCGCTCAGGATATCCCCCATTTCCAGTGCGGGCAGACCCCCAGCGTGCCCCGCTCCCTAGAAAAACTGTTCTCCGGGAACTGGAACAAGGCTATGGAGGCCACCAGCGACCTGTGGGCAGGACTTTGCCACCAGCACGCCTATGTGTCCTCCGCCGCCCTGCCCGCCTACGACTTCCTGATGCTTGCTCTGCAAGAGGCGGACGACAAGTTAAAGGTGGAACTGCTGGACATCTTCCTGGGCTTCGCCGTCTGCACCGGGCGGTTCAGCTCCGACGCCCTCTGGCCCCGGCAGCTGCGGGACAAGCTCATGTCGGACCTGCCCATCTTCACCGCCCTGGCCGCCTCGGAGAATGAGGATATCTCCGACTTTGCGAAACGTATTACCGGCAATCTGAATTACAAGGAGGAGTCAACATGTTAATCAACTTCAACCAGATTCCCGAGACCGTCATCCCCAATATGCGGGGCGGGGAGGGCCAGGTGGTCAGCCGTATGCACGTGGACGGGGACAACAAGATCATGAAGGGCTTTCTGGCCCCCGGCTGCTCCATCGGCCTGCACACCCACGAGACCAGCAGTGAGATTATCTTCATCCTCTCCGGCACGGGCAAGGTGCTGTACCAGGGGGAGTATGAGCCCCTGTCCGCCGGTTCGGTCCACTACTGCCCCAAGGGCTGCGAACACAGCCTCATCAACGACAGCGACGGCGGCCTGACCTTCTTCGCCGTGGTGCCAGAGCACGGGGCATGAACATCGCCTTCTACACCCTGGGCTGCAAGGTGAACCAGTACGAGACCCAGGCGCTGGAGCAGCTCTTCACCGCCCGGGGCCACACCCTGGTCCCCTTCGAGGGGGAGGCGGACGCCTATATCATCAACACCTGCACCGTCACGGCGGTGAGCGACAAGAAGTCCCGGCAGACCATCCGGCAGGCCCGGAAGCGGTCGCCGGAGGCTCTGGTGGCGGTGTGCGGCTGCTACCCCCAGACCCACCCGGAGGACCTGGAGGAGCTGCCCGTGGACCTGGCGGCGGGCACCGGGGACCGGCAGGCCTTCGTGGAACTGGTGGAAAAAGCCTGCGCGGAGCGCCGGGAGAAAATTACCGCTCTGGACAACGCCATGCAGCGGCGGAGCTTTGAGCTGCTGCCCGCCGGGGGGCTGGAGGGCCGCACCCGGGCCATGCTCAAGGTGGAGGACGGGTGTGTCAACTTCTGCACCTACTGCATCATCCCCTACGCCCGGGGGCCGGTGCGCTCCCTGCCTCTGGCCAGCGCCGCAGAGCAGGCGGGACAGCTGGCGGCGGAGGGCTACAAGGAGCTGGTGCTCACCGGCATTGAGATCTCCTCCTGGGGCCGGGACCTGGAGGGAAAGCCGGAGCTCATCGACCTGATCGAAGGGGTGTGCGCCACCGCCCCGGACTGCCGTATCCGCCTGGGCTCCCTGGAGCCCAGGACCATCACCGAGGAATTTTGCCGGCGGGCGGCCAAACTGGAAAATCTGTGTCCCCACTTCCACCTGTCCCTCCAGTCGGGCTGCGACGCCACTCTGAAGCGGATGAATCGGAAGTACGACACCGCCCGGTTTATGGAGAGCGTGGGGCTGATTTGGGGCTATTTTCAGAATCCCGTCCCCGCCATCACCGCCGACATGATCGTCGGTTTCCCCGGAGAGACCGACGAGGAATTTTATGAGTCCATTGACTTTGCCAGGCGGTGCGCCTTTTCCTCCATGCACATCTTCCCTTACTCCAAGCGCCCGGGAACCCCGGCGGCCTCCATGCCCGGCCAGGTGCCCAAGGCCGTCAAGGAGGAGCGGGCCCGGGAGGCGGCGGAGGCGGCCGCCAGAATGGAACACAGCTATCTGAAGCAGTGGGACAAGGTGACCGTCCTCTTTGAGGAGGAGCGGGACGGCCTGTGGTGGGGCCACACCCGGCAGTACTGCAGGGTGGGGGTCCCCAGCGGGGAAAACCTCCACAATCAGCTGCGGAAGGTCCAAATTACAGTGGTGGAGAAGGGCTGGCTTTTGGGACAATTGATAAATTTGGAAAAGACGTAGCATCCAGGGCGCGGCAGTGGTATAATAACCCGGAAATTTTTTGAACCAACGAGAGGAGTCCTTTCCCATGGACAACTACACCGCCAATCCCGGAAAAAATCTGGTCCGCACCGTGGACGGCGTGGATTATCTGCGCATCCCTGTAAAAACCCACCTCATCACCAAGGACGACGACATGGTGGACGTGGTGCTGAAATACCCCAAGGACAAGCTCCAGCCCGGAGATATTCTGTTTATCTCGGAAAAGGCGGTGGCCTGCACCCAGAGCCGGGCCATCCCCATGGAGGATATCCGCCCCCGAAAGCTGGCTGTGACCCTCAGCCGCTTTGTCACCAAGACCCCCGCCGGCATCGGCCTGGGCATCCCGGAGACCATGGAGATGGCCCTCCAGGAGTGCGGGACCCTGCGCATCCTCTTTGCCGCCTTCTGCTCGGCGGTGGGCAAGCTGCTGGGGAAGCACGGCTGGTTCTATATTGTGGCCGGCCCTAAGGCCCGGGGCATCGACGGCCCCACCGAGGGCACCATTCCCCCCTATGACAACTACGTGGTCCTCACCCCGGATGACCCCGCGGGCACCTCCAAAAAACTGGCCCAGGCCCTGGGATATCCGGTGGCCATTGTGGACATCAACGACCTGGGGGCCAACATCCTGGGCTTTTCGGAGAAGCAGCCCACCATGGACTGGCTGGCCCGGGCCCTGGGGGACAATCCTCTGGGCCAGGGGGAGGAGTGTACCCCCATGGGCATCCTGCGCAGGGCCTGAGCCATGACCAGGAAAAATCCCCGGAACACCCGGGGCAGGATCATCGACGCGGCCTGGCGGCTGTTCTACCGCCAGGGCTACGACGACACCACCGTGGAGGAGATCATTGAGGAGTCGGGCACCTCCCGGGGGTCCTTCTACCACTATTTTCCCGGCAAGGACGGCCTGCTGTCCACTCTGTCCGACGTCTTCGACCAGAAATACCAGTCCCTGATGGAGAGCCTCCCCCTGGAGATGGACCGGTTTGACCAGCTGCTCTATCTCAACCGGGAGCTGTTCACCATGATCGAAAACGCCATCTCTCTGGACCTGCTGGCCCGGCTGTACTCCTCCCAGCTGGTGACCCGGGGGGAGAAGTCCCTGCTGGACCATGACCGCACCTATTACAAGCTGCTTCGGCAGATCGTCCTCCAGGGCCAGGAGCGGGGGGAGCTGCGGGGGGACGTCACTGTCAACGAGATCGTCCGGGCCTACGCCCTGTGCGAGCGGGCGCTGATTTACGACTGGTGCCTGTCCGAGGGGGACTACTCCCTGGCCCGGTACAGTCAGACCATGATGCCCATGTTTTTGCAGGGGTTCCGGGGGAGCCGGTGAGAAGTTTGTAGGAATGTACAAAACTTATTTTTAAAAAATGTACACCTTATTTTCCTTGAAATTTCAAGGAAAATAGGGTGTTTTTGATTTTAGAGTACGGAGTTTATTCTATGTTGCGTTCTAGATTGATTCCTGGTATGATAGCAATAATCTGCCCTCTGGGGAAGTGTGTGTCCCTGAGGGGCTTTGTTTGGGAGGAATTGTATGAACACCCCGCAGATCTGCATTATGGCAACCATCATTGCCTATCTCTGCTTTGTCATTTTCACCGGCGTGATGATTGGCCGCCGGTCCAAGAAGAGCGCCGAGGGCTTTTACCTGGGCGGCCGGGGCATGGGCCCGCTGGTCACCGCCATGAGCGCCGAGGCCTCCGATATGAGCAGCTACCTGCTGATGGGCATCCCCGGCCTGGCCTATCTCTCCGGCGTGGCTGACGCCAGCTGGACCGCCATCGGCCTGGCGGTGGGCACCTACCTCAACTTCCTGCTGGTGGCCCGGCGGCTGCGGCGCTACAGTGTGAAGCTGGACGCCATTACCATCCCCAGCTTTATCTCCAAGCGGTACGGAGAGAAAAAGCCGGTGATTATGTGCATCTCCGCTTTGATTATCCTCATCTTCTTTGTGCCCTACGTGGCCTCCGGTCTGGCCGCTATCGGCAAGCTGTTCAACAGCCTGTTCGGCTGGAACTATATGACGGCGGTGGTGATTGGAGCTGTGGTCATCATCAGCTACACCTCAGTGGGGGGCTTCTCCGCCGTGGCCACCATGGACCTGATCCAGTCCATTATCATGACGGCGGCTCTGGCAGTGATTGTGGTCTTCGGCATTGTCCAGGCCGGCGGTCTGGACGCGGTGCTGGACCACGCCCGCTCCCTGCCCGGCTTCCTCAGCTTCAACCAGACCTACATCGCCTCGGAGCAGACCGCCGGGCCCTACGGCATCATTCAGATCGTCTCCATGATGGCCTGGGGGCTGGGCTACTTCGGAATGCCCCACATTCTGGTGCGCTTTATGGCCATTCGGGACGAGAATGAGCTGAAGCTGTCCCGCCGCATTGCCGGCGTGTGGGTCGTGCTGTCCATGGGGGTTGCGGTGTTCATCGGCATTGTGGGCCGGGCCGTCTCCGCCGCAGGCCGCATCCCCGCCCTGGAGGGCAGCGCCACCGAGACGGTGATCGTCCAGCTGTCCAATCTGCTGTCCAACTACGGCATTTTCCCCGCCATTGTGGCTGGCTGTATCCTGGCCGGCATTCTGGCCGCCACCATGTCCACCGCCGACAGCCAGCTGCTGGCCGCCTCCTCCGCCTTCTCGGAGAATCTGGTGCAGAACGTCTTCGGCATTAAGCTGACCCAGAAGCAGACCATGCTCACCGCCCGGCTGACGGTGGTGGTCATTGCGGTGATCGCCCTGTTTCTGGCCCGGGACCCGGACAGCAACGTGTTCCAGATCGTCTCCTTCGCCTGGGCGGGCTTCGGCGCCGCTTTCGGACCCGCCATGCTCTGCGCCCTGTTCTGGAAGCGGAGCAACCGCCAGGGCATTATGGCCGGTCTGGTGGCTGGGGGCGCTATGATCTTCATCTGGAAGTTCCTGGTCCGGCCCATGGGCGGCGCGCTGGATATCTATGAGCTGCTCCCCGCCTTCCTGGTGGCTCTGGCCGCCATTGTGGCGGTGTCTCTGGCAACTCCCGCCCCCGACGCCGATGTGGTCCGGGCCTTTGAGGAGTATGACAAATAAAACCCTTTCCCCCTGCCCCCTTCGCCGCCCCTATGGACGCCGGCGGAGGGGGCCCCTTTGTTTCGACGCATCTTAACAAAAGATTCACAGTTCCCGCCTTGACAGGGGCGGGGGCCTTTTGTATAATACATGACAGCCTGTCACAAAATGACACTCTGTCACAAAAGGAGGGAGACTGTGCCCACTGCAACCTTTTTCCGCCTGCCGGAGGAGAAGCGAATGCGTCTGGTGGAGGCCTGCTGGGCGGAGCTGACCCAGGTACGTATTACCGACGTGTCCATCAACCGCATCATCGCGGCGGCCCGTATCCCCCGGGGCAGCTTCTACCAGTACTTTGAGGACAAGGAGGACCTGATCCGCTACTTATTGGAGGATCTGCGCCAGTATTTCATAACCCTGCTGCGGGATATCCTGGTGGAGGCGGAGGGGGACCTGTTTGACCTGCCGCTGATGGCCTACGACCGGTTTATCCGCCGGCAGGGGGAGCCGGACCCCATGCTGACCCTGTTTATCAAGCTGCTGACCCTGAACAAGGGACTCGACCTGCAAAGCTTTATGGGGGCGCCCCAGGACTTGCCGGAGGGACCGCAGTGCTTCCTGGCCGACCCGCTCTGGGAGGTGGTGGACCCCACCAAGCTGCGCCGGGAAGACCGGGAGTATGCCGAACACGTCTTTCATCTGGCCTGCGCGGTGCTGGCCTTCGCCATTGTGGAGACGCTGCAGTGTCCCCAGCGGGCGGCCCCGGCCCAGGACCCCGCTCAGGTGCGGGAGCGCATCAAGCAGCGCATCGACCTGCTCCGCCGCGGTGGGGCGGCCCCGGAAGAAAAGGAGGAACCCACATGAAGCAACGCAAAACCGCCCTGCTGCTGGCGGCAGCTCTGACCCTGTCCCTGGTGGGGGCGGCGGCCCTGGCGGCGGAGGACCCCGCTCCTCTGGCGGCGTCCCGGACCGTCCCGGCGGCGGAGGAGATACAGCCGGAGGCCCGAGAGACCGCTGTCCTGGCCGACGCTCAGCCCGAGGCCCCAGAATCTTCCGAGACTCCGGAGGAGCCCCAGATCCCCGACGAGGACTACATACCCGACCCGGTGGGGACGGTCACCTTTGCCAACCTGTCCCGCCGGATGCACGAGAACAACCTGCAAATTCTGGCCATTCAGGAGAGCATCACCAACCTGGAGCTGCTGGACTACGACTACATCCTGGACGATATGCGGGAAACCATCGCCAACCTGTCCCGGGCCCAGTGGATGATGGTGATGATGGGCCAGCAGGGGACCCTGGCCTATGAGCAGCTGGACCAGGCCAACCAGGCGGTTTGGGACCAGTTTGAGTCCATCAAGGACGGCGATATGCAGAAGGACAACGCCGACATGATCCGCCAGCTGAAAAACCTCCAGGACCAGATCGTCATGGCGGGCGAGGCCACCTACATCGCCCTGGCCGCTATGGAGATCCAGGAGGGGGGACTGGAGCGACAGTTGTCCGCTCTGGACCGTCAGCTGGAGGAGCTGGAGCTGCGCCATCAGCTGGGCCACATCTCCTCCATGACCCTGCGGGAGGCCCAGGGGGGGCGGACGGCCCTCACCAGCGGGCTTTCCACTCTGCGCATGAACCTGGATACCTACAAGGGCCAGCTGGAGCTGCTCATGGGAGCGGATATCACCGGCCAGATCAAGCTGGGGGTCCTGCCCGCCGTGACCCAGAAGGACCTGAACACTATGGACCTGGAGAAGGACCTGGAGACCGCCAAGGAGAACAGCTGGCAGCTCTATTCCGCCCAGCTGGACCTGAAGGACGCCAAGCAGGACTTCGCCGACCGGGGCGGGGAGCTGGCCTCCGACTACCGGCCCAAGGACCCCCAGTATATGCAGGTGCGCTACGGCTACTACGCCGCCCGCCACACCTACAACAACACGGTCCAGAACTTTGAACTGGGCCTGCGCAACCTGTATCTGAAGGTCCAGGACTGCAAGCAGATTCTGGACGCCTCCAAAACCGCCCTGGCGGTGGCGCAGGACAGCCGTTCCGCCGCTCAACTGAAATACAGCCAGGGCAGCCTGTCCAAAAACGCCCTGCTGGAGGCGGAGGACAAGGTGTCCGAGGCCCAGGAGAAGGTGGACAGCGCCTCTAACGACCTGTTTTCCGCCTACAACACCTACCGCTGGGCGGTAGACTACGGCATTTTGAATTAAAGGAGACCGAGCTATGAAGCAGAACAGAATCTATTCCGCCCTTCTGGCCGCCGCCCTGGCCCTGAGCCTGGCCGCCTGCCAGAACGGCGGTTCGGGCAGCGGGTCCCAGACTCCCTCCTCCGCCGGCGTAGCCGTCCAGGTCCAGGAGGTGAAGGTGGACACCATCTCCACCGAGAACAAGGTATCGGGCCGGATTGTCACCGACGGGCAGGAGTCCGTCTTTGTGTCGGCCCAGGTCCAGTGTACCGCCGTCTACGTGGAGGTGGGGGACACGGTGGCCGCCGGGTCGCCCATCTGCACCCTGGATATGGCCAGCACTTTGTCCTCCTACAGCGCCGCCAACATCACCTACCAGTCCGCCGTCCAGAGCTATGACGACCAGGTGGCCATCTTTGACAAGCAGATCGCCCTGGCGGAGAAGAACGTGAACGATTTGAAGGCTCTGTTTGAGATCGGGGCGGCCTCCCAGGTGGAGATCGACCAGGCGGAGCTGAATCTGCTCAGCGCCCAGGCCCAGCGCACCGCAACCCTCTCCCAGCTGGAGGCGGGAATGCAGAGCTACAAGTCCAATGTGGAGCAGCTCTCCGCCGCCCTGGAGAATATTGACAGCCGGGGCAACGTCATCGCCCCCATCTCCGGGACCATCCTCTCCCTGAACGCGGCGGAGGGCAGCTATGTGGGTCCCACCGCCCCGGTGGCTGTCATCGACGGGGTGGACCGGCTGGAGATCGCCGTGTCGGTGTCCGAGGCCCTGGTGCCCAAGCTGGCCCTGGGGGACCAGGCCGACGTGTCCATCAGCGCCCTGGACCTCCAGACCGTGGGGACCATCAAGAAGATTGAGAGCGCCGCCAGTATGCAGACCAAGCTGTACACCGTGAACATCGCCCTGGAGGAGGATGTGGAGGGCCTGCTGTCCGGTATGTCCGCTGACGTGTCCTTCCGCACCGACACCTCCGCCGACACCATCGTTATCCCCACCGAGGCCATCCTCACCAGCAACGACCTCCAGTACGTCTTTGTGGTGGAGGGGGACAGCGCCCGATATGTGGAGATCACCTCCGGCCTGACGGGCAATGGAGTCACTGAGGTCACCTCCGGCCTGACGGGGGGCGAGCTGCTGGTGACAGTGGGTCAGGCCTATCTGGCTGACGGCGACGCGGTGCGCGTTGTCTCCGGGGAGGGCTAAAGACTGTGAGCAGTGTGGCAAAATTCTGCATCAAGCACAAGGTCACGACCCTGATGGCGGTAATCATGATCTCCATTTTTGGCGTGGTCTTTACGACCCAGCTGCAAATGGCCCTCCTGCCCGAGATGGAGGCCCCCGCCGCTCTGGTCATGTGCTACTACAACGGGGCGACCCCCTCTGACATGGAGGAGCTGGTGACCCGCCCCCTGGAGTCGGCTATCATGTCGGTGCCTGGGGTGGAGGGAGTCCAGTCCACCTCCTCCGACGGGTCCAGCCAGCTCCAGATCACCTATGTGGAGGGCACCGACCTAGACATTGCCGCTACCAAGCTGCGGGAGCAATTTGACCGGCTGTCCCTCCCCGACGGGGCTATGGACCCCATTATCGTCAACATCAACATCAGCGACCTGATGCCCTCCGCTATGATCGCCCTTATGGGGGAGGACCTGACCTCGGTCCAGGCCCTGGCGGAGGACACGGTGGCCCCCGCCCTGGAACGCATTGAGGGTGTGGCCCAGGTGACCATCTCCGGCGGCGTGGAGCAGCAGATCGCCGTGGAGGTGGACCCCACCCGGGCGGTGGCCCTGGGGCTGTCCAACAGCTACATCGCCCAGATGCTGGCGGCGGAGAATCTGCTCTACCCCGGGGGCGATATGCACAACGGGACCCAGACCCTCACCGTCACCACCGACGCCAAGTTCCAGACGGTGGAGGACGTGGCTAACCTGATCCTCCCCCTGCCCACCGGCGGCACGGTGCGTCTGTCTGAGGTGGCCAACGTGGCTCTGGAGACCAGCGACCCCGAGGCCGTGGCTAAGACCGACGGGACCCCCTGTGTGGTGCTCCAGGTATCCAAGCAGTCGGGGGCCAATGAGGTGGCCACTGCCGACGCGGTGGTGGAGGAGATGGCCCAGCTCCAGGCCCGAAACGCCGCTGTCAGCTATGTGGTGCTGTACACCGCCTCCGACTACATCAATATGGCGGTGAACTCCGCCGTGCAGAACATTGTCATGGGTGTGATCCTGGCCGCCTTGGTGGTCTTCCTCTTCCTGCGCCGCTGGGGGGCCACCGCCACCATCGCCGTGTCCATGCCGGTTTGTATCCTCACCGTGTTTGTGCTGATGAACGTCTTCGACCTCACCCTGAACATGATGTCCCTGGGGGGCATCGCCATGGGCGTGGGTATGATTGTAGACAACTCCATTGTGGTGCTGGAAAATATATACCGCTACTCCGCCGAGGGCCACAGCCGCATGGAGTCCTGCGTGGAGGGTACCCGGGAGGTGTTTACCTCCCTCACCGCCTCCACCCTCACCACTGTGGCCGTCTTCCTGCCCCTGGGTCTCACCGGGGGAATGGCCGGGATGCTCTTTAAGGATTTCTGCCTGACCATCTCCTTCCTGCTGCTGTCCTCTCTGGCCATTGCAGTGACCCTGGTCCCCCTGCTGTGCTACTTCCTGCTGGACGAGAAGAAAGTCCACCAGCACGCCCTGAAAAAGGCGGAGAAGAAGGCCAGAAAGCACGCCGCCGGGCGCGTTGGGCTGGGCCACCGGCTCAGCCAGGCGTACACCGCTCTGCTGGGCTTCTTTGTCCGCCGCCTGTGGGTTGGGATGCTGGCCTCCGTCGCCCTGGTGGCCCTGTTCGTGGTCTCCTGCCTGTCCACTAAGATGGTGCTCATGCCCGAGATGGACCAGGGCATGGTTCAGGTATCCATCAGCACCCCCATCGGCTCCGAGGTGGAGGACACCGCCGCCATTGCCGACCGGGTCGTGGACATCGCCCTGGAAAACGTGCCGGAGCTGGAATCCATCTACCACCTGAGTCAGCCCGAGTCCTCCACCGTGGGTCTGGTGCTCACCGAGAAGGAGGACCGGACGCGCAGCAGCAACGACGTGGCCCAAGCCATGCGGCTCCTGACCCAGGACATTGCCGGGTGTGAGATCACCGTCTCCGCCTCGGATATGTCCGCCATGATGGGCAGCGGCGACGACATCAGCGTGGATATCACCGGCACCGACTACGACACTCTGGTGATGATTGCCCGGGACCTGGCCGCCCAGATTGCCCAGCTGCCCGACGCGGTGGATGTGGGCACCTCCATCGCTAAGGAGGTAAAGCAGGTCACCATCACCATGAACCGGGAGGCCGCCTCTCAGTACGGCCTCACTGCCGCCACAGTGGGCGCGGCGGTACGCTCGGAGCTGTCCGGGGCCACCGCCACCACCGTCACCATCAGCAACAAGGAGCTGGACGTGGTGGTCCGAGGAGACGGCAAGTCCGCCGCCAGTCTGGACGCCCTGAAATCCATGCCCATCCCCTCCGCCTTCGGTGGGACGGTGCCTCTGTCCGCCGTGGCCGACGTGAACATTGTGTTGGCCCCCCAGAGCATTATCCGGGTTGACCAGTCCCGGCAGATTTCGGTCACCGGCGACACCATCAGCGGCGACGCCACCGCTATCACCCGGGAGATCAGCAAGATTCTGGACGCCTACACCCTGCCGGACGGCTACACCGTCCAGATCTCCGGCACCTACGAGGACATGATGGAGAGCTTCGGCGACCTGCTCCTGGCTCTGGTGGTGGCTCTGGGGCTGGTGTACTTTGTGCTGGCCTCCCAGTTTGAGTCCTTTGTCATGCCTGTCATTGTGATGATGATCCTTCCCGTGGCCTTCACCGGAGCCCTGTTTGCCCTGCCTCTCACCGGGCGGGACCTGTCCATGATCTCCCTGGTGGCCCTGATTATGCTGGCCGGTACGGTGGTCAACGCCTCCATCATTCTGGTGGACTACATCCGCCAGCGCCGGGAGCAGGGGGAGAGTCGGGTTGACGCCATCCTCCACGCCTGTCCCCTCCGCGTCCGCCCCGTGCTGATGACAACCCTCACCACCATCCTGGCCCTGGTGCCCATGGCGCTGGGAATGGCCGAGGGGGCGGCGGAGATGATGAGCGACATGAGCATTACCATGATCTCCGGCATGGTGGTCTCCACCATCATCACCCTGCTGTTTACCCCGGTGTACTACTCCGTCATCGACAACCTGAGCCACATTTTTTCCCGCAAGAAGGGAAAGAGTTCTTTTGATAAGAAAAAGGAAACTTCCGCTGTTTTATAATAAAAAAGCATCCACTCAACCTAAAGAGTGGGTGCTTTTTTATTTTTCCATTTTACTACTTGCTTCTTTTTCAATATATGTTATAATGAATAATACTCTTAAGTAGAAAGTGGTGAGTCCAATGTTTAATATCCTCTAGAATATTGTACGTTATTTTTTTCTGGGAAACGGGGGGTAAAATATGAAAATAAATAAGTTAACTTCCTTTATTTTGCTAGTAGCAATGATTCTCCAAACAACCACTTTAAGTGCCTTTGCATCTACTAACAGCGTAAAATCTTATGAATATAATTTTGGTGAGTACAAATATTGTGTAGAATATTTTATCGAACAAAATGCAGTTTCAGAATTGTTAACAATTTACAAAAATAATGTAAATTTAGGCAATATTGAAAGGAAGGTATTTTCAGACAATACATCTGCGCTGTATGTAAATGGAGTTATACAAGACAATAATATCTCATATGACTATCAGTCTTTTTTAGCGGCGGCTCAAGGGCAATTATTGTACCCTAAACAATCCCTAAATGTAAAATCAATTGCTGCCACATATCCATGTGGCTATAGTGCAGATCATCTTTTTCCACAAAGTTCTTTTGATTCATTTTATGTAAGAGACGCAAATGCTGGAGCTGGGCTCGGTTTTGTATTAACTTCAACTATATTGGGTTTTGTGTATAAGGGAGCTGCAGGCGGAGTAGCTGGAGGTATATTATCCATCATCGCTTTAATCACCCAACGTGCTGATGATACCGGTGCGGATTATATAGAGATTTATCAATATAAGTATTATGTTGTTGATGCCTACCCAGGTTATGCAATGAATTGTTTTCATATTCGTTCTGTTGGTTACTTTTATAATCATATTACCAACAAAAGAGGAGATAAAGTTTTTGATGAATGGAACTACCATCAGGAATTTATCTAAGAGGTGCAAAATATGTTTTTGGACTGGCTAAATTTGGTCTTTCCTCCTAAAAAGTACTTTATTGCGGGCAGCCTGTTGGGAGGGTTTTTACTGCCTCTGATTACATGGAGTGTCATATGTTTACCTCTGTCAAAGCCAGTTTTAATGATTGTATGTATTATTCTCGCCCTGCTTCTGCTTGGATGTGTTGTAGTTGCTCGTATCCTGCCGGCCAGCAGAAATAAGGATCTCGGTATGGGGTGGTTTTCCATCGGGTTCATCCTTGCAGGACTAACGCTTCCATTATTGCCCGTCCCAAAAGGTATTTGGACACCGGCTCAGTCCCGTTATATGATAATGGACGGAGTGATCCTTCTGCTGTTCAGCATGGGCTATGGACTGTACCGATGTTTCCATCATAACTGAATCAAAACGGCCCCGCCAACCGGCGGGGCCGTTCTCTGTTTAACGGTTTCGCAGCTTCGACGCAGGCGGCAATCAGTGCCGCCTGCGCATCCACGGTGCGGGCCCAGCCACCGCTTGAGGAGCTGGAGCAGGCCGAACATCGCAGCCCTTCACGCCTGTTTCATGGACCCCGGACAGGGGTTCATCCCGCCAGGCCGCGGCTCTGCGGGGCCTGCTGGCGAAACTGCTCCAGATTCTCCCGGGTCACCATCCGGTAGGGCAGCCACACATAGTGGTCCTCCTCCAAATCCACCGTCTGCGTCGGGTCCTCCCCGTTCCACAGCGCCAGCGCCAGCTCCAGCATGGCCTTGGCCTGGCCCCAGCCGTCGTTGTGGACGGTGCCGTAGAGCTGGCCCGACTCCACCGCCTCCATAGCGGGGCTAGTGGCGTCAACCCCCACGATCAGGGGCCACTCCTGTCGCTCCCTCTGCCCCTCCGTCAGCGCGTCAATGGCGCCCAGAGCCATATCGTCATTGTTGGCAAAGATCACCTCGATCTCGCCACCCAGCTCCTCCAGCCACTGGGCCGTGCGGGCGGAGGCCTGGGCTCGGTTCCAGTTGGCGGTGTCGCTGGCCAGCTTCTCCACCTCAACGCCTCCGTCGGTGAGGGCCTTGATGGAGTACTCGGTGCGCAGCAGGGCGTCCTGGTGGCCTGGCTCCCCCTCCAGCATGGCGTACTGGAGGATGCCGTCCCCGTTCCGGTCCAGGGCCTCCCGGTCCTCCTGCCAGGCCTCCAGCACCAGTTGGCCCTGGAGCAGGCCGCTCTCCTGGGCGCTGGCCCCCACATAGTAGATCTGGTCCCACCGCTGAATGTCCTCGGCCACCGGCTGGCGGTTGAAGAAGATCAGGGGGACCCCCTCCGCCTCCGCCTTGTCGATGATGACCGCCGCCGCCGTCCGGTCCACCAGATTGACACACAGCACGTCGCACTGCCGGGCCAGGAACCGGTCCACCTGGTCCATCTGGGTCGTCTGACTGCTCAGGCCGTCGGAGATGAACAGGTTGATCTTCTGCCCCGTCTCATTCTCCGCCTCCTGGGCCAGCCGCTCCAGGCTCTGGGCCATAGCGGAGATAAAGGTGTCGTCCTGGGTATAGAGGGCCACGCCGATGCGCAGGCTGTCATCCTCCTCCTTCCGGCCGCCGCAGGCCGCCAGCAGCACCAGGGCCAGAAGCAGGGCCAGCCCTCTACCGCCCCGAGGAGGACATAATGGGAAACAGCAGCTTTTGATTTTCGGGTTCATAAATCTCCTCCCTGCGTATGATGGAAAAGGTCAGGGGGGACAGGGGCCCGCTCCCCCCCTGGACGGCCTCCGCCGCCTGACGCACCGCCAGGTACCCGGCGGCATAGTCGCTCCAGGCGGCCACGGCGGCAATGTTCCCCCGCTCCAGCTGGGAGGTGACGGCGGTGGATGCCCCCACGCCGTAAAGCATCAGGGACAGCTCCTCCGTCTCCTTCCGCTCGGCGGCCTGCTGGGTCGCTGCGGGGTCGAAGGCCAGCATCCAGCCCGCCCCCTCCAGGTCCTGGGGCAGGCTCTCCTCCGTCCGCACCGGGACCCCCGCCTCCTCCAGAGCCTCCCGGGCCGCCTGGAGGCGCTCCGCCACGCCGGTACACCGGGGGGCGGTGTTCAGGAGGATGACCTCTCCTCCGTCCCACTCCTCCAGCAGGGTCTGGGCCAGCTGCCGCCCCAGCAGAGCGTTGTCCGGGGCCACCATCCCCGCCGCCCCATCCATCCGGGACTCCAGGGTCACCACCGGGCAGCGCTCCTTCTGCCGCAGCAGAGCGGCATAGAGGGACTCCGGGTCCCAGGGCACCGCCACCACGGCCTCCGCTCCCCCGTCCAGCTCACGGAGAAACAGCTCCTCCTGCTCCCCGCCCATGTCCTGGCCGGAGGGGGTCAGAAAGCGCAGCTCCACCCCAAACTCGTCCGCCGCCTTCTCCATCCCCTGCCGGGCGGCGGAGCTGTCCGTGTCCCGGAGCAGCACCGAGATGGCCAGCAGCGGGGACACCCCCTGGTCCCGGAACAGCTGGGGGATCACCAGCGAAAGGATCACCAGTAACCCCAAAAAGCCCAAAATGCCCAGCTCGGCCCAATTGTTCCTTCTCCCTCTCATAGAACCTCCCCCTGCTGCCGGCGGACGGCCTCCTCCCGGGTCAGGGCGGGCAGGCGGATGCGAACCAGCGTGCCCTCGTCCGGTTCACTGAAAATGGTCAGCCCGTAGCCCTCGCCGTAAGTGAGGCGGATACGCTGATGGACATTCCGGACCCCGATGCCGGAGCCCTTGGTGTGCCCCTGGGGCCGCTCCGCCTCCAGCAGAGAGGCGGCCACCTCGGGGGGCATTCCCAGGCCATTGTCCTCCACGTCGATCATCAGGTCCTCCCCCTCCCGGCGGGCGGACACCCGGATCAGGCCGTCGTCCTCCCCGCTGGCCATGCCATGGTAGATGGCGTTCTCCAGCAGGGGCTGGACGATCAGCTTCAGGGTGTACAGCTCCTCCGTCCCCGGCTGGGCCTGAATTTGAGTGGTAAACTTATTTTTAAAGCGGATCTGCTGGATGTTCATATAGTGGCGGGCGTGCTCCAGCTCGTCGGACAGGGGGATCACGCTCTTCCCCCTGCTCAGGGAGATGCGGAACAGCCGGGCCAGAGAGGTGACCATCTGAATGGCCTCCGCCTGCTGCCCCGACTCGGTCATCCAGATCACCGAGTCCAGGGTGTTGTACAGGAAGTGGGGGTTGATCTGGGACTGGAGCACCTCCAGCTCACTGCGCCGCTTCTGGCCCTCCTGTTGGATAATGTCGTCCATCAGGTGGCGCATGGTGGACACCATGGAGCGCACCGACCGGCCCAGGTGCTGGATCTCATAGCAGCCCCCCTCCTCGATCTCCACGTCCTCCCGGCCCCCCTCCAGCTCCTTGATAGACTGCTCCAGCCGGCGGATGGGGTCAGAGATGCGGGCGGAGATGAGGATATTCAGGAAGGCCATGAGAAAGATGGCGAAGAGCAGCAGGGACAGGCCGAAGAGGAACATCTGGGGGGAGGCGATCAGCCAATTGGAGGCCGGGGCAACCCCCACCAGCTTCCAGCCGGTATAGCCCACCGTCTTCACCGTCACCTGCCGGGACTGGCCCTGGAAGGTCTCCACATGACTGCCGTCCCGGTAGCCGGCGGCGGTGCGGTTGTTCTCCTCCAGCAGGCCGGCGTAGATCAACTGCTGCCGGGGGTGGTAAATCAGCTCCCCGTCCCCGTCGATGAGGTAGAGGTAGCCCCCGTTGGCCAGGCTCACGTCCCGGCACACCTGCTCAATGCCGCTGAAGCTCATGTCCACCAGCAGCACACCCCCCTCGGTGGCCCCGTCCCAGGTGAGCTGGACGTGGTGGCTCAGGGAGACAACCCAGCGGTAGGGGTAGTCCGGGTCGCCGAAGATGTTCTGCACGTGGGGTGTGGAGAAGTGGAGGTTTTCCATGCTCAGGCTGGCGGCCTGGAACCAGTCGCTGCCGGCGGGGTCAGCGTCGGGCTTGAGCAGGGACAGGGGGACGGCGGAGATGAGCGCGCCCCCGCTGTCGAAGACGGCCAGGGAGACCAAATCGTCCCGGTTGGCCTCGTAGAGCAGGCTGAGCTGGCCGGTGAGGCTGTCCCTGGCCAGGTCGCTGTTCTTGATGACCCGGTAGTAGGCCGTGTCGGCAATGCGCATCATCCGTTTGAGGTAGCTGTCCAGGTTCAGGTTGGCCTGGGCCAGGACCCGCTGGCTGTTTTCGGCCACCATCTGCTCGCTGGCGGAGGAGAAGCGCCAAATCAGGCTGATGCCCATGAGCAGAATCCCTGCCGCCGCCACCGCCGTGAAGGACAGGGAGAGCACCATCTGAATGCTCATCTTTCGGTACCGCTCGGCCCACTGGGCGGTGAATTTTCGAAAAAAGGACATAAAACTCCCCTCCTCTCGGAACAATCTTGTCTTTCCCCCGGGAAAGACAATGCGGAGTATACTCCGCAGGCGGCGCCGGGACTTATTCCCCGGACTTGGGCACTGCCCAGTGGTGCATCAGGGCCTGGAGCTTGCTCATATCGGCGTCAAAGACGTAACCGGAGGGTTCCTCTGTGATGACCCCCGGTTCAAAACACATGCACAGACTGTCGGTCCTCACCACGACCCCTTCGGGGGTAAATGCGGCCTCCAGACTTGCCCGGAGGCCCCCGCTTCCCTGCCAGTCCAGGGCGGCGTCAATGATGGCCCGCCCCGCCTCCTCCCGGGAGCACTGAAACAGGTCCCACAGCTCCAGGTGTTCCCCTGTTTCCCGGTCAAAGGCGTCCCCCAGGCTCTGGGTATAGACGGTGCCGCCCCCCTCCTGGTACAGGGGCAGGGTGAGGCCGGTTCGGAAGTACATCACCTGCTCGCTGGAGGCGGAGGGAGTCACATCCTGCTCTACCATGTGGGACTGGAAGTCCTCCCTCTTTTTCAGATAATCGGCGTAGGCCTTTTCCAGCTCCGCCTGCTCATCGTAGAGGGGGCCCCGCTCCCGGTAATAGGCCGCAACCCGCTCCTGGGCCCTCTGGCTCAGATCCTGGAAGCTCTCCAGGTCCCCCACGAAATGGTTCTCCGGACCGGAGGGGCCCCGGACCCACAGCAGCTCGGTACCGTCGGCCAGCAGGTAGGTGCGGTCGGCACTGGTAAAATATTCCTCCAGTACATCCAGGGCCGTCCCATCCGCCAGGGCGGCAGCCCCCCGGTTCAGCTTTCCGATAATGGAAATATGGTCCGCCGTATAGGCGGTAAGCTCCTGGCCGTCCTGGGCCGTCAGCGTCTGTTTGGCCGGCAGGCAGGCGGCGGAGATCTGAACGTCCGGCTCCAGCGCCTTCTGGAACTCCGCCCGCATTTCAGAGCTGGTCCAGCTGCCGGACTGGGGCGGAGCGGCGAAGGTCTCCTGGGTGAGGAGGAGCCCCACCTGTTCTCCGCTCCGGGTCCGGACCACGAAGGAGGTCAGCTCCCCTCTCTCTGTGTACTGGACCTGGGTTACCAGTCCCTGGACCTGCTTCCCCTCCTGGCGGCAGGCGGCCAGGGACAGCAGCAGGAGCAGCGCCAGACCGGCATGAAATGTTCGCAGCACAGAAGGACCTCCTCTCAATTGTTCAGCCCCGCCCGGAATTTGGAGGGCGACAGGCCAAAGTGTCGTTTAAACACGTAGCTGAAGTAGTTGGGGTCGGAGTAGCCGATCTGTTGGGCAATGCGATAGGTCTTCTCGTCGGTCTCCCGAAGCAGGCGCACCGCCTCGTCCATGCGTACCTGGGTCACATAGGCGGTGAAGCTCATGCCCACCTCCCGCTTGAACAGGGTCGAGAAGTAGGTAGGGGACAGGTGGATGTGGGAACACAGGGCCTCCACGCTGAGCTGCTCGTTGGTGTAGTGCCCGGCGATGTACTCCTTGGCGTTCTCCACCAGCCGCCAGGCGGAGTCGCTGCGCTGGCGGCCCAGCAGGTCGTGGAGCCTGCTGCACCGCTCCCTCAGCCAACGGCCCAGCTCCTCCAGGCTGGAGAAGTCGGAGATGGACACCGCGCCGGTGAAGTTGGCCCCAAATACCTCCTCCACACCGACCTCGCCGGCCCGGGCCAGGCGAACCAGACAGGTGACCACCTCCAGCAGAAACAGGTGGCACTTGGACAGGGACAGCCCCGTCTGGGACAGCCGCTCAGTGAGCCCCCGCACTACCTGCTCCACCTGTTCCAGGGTCCCCAGCTTGATAGCGGCGGACAGGGCCCGCTGGTCCTCCTCCTCGAAGGAGAGGACGGCGGAGTCCTGGGGCTCCAGGTCGCCAATGTAGATGACCCGGCCGCCCCCCATCAGAGCCCGGTAGTCCAGGGCGGAGCGGGCCCCCTCCACACTGCGGTGCAGCTCCTCGGGCCCCTGGCAGGGCAGGCCCACCCCGGCGGCCAGAGGGACGCCCAGGTAGCTCCGGGACAGCAGGCTCAGCCGCTCCAGCTCCTCCAGCAGGGGGTAGAGCCGGTCTCTGTCCCTCAGCTGGACCAGCAGGGCCACCGTGTCGCCGCAGAGCACCACACGGGCGGCACAGCCCTCCAGGGAGAAGTGCTCCTCCAGAAAGGACTGGACCGACAGCAGCAGCAGCTCGTCCCGGCCGGCGTCGCAGCTCTCCCCCGAGGCGTCCGCGTGGAGGAGGGCGGCGGTCCACAGCCCCGGTGGCAGCTCGATCTCGTACCGGGCCGCCCGGTCCTGGACCTGCTCCGGCGCCAGCTGTCCGCTGAGCAGGCGGGTGTAAAACAGCTCCCGCAGCACCGGCAGACTCTCCTCATACCGGCGGCGCAGGGTCTCCATGTCCCGCCGCTCCAGCCGCTGTTTGTCCAGCTGCTCCCCCAGCTTGGACAGCACCTGGGTCAGCTCAGCGGCGTTGATGGGCTTGAGGATGTACTCCGACACCCCCATCCCCACCGCCTGCCGGGCGTACTCAAAGTCGTCAAAGCCGGAGAAGACCACCAGCTTGGCCGCCGGCAGGGACTGGCGCAGACGGCGGCACAGCTCCAGCCCGTCCATGAAGGGCATTTTAATGTCGGTGAGCACCACATCGGGGTGCAGCTGCTCGGCCACCTCCAGGGCCTCCTCCCCGTTGCCCGCCTCCCCCACCAGGGCGAATCCCAGGCTAACCCAGTCGATTTTCCGGCTGATCCCCGCCCTGATCTCCTCCTCGTCGTCCGCCAGCAGCACACGGTATTCCTCCACCAGAATTCCTCCCTTCAAGCGCTTATACTGTCCTCATTTTACCACAGCCCGCCGAATTTGAAAAGAGGGACCCGCGCACAGCGCGGGTCCCAGCGGCATATCAGCGGTTCAGGATGCCCAGGGCGATGACCAGCACCAGGGCGGCCACGCACAGCCCAATGAAGAGGTCCAGATACTTCAGGGGCACCTTGCGGAAATTCTCGTAAAAATTCTCAATTCCGGTGAGCTGGCTGCGGTCGGGGCGGTCAGACTCCCGGGGGCGCTTTTCCTCGTCCATTACTTCTTGGCCAGGTACTTGCGCAGGTCAAGAGCGACGGCCACGATGATGACCAGGCCCTGGGCAATGAAGGTGTAAGCGGGGTCCACACCCAGGAACTGCAAGCAGATCTTCAGGGCCTCAAAGACCAGAACGCCCACCAGGATCCCGGACACCCGGCCCACGCCGCCGTTGGCGGAGACGCCGCCGATGGTACAGGCGGCAATGGCCTCCAGCTCATAGCCGAAGCCGGTGGCAGTGGAGGCGCCGCCAGCCTTGGCCCCCACCAGGAAGCCGGCCAGGCCGTACATCATGCCGGCCAGCAGGTAGATGCGGATGAGGGTCGCCACCACATTGACGCCGGCCACCTGGGCGGCGGACTCGTTGCCGCCGATGGCGTACATGTACTTGCCGTGCCGGGTCTTATTGTACAGGAACAGGAAGTAGGCTCCCACGGCAACGGCGAAGAAGGCCAGGTAGGGGATCTTCATAAAGGAGCCCAGGGCCACGTTGGAGTAGCTGGACTTAAAGCCGCCCATGGGCTGGTTGTTGGTGATGATCTGGCAGGCGCCGTATACGATGGTCTGCATACCCAGGGTAGCGATGAAGGGGGGCACCTTCAGGAAGGCGATGACGCAGCCGTTGATGGCGCCGATGATGCCCATCACCACCACCACCGCGATCAGGGCGGCCCACACGGGCACGTCAGGCAGCCAGGGCAGCATCCGGGCGGAGTAGTCCACGCTCTGGAGCAGCATAGCGGACAGACAGGCGGCCAGACCCACCTGACGGCCGGCAGACAGGTCGGTGCCCTTGGTAATCAGACAGCCGGACACGCCGCAAGCGATGATGAAGCGGGGGGACATATTGATCACCAGGTTGCTGAAATTGCGGGTTGTAAAGAAGTTCTTGCTGGTCAGACCGGTGAAGAGGGCCAGCAGCAGCACCAGCAGGATAATGGCGTTGTCTGACATAAACTTCACAACATTAAAGGAACTCTTTTTCTCCATAATTCTCTCCTCCTTACTCAAATTGGGTCGCCAGGGCCATAATGTTCTCCTGATTGGCGTCCTTGCCGTCGATAAAGCCGGTGACCCGACCGTCGCACATGACCATGATCCGGTCGGCCATACCGATCAGCTCGCTCATTTCGGAGGAGATCATAATGATGCTCTTGCCCTGCTTGGCCAGCTCGGCGATGATGCAGTAGATCTCATATTTGGCGCCCACGTCGATGCCTCGGGTGGGTTCATCCATGATGAACACGTCCGGGTCGTTGGCCAGCCAGCGGCTGATGAGCACCTTCTGCTGGTTGCCGCCGGACAGGGACTGGATCTGGGTCTTGGAGGAGGGGGTCTTGATGGACAGCTTGGCCACGTTGTCCTGGACCAGCTTCTCAATCTTCCCGTCATCCAGCATGATACCGCCAATGAGGTACTGATTCAGAGAGGCGATGGACACGTTGTCCGCAATGGACAGCACTCCCAGAATACCGGTGGCCCGGCGGTCCTCGGTGAGCAGGGCGATACCGTTGTCAATGGCGTCCTTGGGCTGGTTGATGTTCAGCTCCTTGCCCTTGTAGACAATACGCCCGGCGGTATGGCACCGCAGCCCGAACAGGCCCTCCATCAGCTCGGTGCGCTGGGCCCCCACCAGGCCGGCCACACCCAGAATCTCCCCCTTGCGCACCGAGAAGGTGGCGTGGCGGAAGCTTTTGGGGTTGATGGAGGTGAAGTCCTCCACCTGGAAGACGGCCTCGCCGGGGACGTTCTCCCGCTTGGGGTACAGGTCGGTGAGCTCCCGGCCCACCATCTTGGTAATGATAAAGTCGGTGGTCAGCTCTTTGGCGTTCCAGGTGCCCACATACTGGCCGTCCCGCATGATGGTCACCTCGTCGGTGATGCGGAGGATCTCGTCCATCTTGTGGGAGATGTACACAATGGACACGCCCTTTTCCCGCAGCTCATTGACGATGGTGAACAGGGCCTCCACCTCGGCGGCGGTTAGGGAGGAGGTGGGCTCGTCCAGGATAAGCACCTTACAGTCGGCGGACACCGCCTTGGCGATCTCCACCAGCTGCATCTGGGAGACGCTGAGGGTCCCCAGCTTGGCCCTGGGGTCGTAGTTCAGGTGGACCTCCTTCAGGACCCGAGCGGCGTCCTCATACATCTTGTCGTGGTCGATGACGGTAATGGGCCCGAACCGCTTGACCGGGTACCGGCCCACATAGATGTTCTCGCCGATGGACCGCTCTGGAATGGGCTGGAGCTCCTGGTGGACCATGGCTATGCCCCGGTTCAGAGCGTCCAGGGGGCCGTTGATGGACACCTTCTCCCCCTCGTAGATCACTTCGCCCTCGTCCATGTGATAGATGCCGAACATACACTTCATCAGCGTGGACTTGCCGGCGCCGTTCTCCCCCATCAGGGCGTGGACGGTGCCGGGGCGAAGCTTGAGCTGGGCGTGATTCAGGGCCTTGACGCCGGGGAAGGTCTTGACCACCTCACGCATTTCCAAACGATATTCTGACAATTCACGTTCCCCCTCTTCTTTAAAACAGATCGGCTCACAGCTCCGGTGTAGGGCGCGACGACCCCCCGCGCCGCTTCTCCGGCGGACCGGGACGGCGTGCCGGGTCGTCACACCCTACAGACACGGGGTCAAGAAGGGTGCGTGCGCACCTGCGCACGCACCCTGTTTCAGTCCTGTCTGCAATAATTACTTCACAAACTCAGAGGCGTTGTCGGGAGTCACCTTCACATAGTCCACGTAAACGCTCTGGTTGCCGGCGGAGTAGGTGGCGCCGCCCAGCAGCAGCTCCATCTGGTTGACCGCCTCGGTGGCCTGACCCACGGCGTCGTTGAGGACGGTGCCGGTCATGTTGCCGTTCATAACCTCGTTGAGGGCGGCGTCCAGGGCGTCCACGCCCACCAGGTAGATGTCCTCATTGACCTTGCGGCCGGCAGCCTGGATGGACTGGAGGGCGCCGATGGCCATGTCGTCGTTGTTGCAGAACACCACTTCGATCTGGTCGCCGAACTGGGCCAGGTCGTTGGCGCAGATGGTCTGGCCCTTCTCACGGTCCCAGTCGCCGCGCTGCAGGTCCAGCTGCTCCACCTCGATGCCGGCGTCCTTCAGAGCGCCCACGGAGTACTCGGTACGCAGCTGAGCGTCAATGTTCTCGGGGTCGCCCTGGATCATGATGTAGGAGACCTTGCCGTCGCCGTTGATGTCGCCCTTATTGGGGGTCTCCAGAATCAGCTCGCCCTGGAAGGTGCCGGACTGGGCGGCGTCGCAGCCCACATAGACCAGGCGGTCATAGGCGGCCATCTGATCGGCGGTGGGCTCGCGGTTGATGAGCACGGTGGGGATGTTGGCGGCCTTCACGGTGGCGATGATGGAGTCAGCCGCGGAGGTCATGCAGGGGTTGATAATCAGAGCGTCCACACCCTGGGTGATGAAGGTGTTGATCTGCTCGTTCTGCTTGGACTGGTCGTTATTGCCGTCCACGGTGGTGACCTGGTAGCCCTTGCCCTTCAGGATCTCGGTGAGGGCGTTGCGGTAGGTGGTCATAAAGGCGTCGTCGAACTTGTAGATGCACACGCCCACGGTGCCGCCGCCTTCCGGCGCATCGGGGATGCTGGCCGTCACGGAGCTGCCGCCGCTGGGCTGGGAGCCGCCCGCAGAGCTGCCGCCGCCGGTGCTGTTGTTGCCGCCGCCGCAGCCGGCCAGCAGGCCCAGACTCATCACGACAGCCAGTGCAAGAGCAAGTGTCTTTTTCATTCTTCGTTCCTCCTAAAAATAATAGTAGGTTTTGGATGGAGCTTCCGGCTTCATCCGCACCATACATTTTAGAGGCTGACCGGAAAAAAAACGATAGAAAATTCTTGGATGAATCCTGAAAAAACTTTGTTCTTTCTCTCCGGCGGCTCAGAAACCCTTGCCCGCTGCGGGCTGGTATGTTATAATCAGCTCACTTAGAGCGCGGCTGTCCCCCAAGGTTCCGGGAGCGGTCTCCCCCAGCCGAATATTGAGAAAGAGGTGACCTCCTTTGAGCTCTTGTACTTCTCTCCTCGAGGCCCTGCAGGCTGGCGCCCATGACAAAGCCCTGGCCGCCCTGTACGCCCTGGACGGCAGACCGGAAAGCCTGGACGGAGCCCGCCGTCGGGCCTGCCATGTGGTCCAGTCCCTGATGGACGCCTTCTCCCCTGCCCAGAACTCCAACGCAGCCCTCTTCAGCGGTCCTGGCCGCACCGAGATCGGCGGAAATCACACCGACCACCAGCACGGCCACGTGCTGTGCGGCAGCGTGGACATGGATATGCTGGCCTGCGCCGTCCCCAACGGCGGCGGCAGCGTCCGCATCCTGTCGGAGGGCTACCCCGCTCTGGAGGTGAGTTTGGATGACCTGGAGGTGAAGCCCCAGGAGGCCAACACCTCCGCCGCCCTGGTGCGGGGGGTTGCCGCCAAGGTGCGTGAGCTGGGCTATCCCCTGGCCGGCTTTGACGCCTATGTCTCCTCCACTGTGCTGTCCGGGTCCGGCCTCAGCTCCTCCGCCGCCTATGAGACGCTGGTGGGCAATATCTTCAACCACTTCTGCTGCGGCGGTGCGCTGGACCCTGTGACCATCGCCAAAATCGGCCAGTACGCCGAAAACGTCTACTTCGGCAAGCCCTGCGGCCTGATGGACCAGATGGGCTCCTCGGTGGGCGGGGCGGTGTTTATCGACTTCAACGACCCCGCCAATCCGGTGGTGGAGCGGGTGGATTACGATTTCACAAAATCCGGCCACGTGCTGTGCATTGTGGACACCGCCTCCAGCCATGGCGACCTCACCGACGACTACGCCGACATCACCCGGGAGATGGGGGCAGTGGCCGCCCACTTCGGCAAAAAGGTGCTGCGGGAGGTCCCCTTGGAGGAGTACTCCGCCGCCATTCCCGCCCTGCGGAAGGAGTACGGCGACCGGGCGGTGCTCCGGGCTATGCACTTCTACGGTGACGACTGCCGGGCTGTCCAGGAGGCCGCCGCCTTGAAAGCAGGGACTTTTGAAGCTTTTTTGAATCTAGTCAACGCCTCCGGGCACTCCTCCTCCCTCCTGCTGCAAAACACCTGGTCCATCCACGACCCCCGGCAGCAGGCCATCCCCCTGGCTCTGACCACGGGCGAGTACCTGCTGGACGGCATGGGGGCTATCCGGGTCCACGGCGGCGGCTTCGCCGGGACCATCCAGGCCTTTGTGCCGGAGGAGTACCTCACGGTATTTAAAACTGGTATGGAGAAGCTGTTCGGCGAGGGCAAATGCCACGTCCTCCACATCCGTCCCCAGGGCGGGTGCGTGGTGGCGGAATAAGGAGGGAGAACTATGATTGACATTGCTGTTGCCAAGCTGACAGACTACGCCACGTACGCCGGGCTGATTGAGGAGTGCGACTATATCTGGGCGGTCAACACAATACTGGATGTGCTAAAACTGGACAGTTATACGGAACCGGAGCGCACCTGGGACCCGGCGGACATCCAGCTGGCCCCTATTCTGGAGGAGCTGCTGGACGACGCCTATGCCCGTGGGGTCCTCACCGAGAACTCGGTGGTCTACCGGGACCTGTTCGACACCGAAATCATGGGCCGCATTATCCCCCGCCCCGCCCTGGTCATCGGCCTGTTCCAAAAGCTCTATGAGAAGTCCCCCAAGCGGGCCACCGACTGGTACTACAAATTCAGCCAGGACACCAACTACATCCGCCGGGACCGCATTGCCAGGGATATGCAGTGGAAGGCCCCCACCGAGTATGGGGAGCTGGACATTACCATCAATCTGTCCAAGCCAGAGAAGGACCCCAAGGCCATTGCGGCGGCAAAAAACCTCCCCGCCTCCGCCTACCCCCGGTGCCAGCTGTGCGCCGAGAATGAGGGCTACGCCGGCCGGGTCAACCACCCCGCCCGGCAGAACCACCGGGTGATCCCCATTGAGATCAACGGCTCCCCCTGGTTTTTGCAGTACTCCCCTTATGTCTACTACAACGAGCACTGCATCTGCTTCAACCGTGTCCACACCCCCATGAAAATCGACCGGGCCTGCTTCGCCAAGCTGCTGGACTTTGTGCGCCAGTTCCCCCACTACTTCGTGGGCTCCAACGCCGACCTGCCCATTGTGGGCGGCTCCATTTTGGCCCACGACCACTTCCAGGGGGGGCGGTACACCTTCGCTATGGAAAAAGCTCCGGTGGAGACCCCCTTCACCTTCCCCGGCTTTGAGGACGTTGCCGCCGGCATCGTGAAGTGGCCCATGTCGGTCATCCGCATCTCCTCCGAGAACCCGGAGCGGCTCATCGACCTGGCGGACAAGATCCTCGCCGCCTGGCGGGGCTACACCGACGAATCCGCCTTTATCTTCGCGGAGACGGAGGACGAACCCCACAACACCATAACCCCCATCGCCCGGCGGCGAGGGGAGAAGTATGAGCTGGACCTGGTGCTGCGCAACAACATTACAACCCCTGAGCACCCCCTGGGGGTCTACCACCCCCACGCTGAGCTCCACCACATTAAAAAGGAGAACATCGGCCTCATCGAGGTGATGGGACTGGCCGTCCTCCCCGCCCGGCTAAAGGAGGAGCTGGCGGCGGTGGCGGACTGCCTGGCCAGCGGCGGCGACCTGCGGGCCAGCGAGCTCACCGCAAAGCACGCCGATTGGGCGGAGTCCTTCGCAGGAAACTACGCCATAACCCGGGAGAACGCCCTGGATATCGTCCAGAAGGAGACTGGCCTGGTGTTCGCCCAGGTGCTGGAGCACGCCGGAGTCTACAAGCGCACCCCCCAGGGCGAAGAGGCCTTCCTCCGCTTCCTGAACAGTCTGTAAGAAACCGCCCCGCCCTCTTGTCCAAAGGGGGCGGGGCTGCTGACGCTGTTTTTAAAATTTAATTCGTAAAGTATCTTTTGTGGGGTGGGACGACCCTAGCCTGCCGCTTTATGGCCCTGCGCCAGCAGGGTCTGGCCCCTTTGAAAAGGGGCGGAGGCGAAGCCGGTGGGGATTGACTTGCAGGCACTGCTTCTACTTGAAATCTGAAATAGAAGCAGCTTTCCTAAGACACTTCCCCGCCCTCGCTTCGCTTGTGCGCTCCTGCGGCATCACAAGGTGGAACTGCCCCGGCCCGTCCTACAATTTTTCTCTACTTTACGAATTGAAGTGTTTTTAAAATTACAGGTGGACAAACCGCCGCAGCTGTGATAAAATACCGATTGACGAGTTTATACCATCTCGTCCAAGCACAGAAGCGTCCCACCCGCTGCGAGGGGGGATTCTGTGTTCGTTCGGCGCAATTTGCCGTTCTCTAAACAAAAAATGGAGGTTTTTTTATGCACAGATTTACCATTCGGGACCTGACCCTGGCGGCGCTGTTGGCGGCGGTATATGCCGTGCTGACGGTGGCGCTGCCCATCCCCCAGTACAGCGGCGTACAGCTGCGGGTAGCCGAGGCCATGACGGTGCTGCCCTTTCTGTTCCCCGCCGCCACGCCGGGACTGTTTGTGGGCTGTATCATCGCCAACCTGTTTTCCCCCTATCCGCTGGACATTCTATGCGGGTCGCTGGCCACTCTGCTGGCCTGTCTGCTGACCCAGCGTATGCCCAACCGCTGGCTGGCCGCGCTGCCGCCGGTGGTGTGCAACGCGGTGATCGTAGGGGCGGAGATCGCCTGGTTTGAAACGGGCTTTGGCCCCGGCTTCCTCCCGGCCTACGCCTTTAACGCCTTCACCGTGGGGCTGGGGGAGCTGATCGCCTGCTTCCTTCTGGGGGAACTGCTGCTGGCCGTTCTGCCCAAGGCTCCCGTTCTGCGGCCCTATATGCAGCAGAGCCGCCTGGTCCATATGTAACACAAAGACCGCCCGGATCGTTCCAGGCGGTCTTTTTGTTGGCGGCGGGTCAGTCCTCCCCCTCCAGGAAGTAGGACGCCTCCATATCGGCGGTGGCCAGGGCAAAGGCCAGCGGGTATTTCTGAAGGGCCTGGCCCACGGTGCGGTTGTCCTCCGGACCGGAGAAGCCCATGTGCCAGCGGATGGCCATTGCCTCCTCTCGGGTCAGACGGATGAAGCCGTTGGTGATGTACACGCTCTTCTCGCCGTGGCCGTAGGGCAGGGGGTCGTCGAAGGTGTAGCTGGGGACCTTCTCCCACTGGCCGGTGGCGTCGTTCTTCACGTTGCGGAAGCCCTTTTTGTAGCAGCCGATTTTGCACAGGTCGTGACACAGGGCCACAATGGCGACAGACTCGGCGGTGTAGTCCAGGCCGTACAGCTCCTGCACCCGCTCCCGCTGGAGGTAGTCCACCAGGCAGTGGTACACGTTCAGACTGTGCTCACACAGGCCGCCGTCGTGGGCCCCGTGGTACCGGGCGGAGGCGGGGGCGGTGAAGAAGTCGCTTTTGTGCTCCAGGTAGTCCAGCAGCTTGTCTGCCCCCTCCCGGGTGATATTGGCCTTAAAAATCTCAATAAATTCCTCTTTATAAGACATTGGGTCATCTCCTTCTTTCCAGTGATGGAAATCATTGTACCACAGGGGCGGCGAAATTGCCAGAGGCGGTTTTCAGGAGACAGTCCCTTTAGGCGGCAGGTTGAGCAGCAGCACCGCCCCCAGAATGGCCCCCATCCCCAGCAGCTTGAAGGGGGTCACCTCCTCCTGGAAGAGGAGGATCCCCAGCCCGGCGGCCACCAGGGGCTCCAGGGTAGCCAGGATGGCGGCCCGGCCCGGCTCCGCCTCCTCCAGGCCGGCGGTGTACAGGTGGTAGGGCAGGGCGCAGCACAGCAGTCCAACCCCCAGCGCCCCCGCCCAGGCCCGCCAGTCTCCCAGGGCGGCCAGACTGTTTTGGAGTCCCGACAGGGGCAGAGAGAAGAGGGCGCAGAACAGGATGGTGTAGAAGGTGATGGTGGATGGGGTGTATTTTTTCAGGGCAAACTTGCTGAAAATGGAATACAGGGCGTAGCCAAAGCCGGACCCCAGTCCAAAGAGTATTGTCCTGACCGAGATGGACTCCCGCCCCAGGGGGAACAGCCCGGTCACCAGTGCGCAGCCCGCGAAGGTGAGGGCCAGAGCGAAGAGCTTCACCGGTGTGATGGTCTCCTGAAAAAGCAGGGCGGACATGAGGGTCACGAAGACGGGAGCGGTGTACAGCAGCACTGCCGCCACCGACATGGAACTGAGGGTTATGGCGTTGAAGTAGCACCAGTTGAAGAAGAGCAGAGAGCAGACCCCGGTGCCAAAGAAGTAGTACCAATCCCGGGGGGCGATGCGCAGGGCGGAGGAGTCCCGGAAAAAGAGGAAGAGGCCGTAGCCAATGGCCCCCGCCAGGGCGCGCAGGGCGACCCCCTGCATGGAGGTGAGTCCGGCGGCGGTGAGCAGCTTCAAAAAGACGCCGATGCATCCCCACAGCCCGGCGGCGGCAATAATTTTCAAATAAGCCTTGGTCATGGCCCTTGTCTCCCTTCCCCAAATGGGCTATGATAGTCATTGTGCTCCCAATCGTTCGGAGCACAGGGAAAAGTTTCTTTTGCTTCTTTTCTTTACAAAGAAAAGAAGGCCCGCCCGGCGAGGGCACAGGGGCCGGCGACAGCACAAAAGGAGGACGCATATGGACATTCTGACGCGGGAGTTTTACGCTCGGGACACCCTGGAGGCGGCCCGGGACCTGCTGGGGCGGGAAATCGTCCGGAGGCTGGAGGACGGGACCCTGCTGCGCTGCCGGATCACCGAGACGGAGGCCTACATCGGACGGCTGGACAAGGCCTGCCACGCCTACGGCTACCGGCGCACCCCCCGCACCGAGACCCTCTTCGCCCGGCCCGGGACGGCCTATATCTACCTGATCTACGGGATGTACCACTGCCTCAACTTCGTCACCGAGGAGGAGGGGGAGCCCGCCGCCGTCCTCATCCGGGGGGCGGTCCCGGTGGAAAACGGGGATATTATAGCAAAAAACCGCTTCAGATGCAAGGAAAAAGAGATGACCCCCTACCAGCGGAAAAATTTCCTCAACGGGCCGGGGAAGCTGTGCCAGGGGCTGGCTCTGACCCGGGCGCAGAACGGCCTGGACCTGACCGACGGCGCGGGGGAGCTCTGGCTGTGCCCCGGAGCGCCGCCCGACCCCGCCGCCGTGAGGACGGGCAGGCGCATCGGCATCGACTACGCGGAGGAGGCGGTGGATTTCCCCTGGCGCTTCTACCTGTGACCGCCCTCAGATAAAAAATCTCCCTGGCTCAGCACAGGGAGGTCTGCAAAAACCGCCCCCTACTGGGAGCGGTTATTTTTTGTGTTTTGTTGATTAGGAGATATCGGCCAGTCCGTCCTGATTCGGGTCGTAGGTAACCATGCTGACAGTGGCGCTGATATCTGTTGCAAGACTGCCGTTGGAGGTATCCTGTTGCAGCCAAATGAGCAGATCAGGCTGATGCAAAGCGCCGGTGTACTCCTCGGCGTGGAAGGTCCGTACAACTGTCTCTCCGGCGGGGACAATGGTAAGGGGGAAGGAATCTTCTGTGATGGTGGAGCAAACGGTGATGTTCAGAATCAGAGGAACGTCAGAGGTGTTGGTGACAGAGAGTGCGCAATAGCCGCCCTCGTCCTCAATGGGGGCGCTGTACCAATCATAGACCATAAACCGGCCAGCCAATTTCTTGTCCAGCGCTTGATAGCGGATGAACTGCTGGATTCCAGGCCAGTAGGGCTCTGTCTCGGTGTAGCGGCCCGCTGTCTCTCCGGCCCGGTGCAGGGGCTTTTCCGCGTAGAGCGGATTGGCCTTCTTGAGCTCGTCTGTTCCTCCTGCAATGGTCACGGTGCCGTTCTCGCCTTTAATAGAGGCCAGAACATTGGAACTGTCCTCTGTGCCAGCGGCGGCGGTGGTCTGTTTAGAATCGCTCGGCTTGACGGGCTGATATCCCAAGTATACCACACCGTCCTGCTGGCCAACGGGAATATCCAGCAGTTGGGCAATCGTCTGGATGGGCATATAGAGAGTTTCACTTCCATTCTCCGTGGCGTAAGAGATGGAGGAGGGGATCGTTTCACCAGCCTCATTCTTAATGCCCTCGCCCCGCTGAATGAAGGACCTTCCATTGATGCACAGGCCCAGATTGCCAAGACTCACGCCGCCGCCCGCCGCAAAGGCCGCCGTGCCGCAGGCCATGAGCATGAGCCCGGCCAGAACGCCGGAGATAAATGTGGAAAATTTCTTGTTCTTCATGTAACCGCTTCCTTTCTTAGTCCCGCGCTCCGGGGTTTGGCGGCGATGTTAATAGGTGATACTCAAAACTGGTTTGGGGTTAGGGTGATAGTTCCAACTTCGTTTACAAACGTGGTTTTGGCGTTAATGATAACACTGCAATTTAAACTGTCACCGTCAGTGTGCGCATAGAAAGTATAATTGCTGCCAGCTTTGATTGTTATGGTTTCCGTATTTGCCCTGACATTGTCAACCACCAATGTGGCATAGGTCATAATATCAGAATCTCCGATGTTGTTAATAGTAACTCCCAGTGTCTTGCCAGCTCCCGGGACGCTGCGGAACTCAGCAACCTCTTTCCACCCGAAGAAAATAGTATAGGGTCCGCTGGGATTGGCCTTTGCCGCCAGTGCGGATGGCGCGCCGCCAGTGATATAGGTGTCTCCAATCCGGCAGAGTTCCTGCCCCGTACCCGCCGCAAAAGCGGTACAGCCCAGCATGGCGAAGCACAGCAGCAGAGACAGACACAGCCTGCTCAATTTGCGGGTTTTTTTCATCAGTAATTCCTCCTTATTTTTTCTGAGGGGCCCCTCGTAAGGATACTATATCACAGAAGAGCATACTTGTTAATAAAAATAATGCTTGACATGAAAATAATCCTCCTTATAATGGTGTTATAATAATTAGGGAGGTGAGAGGAGCATTATGGCAAAGAAAAGAATCATCCCTACGGGCCCCACCAATATGCAGACCTCCATGAAAAAGGCTACTACGGAGATGATGATCCTCCATCTTCTGCGTCAGAGGTCCATGTACACCTATGAGCTGATGAACGAGATTGAAGAGCGCAGCGGCGGGGCAATCGTCTTCAATACCCTGTACCTGTCCATCTACCGGCTGGAGGAGAAGGGCTATGTCCAGGAGCGCAGCAAGGTGATGAGCGAGGATAACCGCACCCGCATCTACTTCGCCATTACCGAGGCGGGGATCGTCTATCTGGAGGAACTGATTAGGGCCTATAAGCAGTATGCGGCGGCGCTGGCCCGGGTGTTGGAGCTGGAATAGGAGGTATTCGAAATGGCAAACAGTGAAGCAATGACCAGTTATTTTCACCGTCTGAACGGTTTTCTGGACTGCCCCAGGGCACTCCGCAGGCCATTTCTCAGACGGACCCGGCAGATGGCGGAGGACTTTGTTCAGGAGAAGCCGAACGCCGGTGTTGAGGATGTGGCGGACTACCTGGGCGACCCCCGGGAGTTGGCCCAGGGCTTTCTGGAGACGCTGGATCCGGAGGTACTGGAACGCTACCACAAGAGGAAGAAGTTCCTTCGGAGGGGATTGATTGTCTTGATGGCGGCTGTTATTTTGTATTTGGGCATTTGGGTCTACGATTTGTGGAGCAGATCATTACCAGTGGAAGTTACTAGAACTATTTACGTTGATGATTGAGGTGTTAATCATGAGAAAAAGATTTGTGTACTTGATTATGTTGGCACTTTTTGTATGTGCTATGATTTTTCCTGCTAATGCAGCTCAAGGAACCGTTCTGGAGACCGAGACGATTCAAACTGATGATGGTGCGGTAGAGGTGAACAGGACTGTGACTGTGTGCAGTTCTATCGCCCGCAGTAATACAAAGAGCGCTCATGTCGTTGAAGAATATAAATATAATGGAAAGGTGGTTGGTGAAGTTACCTTGTCTGCCACCTTTGGGTACGACGGAAAGACTGCCTGGGTTATTAGTGCCAGTGGTTCCCACACTACTTACGATGGTTGGACTTATAGCAACGAGAAAATTACTAAGTCCGGCGGGACCGCCACTCTTACTGCCACATTGGCACATTCACACAATGGAAATATTTCCGTCAGGACTCCCCTCACCTGTTCTCCTACAGGCCAAATCAGCTGAACACATCAGGGTCATTTGTAGGCTCTCCTCTCCCGCTCGTCCCACCCGCAGGCGGCCTGGCCCCTTTGAAAAGGGGCTCCGGCGAAGCCGGTGGGGATTGACCTGCTGGCACTGATTCTACATTGAAAGTTCAAATAGAAGCAGATTTCTTAAGACAATCCCCCGCCTTCGCTTCGCTCAGGCACCCCCTTTCCAAAGGGGGCAAGCGGCTTCGCCGCTTGTTTGGCCCTGCTTCGCAGGGCTCATCCCTCGTCCCGCCCGTAGGCGGTCTGGCCCCTTTGAAAAGGGGCGGAGGCGAAGCCGGTGGGGATTGACCTGCTGGCACTGCTTCTACTTGAAATCTGAAATAGAAGCAGTCGTCCTAAGACAATCCCCCGC
>NZ_QWKI01000016.1 GCF_009911645.1 Pseudoflavonifractor sp. 60
TTCGCTTCGCTCAGGCCCCCCCTTTGCCAAAGGGGGCAAGCGGCTTCGCCGCTTGTGTGGCCCTGCTTCGCAGGGCTCATCCCTCGCCCTCGCTTCGCTGGAACATTACATCTAAACAAAAAACCGCCCCCAACTGGTCTTCCAGATGGGGGCTTGCTTATTATGCAGAATGTAATTGTTTCGTCTGGGGATCGAAGCTGCGCAGGCAGGTGCCGCCGCCAAGGGTCCGGCGGGTGAGCAGCAGGGTATTGTCCTCCTGCCAGCTCAGGTCCAGGATGGCGGTCTCCGTCCCGTCCCAGTGCTGCAAATCGAAGGAGCTCCCCCAGGAACCCTCCCTGGGCTTCTGCCAGCCCACGGCGAACTCGGTGGGGCTGTCGTAAAGTGAGGCGCACCACTCCCCGTCCTCCGACCAAATCTGGAAGCGGGTTATATTCCACGCCAGCCGGGATGCCGTGATGGTCTGGACCGTCTGGGTCAGCTCCGGGCCCGCCTCCGGGAGGATTTTCCAGTTTTCGCCGCTCTCCCTCCAGTCCGCCCAGTTGGAGAGGTACAGGTCCTGACCGTCGGTGACCAGATAGGAGAACCGCCTCTGGATGATCTCTCCCGCCGACAGCTCCCGCAGCAGAAAGTGGCGGTTCTCATAGATAACGTCGGTGACCCCGCCGTCCTCTTAAATCAGCCGCAGCTGGCAGGGGACGCCCAGCCCCGCCTTCCACACGAACTGGGCCAGGTCCCCTTCACCGCCCTCCGGCGAGACAGGCCCCGGGACGTCCGGGATCTGTTCCAGCTCCTCCAGGGGGGCGAAGCCGTAGGGGTGTTCGGCGGTGTAGAGGCTTTCTCCCAGCTGGAATTGGGCGTACAGCGTCTCGCCGCCCACCTCCTTCACCATGCGGTAATACCCCGGCTCTGTCTGATTTCTCAGTGAACAGGTCAGCGCCATGGTCTCGCCGGGGGCCAGCCGGTAGAGGGGAAGGTTGAAATCAAGCGCCGGAGCATCCTTCCAGCGGCCCTCCTCCCAATACTGGAGATGGTAGGGCTCCCCCAAGTCCACCGACTCCTCCCTGTCGTTGTGAACGAAGTAGGTGCAGGAGGTGACAGAGGGGTCGTACACCGGGTGCTCCAGCTCCATGGTCAGCCCCGCCTCGGAGGGGTCCGGCGGCGGGGAGGGCTCTGCCAGCGGCGCCTGCCCCCAGTGGCCTGCCAGCAGGAGTGCGATAAGGTGTTTACTCATAAAAATTTCTCCTTTCTTTAGATAGACGCAAAAGGACAGAAAAAGTTCCCAGTTTGTTGTACAAACTCACACACATTTTTCCCGGTCCGCCGCATATACTGATATGTATATCACAATCTGAACCGGGGAGGACTGACCATGAACGATAACAAAAATATGCTGCCTCTGCCCCCCAGCCCCCCGCCCCGAGGGCCTGATCTGGACGACCTGATCTTTCAGGGGGAGGGCTGGCTGGCCAGCGACCGATAGCGGGACGTCTCCACATCGGAGATGTCCTTTCTCTTTATGCGGAGCAAACCATGCTGTTTCCCCGCGTAAATCCCTTGACAAAGCAGGGATTGGCGGATATAACAAAACAAAAGGCGCTGTTACGGCGGTTGGCCCGGAACGAAACGATTAAAAAACCGTTAGCCGCTCAGGTAGGGATCGGGCGGCTAACACGCTCTTGGGGCGGCGGCAGGACTTTTTCCCGAAAAACCGTTGACACGGGGAACGGCATCGTGTAAAATGAAATGGTATCTGCTGGCCCAAGTCAGCTTACAGGCGCCGAAGCGTCTTTCGTCCCAGCGCAGTTTGATTTGTGTTCCACGAAGGCACACAGCTCCTTTTCAGAGGGAGTTGTATGTCTTTTTGCGTTCTCGGGCTGATTTTGGGCTGAAATTATTTTAAAGGAGGATTTTGTTATGGCGTGTTTTGTGGTCCCTGCCGCTGAGGCGGTGGTGGTCAAGGCGGTGACGAAGGCTGCGGAGAAGCGCGGCGAGTCCCACGGCTCCATGGAGGGTATGGGCTTTGTCAGCAAGCTGAAGTGGCTGAGCAATATGCTGTGGGGCGGTGCGCTGCTGCTGCTCTTTGAGCACGTGTGGCACGGCGAGGTGGTCCCCTTCTTCCCCTTCCTGACGGCGATGGAGACACCTGCCGCCACCATGGAGATGCTGGGAGAGATGGCCACCACAGGCATACTGATGGCCGGGCTGATAACCCTTGTGTGGGTTGGTATGGTGCTGGTGAGCAGCGCCATGGAGCGCAGCGCCGGACAGGCCGCCCTCCAGTAAAGAGGAAGGGATATGACGCTGCTCATCGCCGTCCTGGCCGCTGTGACGTCCACTGCCGTCTGGTACAGCAGCAGAACCGCCCGGGAGATGAAGGTGGGAGTGCTGTGCTGGATGTTCTGGGGAGCTTCCCTGATGTGGCTGGGGGACGCCATTGTGGAGTACATGGAGCTGGGCCCGGCCTACTTCACCCCGGAGCCCCTGGATATGCTCAATGACCTGTTTCTGGGCCTGTCCGTGGTGGCCCTGGCCCTGGTGGTCTGGGTGGTGCTCCTGCTGGTCAAGGACCCCAAAGGTGTGGTCCGGTCTCAGCTGCGGAAGAAAAATTAAAAAATGTCCTCTGACCGGCAGAAGTCAGAGGGCATTTTTCATTGTTTGCGGTGACTCAGCCCTGTTTCGTAGGGGTGGAGAATTAACCCTTGACCTCCAGCAGGGGAGCGCCGGCCCGAACTGCGCCGGAGGCCTTGGGGGTCACGCTCTGGTAGTCGTCGGTGTTGCAGACAATCATGGGGGTTGTGAGCAGGTAGCCCACTGCCTTGATGGCCTCCATGTCAAAGGAGATGAGCAGGTCGCCCTTCTTCACCTTTTGGTCTACCGCCACATGGGCCTGGAAGTGCTTGCCGCCCAGCTCCACGGTGTTGATGCCGATGTGGAGGAGCAGCTCCACGCCCTCCTCTGTCACCAGCCCGATGGCGTGGTGAGTATCGAAGAGGTTGTCAACCACGCCGTCAGCGGGGGCGTACAGCTTGCCCTCGCTGGGCTCAATGGCCACGCCCTCCCCCAGCACGCAGGTGGAGAAAGCCTCGTCCTGGACCTCCGCCATGGGAACCACGGTGCCGCTCATGTGGGCGCACATCACCGCGTCCTGCTTTGCTTCGGCGGGGGCCTTGGCGGCGGCGGGCGCGGGGGCGGTCACAGCGTCCAGCCGGTCGGACTCGGGGGAGTCCATAAAGTCCACCAGATTGGATTTAATTACCGCCACCTGGGGGCCGTAGACCACCTGCACGCCGTTGCCCTTGTGGATGACGCCGGAGGCCCCCGACTGCTTCAGCATTGCGTCGCTCACCTTGTCCGCGTCAATGACGGTGACCCGCAGGCGGGTTGCGCAGCAGTCCACGTCGGACAGATTGGCCTTGCCGCCCAGGCCCTTGAGGATGAGGGCGGACACGGGGTCAGACACGCCCCCCGCAGGGCTGGAGCCGTCGGGGCCCACGCCGGTCTTGGCCTTGAAGTCGGAGCGGGTAAACAGCTTGGTCTCCTCGTCGCCCTCCTCCCGGCCGGGGGTCTTCAGGTCCATTTTAGTAATCATGAAGTAGAAGGTGAAGTAGTAGATCACAAAGTACACCAGACCCACCACCACAATCCACATCCAGTGGGTCTTGGCGTTGCCCTGGAGGATGCCGAAGAGGGTCAGGTCGATGATGCCGCCGGAGAAGGTCATGCCCACGCCCACGTTGAAGATGTGCATCAGCATGTAGGACAGTCCGGCGTAGACGCAGTGGACGGCGTACATCAGGGGGGCCACAAAGAGGAAGGTGAACTCCAGGGGCTCGGTGATGCCGGTGAGCATAGCGGTGAGAGCGGCAGAGATGAGCAGACCGCCGGCCACCTTCCGCTTTTCAGGCTTAGCGGCCCGATACATGGCCAGAGCCGCGCCAGGCAGGCCGAAGATCATAAAGGGGAACTTCCCCGCCATAAACCGGGTCGCGGAGACGGAGAAGACCTGAGTGGACTTGGAGGCCAGCTCAGCAAAGAAGATATTCTGAGCCCCCTGAATGGTCACGCCGTCGATGACCGCGGTGCCGCCCATTGCGGTCTGCCAGAAGGGCATATAGAAGACATGGTGCAGGCCGAAGGGGATCAGGGCCCGCTCCAGGATACCGTAGATCCAGGTGCCCGCGTAGCCCGACTGAAGAACCAGATTGCCCAAGGCGGCAATGCCCGTCTGGACCACCGGCCAGATATAGAACATGGCGATGCCCACCGCCACAAACACGATGGTACACACAATGGGGACGAACCGGGTCCCGCCGAAGAAAGAGAGCACCTGGGGCAGCTGGATCTTATAGAACCGGTTGTGGAGGGCGGCCACGCCCAGGCCCACGATGATGCCGCCGAAGACGCCCATCTGCAAGGTGGTAATGCCCAGGGTAGAGGTGGTGGTATTGGCCGCCATAGCCTCCACGCCCCCTCGGGCGGTAATCATAGCGGAGATAGCGGTGTTCATCACCAGGTAGGAAATGGCCCCCGACAGGGCGGCAACCTCCTTCTCCTTCTTGGCCATACCGATGGCCACGCCCATAGCGAAGAGCAGGGCCAGGTTGTTGAACACGGCGCTGCCGCACTGGTTCATAATGTCCAGAACGGTGTAGATCACGCCTCCCGGGTAGATGATGCCGGTGAGGCCGTAGGCCTCCAGCATGGTGGGGTTGGTGAAGGAGCTGCCCACACCCAGCAGCAGGCCCGCCACCGGCAGCAGAGCGATGGGGAGCATAAAGGAGCGGCCAACCCGCTGCAAGACGCCAAAGATTTTGTCCTTCATAAAACTTCCTCCTTTTATTGTAATATGGCTGAAAATATGAAAACCCATACCCCGCATACCGGGCGGCTCCGGTACGCGTTGTATGGGTTTCGCCCTGAACAGGTCACGATCCCGTGTGATTCACTTCTCCCCATCTCCGGGGCGGTTCTATTTGCTGTTCAAATTGATGCGCTTGAGGTGGATGGTCAGGTAGATCAGCTCGTCGTCGGAGACCTCCTTGTGATATGCGTTGCGGATGTACTCCCCTATGTGCCGGGCGCATTTGTAGTGCTTCCCGCAACTGCGGATAATCATCTCCTGAAAGTCGGCTTCATACTTGTCCGCCTGCCGGGGGGCCGCCTGAAACAGCCGCTGGGCAAAGTAGCGCAGGTGGACCACAAAGCGGTTAAAGTCCAACGACTCCCGGTCGAAGGTCTTTTGATAGAAGTACTCTGTCACCTCCAGCGCCCCCTCAATGAGCTTGGTAATGTCGTACATCACGCTCATGCTGGTGTTCAGCTCCGCGTTGACGATGTGCATGGCGATGAAGGCGGCCTCGCTGGGATTCAGGTCCGCCCGGGTCTCCTCCTGAATGACCCGCAGGCAGTGCTGGCCCAGGTGGTACTCGGCGGGGTAGTAGCTCATAATGGCCCCCTCCAGGGGGTTCGTGAACTCGATGCCCTCCGCCTTGCGCTTGATGGCAAAACTGATGTGGTCGGCCAGGGTTATCAGCAGCGACTCGTTGAGGGGGGCCTTGAGCTGGCCCTTGATGGATTCAATTAGGTCCTGGGTCAGCTTCAGGTGCTCCATGGGGATCTGGGCCACCAGCTCCCGGAGCTTGCGCTGCTCCTCCTTACCCTCCATGCGGTAGGTCTTCTCAAACAGAGCCGGGTCCACCCGCTCCCCGATCTTCCGCTTAAAGCCCAGCCCCTTCCCGGTGACAATCATCTCACTGCCCTTGTCGTCCACCACGCAGAGGATGTTGTTGTTGATGACTTTCTTGATACGCAACTCCTCCGCCCTCCCCCAGACGCAAAGCCCCTTTTCCCGGAAAACAACAAACCAACCCCGCCTCTATATCCGCGCAGAACTGCGTGGGTTAATACAGACAGAGTTGGTCAAGCCCGGCGAGCCGGTAACATTCCAACAGCAATTACAACGCCTATGATAGCCCAACTGGAAAAAGAAGTCAAGGACAGATTGGAGAACCGCGGGATTTTCTGCTGATTTCACAATTCTTCCCCCTGAAATTTGTCCAACTTTCCCAGGAGTGGCCTTTCACAGCAGAGGCAGAGGGGGTTGACTGGCTGGCACTGCCCCAACTGTAAATTTGAGGTAGCAGATAGTGCTTCTCAGGGACAACCCCCCGCCCTCGCTTCGCTCGGGCACCCCCTTTCAAAAGGGGGCAAGCGGCTGCGCCGCTTGTGGGCCCTGCTTCGC
>NZ_QWKI01000017.1 GCF_009911645.1 Pseudoflavonifractor sp. 60
TCATCCCTCGTCCCGCCCGCAGGTGGCCTGGCCCCTTTGAAAAAGGGCTCCGCGAAGCGGTGGGGATTGATTTGCTGGCATTTCTTCTACTTGGAATCTAAAATAGAAGCAGTCGTCCTAAGACAATCCCCCGCCCTCGCTTCGCTCAGGCACCCCCTTTCAAAAGGGGGCAAGCGGCTTCGCCGCTTGTGGGCCCTGCTTCGCAGGGCCCATTCCTCGTCCCGCCCGCAGGCGGCCTGGCCCCTTTGCCAAAGGGGGCTGGCGGCTGACGCCGCATTTAGTGGATTTGCGGCAGAAAAATGGCGGCCCTTGCGTTTCCCGGCAAAGTATGTTAGTCTGATAGGGAAGTAATTTTCAAGCGGGAGCGGACAAGGAGTATTTATGATAAATGAGCGAAACGAGCGATTGCAGCGGTTTACCATGCTGTTAAAGAACATATTCGAGTTGGACAAGTCCGACCTGGACTTCGGAATCTACCGGGTCCTCAACCTGCGCCGGGAGGAAATCGAGACCTTTCTGAACCACCGTCTGCCCCAGCTGGTAGCGCAGGCACTCTCCCCCTTCGCCCAGGACAGCCGCCAGGAGCTCCGCGCCCAGATGGCCCACATCGAGGAGATGGCGGCCTCCATGGGGCAGGAGGCGGACAATCTGCCCGAGAACACCCCCATGGGTGAGAAGTATCAGGCGCTGAAGCGGAAGCTGGCACAGGGGGCCGACCTGACCGCCCTGGAGACCGACGTGTACTCCGCCCTGTACACCTTTTTCAGCCGGTATTATGAGGAGGGGGATTTCATCTCCAAGCGCCGGTACAAAAAGGACATCTACACCATCCCCTACAGCGGGGAGGAGGTCATGCTCTACTGGGCGAACCGGGACCAGTACTACATCAAGACCAGCGAAAATTTTAAGGACTACACCTTCCTCTTTGACGGCATCTCCGTCCACTTCCGCCTGGTGGACGCCACCACCGAGCAGAACAACAACGCGGAGAGCAAGGACGCCAAGCGGGTCTTCATGCTCTGCCCTCAGGACCCCTTCGCCTACCATCCGGAGGACCGGGAGCTGGTCATCCACTTTATTTACGACATCCCCGAGGACAAAAAGCGCAAGTATTTGGAGGAAAATTCCACCGCCATTGCCCGCTGGGTCCTCTCCCTGCGCCGCCCGG
The DNA here is from genome assembly GCF_009911645.1 of Pseudoflavonifractor sp. 60. Lineage (GTDB taxonomy): Bacteria > Bacillota > Clostridia > Oscillospirales > Oscillospiraceae > Lawsonibacter. The sequence goes on from NZ_QWKI01000017.1 coordinate 1,169, forward strand.
AGCTGACCCCTCTGCTGGCCCCCGCCGGTCAGGGGAAGGACGCCCCCTCCCTGCTGGAGAAGCACCTGCGGGCCTACACCGCCAAGAACACCTTCGACTACTTTATCCACAAGGACCTAGGGGGCTTCCTGACCCGGGAGCTGGATTTCTACATCAAAAGCGAGGTCCTACGCCTGGAGGACCTGGACGCCGGGGTCCAGGCGGAGGTCTGTCTGGCCAAGGTGCAGGCCATGCGCCGGGTGGGCCAGCTCATCATCGACTTTCTGGCCCAAATCGAGGACTTTCAGAAAAAGCTGTGGCTGAAAAAGAAGTTTGTGGTAGAGACCAACTGGTGCCTCACCCTGGACCACATCGACGAGTCCTTCTGGCCGGAAATTGCGTCAAATCCGGCCCAGGTGAAGGAGTGGGCCGACCTGTACGCCATTCACCTGGCCCCGGGCTGGACCGACCCGCCCACCCTGGACTTCCTGCGGAAAAATCAGAATCTGATGGTGGACACCGCCCACTTCTCCCCCCAGTTCAAAGACGCCCTGATCGAGACCATCCCCGACCTGGACCGGCGGACCGACGGCGTGATGCTCCACTCGGACAACTACCAGGCCCTGCGGCTGCTTCAGGCCCGGTACAGGGAGCAGATCCAGCTGACCTACATCGACCCCCCCTACAACACCGACGCCAGCAAAATTTTGTACAAAAACGGCTATGAGCACTCCAGCTGGCTCTCCCTCATGGAATCCCGCCTCCAGGAGGGGCGGAAGCTGATGGCCCCCACCGGCATCATCCAGGCGGCGGTGGACGACTACGAGATGCGCCACCTGAATCTGTGCATGGACCAGGTCTTCGGACTCTCCAACGCCATTTCCAACATCGCCATTCTCACCAATCCCAAGGGACGGGACCAGGGCTTCATCGCCCAGGCCCACGACTACACCCTGATCTACGCCCGGAACAGGGCCCTGGCCCAGACCCACAACTTCGTCCTCTCCCAGGAGGAGCTGGCCAAAAAGTTCAGCAAGAGCAAGGACGGCCAGGCCCTGCGGGAGCTGCCCCTGAAGCGCACCGGGGTCGGCAAGTTCCGGGAGGAGCGGCCCTATATGTACTTCCCCTTCTTCTACTCCCCGGAGAAGAAGGAGCTGCTGGTCATCCCCAAGGAGCTCTACGACCAGATCTACGACCCCGCCGCCGACACCTTCGACGACGCCCTTGTGGACCGGGTCATTCAGGACTACGCCGGGCGGGGCTACCAGGCCATTCTCCCTCTGAGCAGCAAGGGGGAGAAATTCCGCTGGCGCTGGGGCTACCAGAGCTGTGTAGACGGGGTCAAAAGCGGCGTACTCTTCTGCAAGGCGGTGCGGGGCGGGGGTTATGCGGTGTATCAGTACGACTTTGCCGACGCGGAGGCGACCCCCAAATCCCTGTGGTTCGGCGAGCGGTACGACGCCTCCTCCAAGGGCACCAACCTGCTGGAGCAGATGCTGCCCAACAATCCCTTCGACTACCCCAAGAGCCTGTTCACCGTGGAGGACAACATCTCCATTGGCGCCGGGCCAGAGGACACGGTGCTGGACTACTTCGCCGGCTCTGGCACCACCGGCCACGCCGTCATCGACCTGAACCGCAGGACCGGGGCCCGCCGCCGGTACATTTTGGTGGACATGGGGGAGCACTTTCACACCGTCATCCGCCCCCGGATGAAGAAGGCGGTGTACGCCCCCGACTGGCGGGACGGCCTCCCCCAGCAGCGGGACGGGGGGGTGTCCCAAATCATCAAGTATATGCGGCTGGAGAGCTACGAGGACGCCCTGTCCAACATCAGCCTCTCCCGCCCCAGCGGCCAGATGGAGCTGCAAATGACCGACGAGTACCTGGTCCGCTATATGCTGGACCTGGAGAGCCGGGACAGCATCCTCAGCCCGGATGCCTTCTCCAATCCCTTTGACTACACCATGCGCATCACCGAGAAAAACCAGTGCCGGGAGCGGAAGGTGGACCTGCGGGAGACCTTCCACTACCTGCTGGGGCTGGCGGTGGAGCGTCAGAGCGGCATTGAGCGCTTCTCGACCCGGCCTGCCCGGACCCCCGCCTACCAGGGGGCGGTGGAGCTGGTCCCGGAGGAGACGGGCCCCTACGCCTTCTGCCGCAGCCAGGGGGTCCTGCCCGACGGCCGCCGGGCGCTGGTGATCTGGCGCACCGTGACCCGGGACGCCGCCGCCTCCAACGCCGCCCTGGACGCCTATTTCACCGCCCGGGCCGGGCAGGAGCGCTGGGACGCGGTCTTTGTCAACGGCGACAGCAATCTGGAGGGCCTGCGGGGGCCGGGCCAGAGCTGGCAGGTCTATCTCACCGAGACGGAATTGAAGGCCCGTATGTTTGAGGAGGTATGAGGAATGGCAAAGCAATCTCCCCCGCCCTTTGAGGACCAGCTGGTACTGTTTCGCTACTTCCTCCACCAGCTGCGGGCCGACTCCCTGAGTCAGCTGGGCCAGCAGCTGAACAGTGCCGAGTTTGAGGGGCTGGACGAGAACGGCAGCACCTGGTACTGCGGATGGCTGACCCAGTGGTGCCGGCGGCGGAACGCGCCGCTGACGGCGGAGCAGTTGGGGATCTATGACGAAAACATCTGCCGCCACACTAAAGAAATCGGGAGGAAGCGCGGGGGCATCCGCTGGAAGTACTTTCAATATCTGGCCCTGCTGTTCACCGAGCTGTACCTGGACCGGTATTTCTCCGACCCGGAGGGCTTCTGCCGGGCGCTGAACGGGTGGCTCCAGGAGAAGGAGGCGGAGTCCCTGGGGCTGATCTCCTTCCGCCCCTACACCCCCGACCGGCTGAACAAGCTGGCCTTCATGTGCGCCACCGGCAGCGGCAAGACCCTGATGATGCACGTGAACATCCTCCAGTTCCGCCACTACCTCCAGCGGGCCCGGCGGGGGAACAGGGCCCCGACCCTCAACCGCACCATCCTCCTCTCCCCCAACGAGGGCATGAGTCTTCAGCACCTGGAGGAGCTGGCCCTGTCCTCCATCCCCGCCGCCCTCTTTGACAAGGACCGGGTCCTGGACCAGCAGCTGGACCAGGTGCTGGTGATTGACATGAACAAGCTAAAGGAGGAGGGGAAGGTCAAAACTGTCTCGGTGGACAGCTTTGAGCAGAACAACCTGGTTCTGGTGGACGAGGGCCACCGGGGCCTGTCGGGGGATGTGTGGTACGACTACCGGACCCGGCTGTCGGCGGAAGGCTTCGCCTTTGAGTACTCCGCCACCTTCAAGCAGGCTCTGAACGCCGCCTCTAAAAAGGAGGAGGAGCGGGCCCTGATGGAGGAGTACGGGAAATCCATTTTGATGGACTACTCCTACCGCCACTTCTATCAGGACGGCTACGGCAAGGACTACTGCATCTACAACCTAGGGCAGTCGGCCAGCCAGGAGCAGCGCCAGCTGTACCTCACCGGCTGTCTGCTCAGCTTCTACCAGCAGCTGAAGCTGTACGAGCTGGAGGGCAGCAAGCTGAAAAAATTCCAGCTGGAGCAGCCACTGCTGGTCTTTGTGGGCAACCGGGTCACGGCCAAGACCTCCCGGGAGGAGCTCACCGACATTGAGGAGGTGCTCACCTTCCTGGACCGCTTCCTGCGGGATCGGGCGGTCTCGGTCAACCGCCTGCGCCGGCTCCTGGAGGACGACACCGGTCTGGTGGACGGCGGGGACAACGAGCTGTTCTTCGGTAAGTTTAAGGCCCTTCAGGAGTATCTGGCCCCCGACCCGGCCCTCCTCTTTCAGGATATCCTCCGCCTGGTCTTTCGCGCCGGCGGCGGGGGCGAGCCCCGGCTGTATTTGGAGCAGCTGCGCCAGGTCCCCGGAGAGATCGCTCTGCGGGCGGGGGACTATGGCAGCTGCTTCGGCGTCATCAGCATTGGAGATGTGCCGGGCCTGATGCGCAGCTGCGGGAACCAGGGCATTGCCGTCCGCACGGCGGAGTTCATCTCCCGCTCCCTGTTTCAGGAGATCAACGCCCCCAACTCCACCATTACCATGCTCATCGGCTCCCGAAAATTCACCGAGGGCTGGAACAGCTGGCGGGTGTCCACCATGGGGCTGATTAACTTTGCCAAGGGGGAGGGCTCCCAGGCCATCCAGCTCTTTGGCCGTGGGGTCCGGCTGCGGGGCTGGGGCGGCTGTCTCAAGCGCTCCCGCCGGGCTCAGCTCCCCGGGCCGCCCCCCAAGCATATTGAGCTGCTGGAGACCTTGAACATTTTCGGCGTCAGGGCCCAGTATATGGAGGATTTCAAAAACTATCTGGAGCGGGAAGGGGCCCCCTCCAACAACAATATCCTGCCTCTTACCCTGCCCACGGTCTGCCGGCTGCCCAAGGACCGGACCTTGTACACCATCCAGGTGCGCCAGGGGGTCAGCTTTAAGCGGCAGGGCCCCCGTCTGGTGCTGGAGGCCCCCAGGGAGGACTTTCTCCGGTATTTGGTAAAAAACAAGTCGGTGCTGGACTGCCGCAGCAGGGTCCAGGCCATTGAGTCGGCCCTCAGTCTGTCCATGGAGTCCATGCCGGAGGAGCAGACCATCCCCCCGGAGGCGCTGCCCCACCTGGACTACCGGCGGATCTGGGAGGAGCTGACGGCCTACAAGCGGGAAAAGGGCTACCACAATCCGATTTTGGTCCAGGACCGGCTGGAGGGCATCCTCCGCACCGACGGCTGGTACGGCCTGCTGACGCCCCGGGACCATCTGAGGCTGGACTCCTTGGCCAAACTGGAGGGGGCGGCGGACTACGCCGTCATGGTGCTGAAGGTATACATGGACAAGTTTTTCCGCTTTGAAAAGGCCCGCTGGGAGGCCCCCCTGCTGGAGTACGCCCCTCTGACGGCGGAGGACCGGAATTTTCTGGCGGAGCACACCCTCACCTATACCCCTCCCGACGGCCCGGACCGGCTGGCGGCGGCTGCTGCGGAGGCGGAGGAGGCTCTGAAAAAGCGGGGCCAGCTGGGCGCCTGGCGGGAGGAGCTGGTCCCGGAACTGCTGACGGCCTACGACCTGGACCCCTGCCTCTGCGCCCCCCTTCTGGGGATGGACCGGAACACCCCCCAGCTCCAGGTCTCCCCCGTGGCCCTGAACCGGGGGGAGATGCTCTTCCTGGAGCGGCTGAAGGACTGGCTGGACGGCCACTGCGGGCTGGCCAAGGACCTGTTCCTCCTGCGCAACCAGAGCAGGAGCGGCCTGGGCTTCTTCGAGGCGGGGAACTTCTACCCCGACTTTATCCTGTGGCTGGACCGGCCGGACCGGCAGGACATTCTCTTTCTCGACCCCAAGGGCCTGATGCGGGTCAGCCCCACCGACCCCAAAGTGGAGTTTCACCGGACCATCAAGGAGCTGGAGGGGCGGCTGACTCCCCCGGCGGGGAAAAAAATCGCCCTGCACTCCTTCCTCCTGTCCAGCACCCCCTCCAGTCTGCTGCGCCAGTCCCCCTGGGGGAGCATGGACCAGGACCAGCGGGAGGCCCTGAACGTGTACACCCTGGACGACCCCCGATGTATCGACAAGCTGATGTCCAAAATCATTCCATAAAAAGTTCCCCCAAAGGGAGAAGGGTTCTCCTTTTGGGGGATTTTTCTATGGATTATTGGCTCAGCTCAGCCCGTTCAGCTTCTTGTACAGGTCCTCCACCGTGGCGGTGTCCACCAGGGCGTCGGTGTCCTCCTCGGTCTCGCAGACCTCCACAATGCGGTTGAGGATGTCCAGGTGCTCCTCGCCGGTGGAGGCGATGCCAATCACCAGGCGGACCAGCTCCTGATCCTCACCCCAGACGATGCCCTCCGGGTAGGTCATGACCACCAGACCGGTCTTCTGGATGAACTCCCGGGACTCGTTGGTGCCGTGGGGGATGGCCACATGGCTGCCGATGGCCACGGGGAAGCTGGCGTTGCGGTCCAGCATACCCTGGACATAGCCCTCGGAGCAGTATCCGCTGTCTACCATCCGCTTGCCCACGGCCCGAATGGCCTCCTCGGGGCTGACGGTCTTGCAGTTCAGCACAATATTTTTCTGCTCCAGCAGGATAGCGCCGGGGGCGGCGGGCTTCTCCTCCGCCTTGGGGGCGGCGGGGGCGGGGGCAGCCTTACCGCTGCGGGCGGCCACCAGCTCCTCCACCAGCAAGGCGTACTCGGGGGCGCCCATAAAGTTCTGGATGGGGATCACCCGGGCCCGAGGATTGCTGGCTACCGCCCGGTGGGCCAGTTCATGGTGGGTCACCACGATTTGACAGTCGGCGGGGATCTCGGACACGGGGTGGTGGATGACCTCAATATCGGTGATACCGGCGTCCTTCAGCTTGTTGCGCAGCATGGTGGCGCCCATGGCGGAGGAGCCCATACCCGCGTCGCAGGCGAAGACGATCTTCTTGACGGAGTGGATATCCACCTGCGCGCCGGTGGGGGCGGCGGAGGGAGCGGCCTGGCCCTTGGAAGCGGCCTTGGAGGCGGCCACCTGCTGCTGGGCCTCCGCCAGGCTGGCGTCCTTACCGAAGAACTTCAGCAGGAAGACCGAGATGGCGAAGCTGACCCCCCCGGCCACAGCGATACCGGCAATATTGGCGAAGTAGCAGCCCTTGGGGGTCAGCATCAGCTCGGCAATGATGGATCCGGGGGAGGCGGGACCGGACAGGCCGCCGCCCAGCAGGTTCAGGGTGAAGATGCCGCAGACGTTGCCCAGCATGGGGCCCAGGATGACGATGGGGTTCATCAGGACATAGGGGAAGTAGATCTCGTGGATGCCGCCCACAAACTGGATGATGGCGGCGGCGCCGGCGGAGGAGCGGGTCTCCCCCTTGCCGGCCACGCAGTAGGCCAGCAGCAGGCCCAGACCGGGGCCGGGGTTGGACTCGATCATATACAGGATGGACTTGCCAATCTCACCGGCTGCCCGGAGGGTCTCCACCTGTTCGGTGCCGATGGGGGTAAAGACGCCGTGGTTGATGGCGTTGTTCAGGAAGAGCACCTTGGCGGGCTCCACCAGCACGGCGGTGAGGGGGAGCAGGCTGTGGTCCACCAGCCAGCCCACACCATTGCCCAGGATATCGGTGAGGACCACGCAGGTGGGGCCAATGGCGAAGATGGACAGGATGGCCAGCAGGCCGCCGATGATGCCCACAGAGAAGTTGTTGACCACCATCTCAAAGCCGGCGGGGACATGGCCCTCCATCTTCTCGTCAAACTTCTTGATGCACCAGCCGCCCAGAGGGCCGCAGATCATGGCGCCGATGAACATGGTGCTGCTGGTGGAGGCGATGGCGCCCAGAGCGGCCAGGGAACCGGCTACCGCGCCCTTCTGGCCGCCCACCATCTTGCCGCCGGTGTAGGCGATGAGGATGGGCAGCAGGTAGGAGAGCATGGGGCTGACCATCTGGGCGATGGTGGCGTTGGGGAACCAGCCGGCCTCGATAAACAGGGCGGCGATGAGGCCCCAGGCGATAAAGGCCCCGATGTTCGGCATGACCATGCCGCTGAGGAATCGCCCGAATTTTTGTACGTTTTCTTTCATTGATGTATCTCCTTTCAAATAAATAACACAGTATTGCGGCCCCTCCGGCTCACAGGTCCCCCAGGCCGGACTCCACCAGCCGGACGGCGGCCTTCAGCGCCTCGGCCTCCTGGGGGCCCTCGCAGCAAATTTCGATCTCGCTGTCCATCTGCACACAGGAGGCCATCAGCCCCATGATGTTCCTGGCGTCAATGGTCTTCCCTTCAAAGAGAATGGTGACGTCGCTGTCATATCTTGCCATCTCCGCCACCAGGAGCTGGGCAGGGCGCATATGCAGCCCCAGGGGATTGATGACCTTCACACGTTTGGATACCATGGCTCATACATCCTTTCCCATACATTTCAAATACTGTTCCTGAGCAGGGGGACGCGGGGTCAGACCGCAGTGACCTGGGCGCTGTCCAGGTACTTCTGGTCGGGGAGGCGGTCGGTGATGATCTGGGCCCCGTCCAGGGGCAGGATGGTGGCCGCTGTGACCCGGCCAAACTTGCTGGAGTCGATGAGCATATAGCAGCTCTGCCCCCGGGAGGCCGCCATCTCCTTCAGAGCCGCCGCCTCCGGGTCGGGTGTGGTGAAGCCCTGGCTGACGCTGACGCCGCTGGCCCCCAGGAACACCTTGGTAAAGTTGTAGTCCCGCAGGCTGTTCAGGGCCTGAGCCCCCACAATGTCCACCGTCCCCGGCTTCAGGATCCCCCCCAGCAGGTACACCTTCCGCTCGTGGGCGGAGAGCATCCCGGCCAGGTCGATGCTGCTGGTGACAAACAGGGCCTTGGAGTCCTTCAAGTGGTTGGCCATGTGGAGCACCGTGGTACCGGTGTCCAGAAAGACCACGTCGTCCTCCCCCACCAGGGCGGCGGCGCAGCGGGCAATGCGCTCCTTCTCTCTGGCGTAGCGCTGCTTGGTGGCCAGGTCGGGCTCCCGCGCCCAGAACTCCTCCTCCTCCAGGGTCGTGGCTCCGCCGTGGATCTTCACCAGCTTCCCCTGGCTGGCCAGGGCGTTCAGGTCCCGGCGGATGGTGGCCTCTGACGCCCCGGTGGTCTGGCACAGGTCCATGACGCTGACGGTCTGGTGCTGGGAGAGCTGCTGTAAAATCGTCCGCGCGCGCTGTTCAGCCAGCATGGTCTCGCCTCCATTCTTGATTGATATTGAGTGGTTGATTGATTTTGACTATGATTATCCTAACATAGGGCGGCTGGAAAGTCAACCCATTTGTGTCGGATTTTATGTACAAAAAGCGGGCTTGTTTTTTGTGTACTCTGCACCAAAAGTCGGGGGTATGAGAGAAATTAGCCGGAGAACAGCAAAAAAATTGCCCTGAAACCGGCGAGAGGTCCCCAGAGCTGTGCTGGAGAAATCTGGAGCTGCGCCGGGGCGCAAGGGCGGTCCCCAGGGGAGCTGTCTCCCCCTCTCGGACCCGAAACAATCAAAAACGTGCAAAATCACTTTTTCGGGCCGTTATGGGGCAGGATATTTCGGCGCTTTTTCGCAGCCTTCCGCTTGCTATTCCCCAGGAGACGGTGCTATACTTTGAGGCAAGGAACACCGGGACCACCAAACTACAACAAAGGAAGGGATCACACATGAAACAGGCAATTATGATCGGCGCGGGCAACATCGGCCGGGGCTTTATCGGGGCCCTACTGGAGAAGAGCGGCTACCATGTCACCTTTGCCGACGTGGCGGAGAACCTGATTTCTGCCATCAACCAGCGCAAGAGCTACACTGTCCACATCCAGGACCGGGAGTGCGCGGAGTGGACCGTCACCAACATCAGCGGCATCTCCTCCGCCAATCAGGAGCTGGTGGACGCTATCGCCGGCGACTGCGAGCTGATTACCACCGCCGTGGGCCTGCGCATCCTGCCCATCGTGGCCAAGCCCATCGCCGCCGGCATCCGGGCCCGGAAGGCGGCGGGGAGCACCCAGATCATGAATGTGGTGGCCTGTGAGAACGCCATCCGGGGCACCAGCCAGCTGCGGGAAGCTGTCTACGCCAACCTGAGCGGGGAGGAGCTGGACTACGCCAAGGAGTATGTGGGCTTCGCCGACTGCGCCGTGGACCGCATCGTGCCCAAGGCCACCTTTGAAAATCCCCTGGACGTGGCGGTGGAGCAGTACACCGAGTGGGACGTGGAGAAGGCCGGCTGGAAGGGCGAGCGGCCCGAGATCCAGGGCCTGGGCTGGGTTGACAACCTGGACGCCTACCTGGAGCGCAAGCTCTTTACCCTGAACAGCGGCCACGCCGTCTGCGCCTATCTGGGCTCCCTGAAGGGGTGCAGGACCATTGTGGAGAGCATCGCCGACCCCGCCATCGGCCACCTGGTCCACCAGGCCATGTATGAGAGCGGCGAGGGCCTGATTAAGAAGTTCAACTTTGACGCCGACGCCCATCACGCCTATATCGAGCGCATCTTCGCCCGGTTCCAGAATCCCTTCCTGGAGGACGAGACCGCCCGCGTGGCCCGAGAGCCCATCCGCAAGCTGTCCCCCACCGACCGCCTGGTCAAGCCCCTGATGACCGCCTACTCCTACGGCCTGCCCGTCGACCACCTGATCTTCGGCGCGGCGGCGGCCCTCCACTTCAACTGCCCCGAGGACGAGCAGAGCGTTGAAATGCAGAAGAAGATCGAGGCGGAGGGCGTGGAGAAGGCCCTGGAGGAGTACACCGGCCTGACTCCCGACAATCCCCTGTTCAGCCGCGTTCTGGATGTGTACCGCGCCCTGTCCTTCTCCAAGAAGGGCTGATTTCAATTGACAAAGGAGGAACCCTCTATGTTAAAACTCGATCTCTCCAAGCTGAGCGGCTTTCTGCCCGAGGACTATCTGACCTCCCGCCAGGAGCGGCTGGC
>NZ_QWKI01000114.1 GCF_009911645.1 Pseudoflavonifractor sp. 60
CGGGACAGCGGCGGCAATCCGGTGACGCCGGAGCTGGAGATCAGCTATACCGGCAGGCTGGGCACCTCCTATAAGGGTGCTCAGCCGCCCACCGAGGTGGGGACCTACTCCGTGATCTTCCGGGCCGCGGACACCGACCCCACCTATATCGGACGGCTGGCCGTCAACTTTGAAATCACGAGGGCCCAGAGCGGCGGCGGTTCCGGCGGCGGGGGCTACACCCCGCCCACCTACAAGCCCGACGTGCCCCAGCCCGACGAGGGCGGCAGTGTATCAGTTTCCCCCTCCCGCCCGGAGCGGGGCGACACCGTGACCGTCACCCCCAAGCCGGACGAGGGCTACGAGGTGGACGAGATCACCGTCACCGATAAGGACGGCAAGCCCGTGGAGGTAACAAAAAAGCCGGACGGGACCTACACCTTCCAGCAGCCCAACGGCAGGGTAACGATTGAGGTGACCTACAAGCCCATTGAAACGCCGGAAACACCCTGGAACAACCCCTTTACGGATGTGTCCGAGCGCGATTGGTTCTATGAGGCCGTGCGGTTTGTCCAGGAAAACGGCCTGATGAACGGCTATGAAGATGGACGCTTCGGGCCGAATGATACCCTCTCCCGCGCCCAGCTTGCCCAAATCCTCTTTAATAAGGAGGGCGGACCGGCCGTCAATTACCTGCTGGACTTCTCCGATGTGGCGGACGGGTCGTGGTACACCGAGGCCGTCCGCTGGGCGGCCAGCCAGGGCATTGTGAGCGGCTACGGCAACGGGACATTCGGCCCCAATGACCCCATCACACGGGAGCAGCTGGCGGTGATGCTCTGGCGGCACTCCGGCAGTCCCGCCGCCACCAACAAGGAGCTGCATTTCAATGACGAGAGCGAGATCAGCGGCTATGCTCTGGAG
>NZ_QWKI01000115.1 GCF_009911645.1 Pseudoflavonifractor sp. 60
AGCGCAGATGTTGAAAAACTTTATTGAGAACCAGGAGGACAACACAGTACAGTAAAACGCTGAATGACAGTCAGAGGGACGCAAGGTAGTTTCGCCTTGCGTCCCTCTGTGTTCACCGGGTAAAGATAAGTTCAGCATGAACGATTTCCGTTGCTCTGTCACGGATGTTGTTTATACGCCCCACCCATTCCATTTGATTTTCAACTTTGAGCTGTTCCGCGACCCCCTCCTGTTCCGCCAGTCGTTTGACCAACTGAAAAAACATAGCTTTTGCCTGGGCATCAACCGCAATCAAATGGTCATTCAGTTTGCCGCTGAGAAGCAGGGCATTGTAGAGTGGCCTCCGTTGTGCTTTCAGGTAATGTCTCCGCCGTTGCCCCCAGGTGCCAACGGGAGCGGTTTCAGGCAGAGACAAATCGGGCAGGAAGTAATCGCCTTCCTGGTGATAGGTGCCGCCCAGTTCCTCAAATAATGATTCCATTGCAGATTCCTCCGTTTATTCAGATTTTCTGCAATACACCGTATCGACTGTCTCTACTGCATTTTTGAAACCATCGTTATGGAACCTCATTGTGGCGGCGAGGCCCGTTTTGAAGTTCCGATGCAAAACCGAAACTGCCATACTACTTTTCCTGCGGTCTCAGCGGACCATAGAAATAGGACGCCGTTGCTCCACCGTCAATCAGAAAGTCCGCCCCGGTGATAAACGCTCCGGCTCCGCTCATCAACAGTTCGGCCACATTGGCAACCTCATCTGCCGTTCCCGGCCGGCCGGCGGGGCATTTGGCAAACATGTTTTTATAAAAGTCGCCCCGCGGTCCGTTAAACTCGTCAATGGCCAGCGGTGTGACGATAATGCCGGGGGAGATCGAATTGATTCGGGCGCCCCGCTCGCCCCATTTCACCGCCTCAGCCATAACCCGTTTTTCGTTGCAGCGCTTTGCAAGCTGGTAGGCATGGAGGGTATCTTCAATATTCTGAAGTACCTCCAGTTCCAGAAGCTCGTCCGCAGGGCTACAGGCCAGCTGTTCATCCACCTGAGGCGGCAGGGCGGGCATCCGGTGGCCCGACTGGCTGGAGATGGTCACGCCTACGCCGCCCGGAGCGATAATTTTGCCGACCTCCTCCAGCAAAACTGCGGTGCCATAGAGATCGACCTTCAAAATTGTCTCAACGGGAGCCTGACTGGGCGATACGCCCGCCGCATTGACCAACATGGTAACAGGGCCGAATTTCTGACCCTCCGCAATGAAATGCCGAATCGAGACCCGGCTGGATAGATCCATCTCCGTCGCCTCAGCGTCAAAGCCCGCGTTGGTCAGTATTGTTTCGATATTTTTTGCTTTCTCCAGCCGCTTGTCGCCGATGACGATTTTCATCCCAGCTCCCATTCTTCGGGCGATTGCCATCCCGATTTGCCCTGCGCCTGCTAAAAGCATCACATGTTTCATTATGGGCCGCCTCCTTTTGTTTGATTAGGAGAGTATATCAGTTAAACCCGACTTTAAGTCAAGCGTTTTAACCCGTGAATTTTCATGTCATAGAGTCATAGAAAGGACTGCCGCTGTTTTGGAAGCCAGTTGCTGTGCGTCTCTTATTTCTGCTCATCCACCGGGGGCGCCATGGCCACATAGCGGTTTGGCAGCTCCGGCGTGCTGGTGTAATAGCGGACGCCCTGATCCAGTCCGGCGAAACGAGTTGGGGCGGGAATTTATGAGCTGGTGCAGTTAAGCAGTCCATATCCGAACCAGATTTTTTCGTCGCAGGGGAGGCTTTCAGGTCATCAAATGTAATCGTATCTGTTCCTTCCTTGTAGTTGGAAGGTAATCACCATCTTGTCATCATACAGAAAAATTGCATTGACGGACGTGTCGATCAGTATCTTCCGATGGGCAGCGTCCCACCGTTGTACTTGGATTTCAGGGCGTTCTCGGTCATGCCTCGGACTACCTTCTCAGACAAGTCAGCAGAGTAATATGGTCAAGATTTGATGCGCAAAGCGTTCGCACTATCAAATCCATTACTTATATTCGAAGGAATGGACACGGAAAGCGGGCGAAATGTCCAAGAAGGATATATGCAGATGTTTGCCGGCGCAATGCAAGGAATACACAATCCTAAGGCCCATGAGAATTTAAGCATATCTCGAGAAGACGCTGTAAAACGTCTGGTTCTTGCCAGCCTTTTAATGGATAAAATAGATGAGGCAATTGGTTTTTCAAATCTCTCGGAGTCCTGACTGCATTTTCTAAAGAACAAACGCCTTGACCCCCCTTAATTTGTCGGACTGGGAACCCCCTATACCGTTACTCCTGTCCGCAAATCGGAGCCATTCTTAGTTCTTTGAAGAAGATTGTATTACCCCCTTGAGATAGAGCGTTTGAAGTCCTTGCCGCACAGGCGGTTCAAACGCCCGATTTGCGGACATCGGTAGAAAAGTAACCCCCGCTTTTTGCACTTCAAAGGAAATTATACGGCACAATCAATTTTAGTGTTTGAACCTCTTGTGACACAAGGATTTTGACCCCTTACTTTTTCTACCAGCGTTCGTCTTGACAGAACATCCGAAATCCGATACAATACCCGCAGAAGGATGAGAGGACATCTGGTCCTCGTTGTTGCGATACACGATTTTCCGACAGAGAGGGGAACGGCCTATCCGCAAAGCCTAAAAGAAACAATTTGCAAAGTACACGAAAGGACAGAAGGACGCACCTTCGTAAATTTCCATACGGAGGACGATATTTGAGCAAGCGAAAGCAACCGATTAACAACACCAACATTCCCCAGCACCAGATCGAGGCCATCGCCCGCTGTATTCTGCCCGACATTCTCGCTTTCTACGAGAGCATAGAGGGGCAGCGGGAATTTGAAGAATGGAAAAAGCAGCGGCAGGCCGAACAAAAAGAGTAAACAATCAGGGCGGACGCCATCGTCACACGATGCGCCCGCCCTGTTCTTCTCTATTTCTTGGCCCTCTTGGTTTGGAGGTCGCTTTCCGCTCCATACCGTTTCGGAAGTGGGTGGTCTCAATTTTCTCAAAGAAAACCAATAATCCGAACCCATCTCCTATCGGAAAAAGGTTCGGATTATATGGTCGTGGTGCGCGAGGCGGGAGTCGAACCCGCACGCCCTTGCGAGCACTGGCACCTGAAGCCAGCGAGTCTACCAATTCCACCACTCGCGCGTCCTGTTTGCGTCTGAGCTGTTGTCTTGTTCAGCGCAAGAGAGATAATACCACATCAGTCGCCCGGTGTCAACAGTTTTTGCAAAAAAATTTTCTTTTTTTATTTGGGGGCGCGGGGACGGTCTCCGATCAAGACCGCCCCCTGGATTTCCGGGTCATGTTAAAGATTTGCGAAGACCTCCACCTGCCGCCGCAGGTCGCCTGCGATTTCCTGGTTAGTATCCATCCCGCTGACAATGCTGGTCAAGTCGTCCACCAGAACGTGGGTGCTGCCCGCCACGCCGGTGACGTCGGTGACCGCGTCGTTCACGGCGCTGGAGATGCCGGCAATGGAGGCGGCGACCTCCTCCATAGCCATGCTAAGCCCGTCGGCCTGGGCGTTAAAGGTCTCAATGGAGCGCTGAATGTACTCGGCATCCTCCCGGTACTGCTGGCCGGAGCGGACGGATTGGGCCAGCTGGGTCTCGATAGCCTGCCCCAGGTAGTCCGCCAGCTCCTGAGCGCTGCTGGAGAGGTAGGCCACCGCGCCGGTCACACTTTCGCTGACCTCCTTGATGTGACCCGCGGCCTGGGCACAGGCGTCTGCCAGGCGGCGAATCTCCTGGGCCACCACGGCGAAGCCCTTCCCCGCAGCTCCAGCCCGGGCGGCCTCGATGGAGGCGTTAATGGCTATCAGGTCGGTGGAGGAGGAGATGGACAGGATATCCTGGGTCAGAATATTGATCTTGTCCACGTTTTTGCTCTGCTCAATGGCCTCATTCAGGATGGACAGGATTTCCTCCGTCCGGCTGTGTACCACTTCCATCTCCCGTCTGGCGGACTGCTCCATCTCCTCCGACCGCCCCCGCATCTCGGCAGAGTAGCCGCTGAGGGCCGCGCAGGCGTCGGCAACCCGTGCTGCGTCGTCCTGGGTGCTGGAGGCGCTGGCATTGATGGCGGCTGTGTTCTGGGATATCTTGCCCAGCGCGGCTGAGAGCTGTTCTGTGAGACCGGAGAGCTTTTGGGCGCTGCCGCTGGAGGTATGGGTGCGTCCGCGGATCTCGGTCACCACGCCGCCCAACCGCTCGGAGCTGTCCTGGAGGGTCCCCATCGCGTCCTGAATGGGGGCGATGACATATCGTTTGATGATCCGAAGCGCCGCCCACACCAGAAGCACGCCGATGGCCAGAGCGGCGGCGCTGGTGACCAGCGAGACGACATAGACGGCAAACAGGCGGGTCTGGGCACGCTCAGCCTGGGTGCTGACCGAGGCAGAGAGGGTATCGATTGCGGACTCCACGGCGGCGCTGCGGACGGCCACGTCCCCGTTGGCCATGGCGTAGGCGTCCTGGGTCTTGCTGTCGGCGCTGGCACAGACCAACCCCACCAGGGCGTGCTTCAGGGCGTCGTAGTTGTCCAGCAAGTCCTGGTAGGTCCTTCCGTCGTCCTCCGCCACAAAATCCTGGTAGGACGCAAGCTGCTGGTCCAGTTCGGCCTCCTCCGCCTTGATCTCCTGTACCAGCTGGATCATGGTGCTGTGGTCCGCCGCCACGATGTGGGACAGGGCCAGCCGGTGGAGGTCCATCATGGAACGACGGATGTCCTCCAGCCTGGCCTCACTGACCATATACTCGTCCACAATGGTTCCGGCGTTGGCGTGGACGTTGTTGATGCTGAACACAGCCAGAAGATTGGACAGCAGGGTCACCAGGCCCAGCAGGACAATGGGCAGAACCAGGCGCTGCTGCAATGTAAGCTTTCCTTTCATATGCGTGCCTCCTATGTCGGTATCACCGTGCGGTTACGCTCTCAACCATACGGTCCAGTTGGGTCTGCAGAGACGCGCCGGAGGGATTTCCTTGGGCCATGCTTCCGGCAAAGTCAGACACCGGCTGCCAGAAGTTCCCGCCGATCCGCTGGAGCTGGGAAAACTCCGACTGGGCCAGCAGCGCCGCAATGGCCGCTGACTGCTGGACCTGGGTGGAGGCGGCGGCGGTGCTGTTGGCCGGCCCCTGCCCCCGCCGCTCAAAGCGCAGGCGCTGGCCCTCCTCGCTGGAGAGCCACTCCGCCAGCCGTGCCGCCCATTCCGGTTCTTGGGAGTAGGCGTTGACCCCGATCAGCTTGCAGCCGGAGAAGGAGGCCATCTGAATCTGCTGGCCATTGCAGGTGAAGGTGGGGAGCTTGGCGGCGCCGGCGTTCTCTCCCCAGGCCTCCTGAATGGCCACCGCGTTCCACACGCCGCTGACGCCGGCAATGACAGAGCCGTCCCGGACGCCCTCCAGAAAGGCCTCGTCCGTCCGGTTGGAGAAGGCCGGACTGGCGGCAATGGACAGCATGGCCTGGGCCACGTCAACCCCGGTAACGGGCCCTTCCGTGCTGTTCCAGGTGCAGTAGTTGGTCAGACCGTCGCTATTCAGCCCCACCTCCAGGCCGGTGTTGCCAAAGAAGGCGTAGACATACCAGCCGGAGGACCAGTCCATGGAGAACTGCCGCCCGGCCTGGGCCGCTGTCTCCAGGAGCCGGTCCATGGTCTGAACGTCCTCCGGGTCAAAGTAGGCCTTATTATAGTAGATGAAGTAGCCGTTGTCGGCGGTCAGCGGGTAGGCGTACAGCGTCCCGCCCACGCTGGCGGCCTCCACCGCCGCCGAGAGATTGGAGCTTCGGATGGCTGCGGCGTCCTCCAGGGGGTCCAGCGCTCCGGCGGCAGCCAGGGCAGCCACCTGATCGTCGGCAAAGGTAAACACGTCCGCGCCCCCCTCCAGGTCCCCCAGCAGGACGTCCTTACAGTTGGACTCGCTCTGGGGCTGGCAGGTGATCTGGAAGTTGGCCTCTCCGGCATAGTGGTTTTGGAAGGAGGTGATAAGCTCCTGAAGCAGCTCCGCGTCCTCCTCCGCGCCCCAAACGGTCAGCGTCACGGTGTGACTGTCAGGGGCCAGCTCTTCGGCAGGCGGCGACTGCCTTCCGCAGGCGGCCAGGCCAGGCAGCAGACCCAGGAACATAAGCAGGAAAACAAGCGTCTTTTTCATACCGTATACCCCTCCGGTCAATCGAAAACTGTGTACAGGCGGGCACAGGGCGCCCCTGCCTGATTATGATTGAAGTATAGCCCAAAACAGGAGGAATTTCAAGCGGCAATTGCCTGTATCTGGCAATGGGAGCGGCTGTCTTTTGCGGGAGGACGGAGGAGGGCTCCCGCGGCGCTGATTTCCCTTGGGCCAAGCCAAATTTCCCTTTACAAAAACTTTGACTTGGCTTATAATAACAGCCAGGCAGGCCCCGCTCCGGTACACGGCGGCAGGCCTTTTTGTTCTGCATGGGACAACATGAGAAGTTCCCTTTTCATGTGTGCCCAAGCGGAGATTTTCCCCGCTGTGCCGGACCTGGGCGTCTGATGAGCGCTCAGCCCCACAATCAATGCCCGCCAAAGCGGGAAGAGGAGGACATCATTCCATGAAAAGACGATTTTCTGCGGTGATTCTGGCTCTGTGCCTGACGCTGACGCTTCTGCCCGTCCGGGGGCTGGCTGCTGAGTCCACAGAGTACTGGGTCGAGATGTCGGCGGCGGAGGCCCGGACGATGCTGACCGCCGTGGCGAACAAGAGCGAGAGCCGGTATATTGTGTTCGTCTGCTATGACGCCGCGACCCAGGCCAACCCTGTCGAGAGCCAGTTTCGCCGGTATGCCAACGAAAAGGGCTACTACATCTACGGCTATCACACCGGCGGCGGCGACCTGACAGACGTGCTGGCGCCCCTGCTTGAGGGGAACACTGCGCCGACCCTCCCGGTGGCGGTCACCTGGAATCCCTCCACCCGGACGTGCATGGCCAAGGACAACGTGAGGACCATGATTGAAACCCCGGCGGTGGAGTTTGCCGGTCTGCTTACGCTGATGGAGGCAAACGGCCTGGAACACGGCTCCTCCGCCCCCAGCGCCCCCTCTGATCCCGACACCCCGGGCACCGATCCCTCTGATCCCGACAATCCGGGGACCGATCCCTCCGAGCCTGACAATCCGGGGACCAATCCCCCCTCCGGCGGCAGCTCCATTGCCGGCGTCAGCGAACAGGGGTGGGAGGTGCTCCGGCTGCTGAACATCTACCGCATGAGCTTGGGCCTTCAGCCGCTGTCTACCTTCGCCGAAGTGCAGGAGGCGGCCAATATCCGCGCCAAGGAGCTGTTCCTCTACTGCAGTCACACCCGGCCGGACGGCAGGGACTACTCCACCGTATTTCCGGAGGTGGGCCTTCCCCTGAGCAGATCCATCACCAGCTGGGCGGAAAATATCGCTTCTGGCCATAAGGACGCCGCCGACGTGATGGATGGCTGGAAGAGGAGCCCCGGACATAACGCAAATATGACCAAAGTGTCTGGACGAGTTCACATTGGCATAGGCTGGGACTATCAGACCAATGGGGTCCCCAGTCTCTACGCCTCCAATTGGGTCCAGAACTTTGTGGCAGCCTATGACTGCTCCTTCACCAATCTGCGCCTCTCCCAGTCTGTTATCGCCGGAAAACCGGGGACAGAGCTGGAGTCGCTGCTGAAGGAGGCCGGTATTGAGGTCACCACAGACTGTTACCGCCATGGAACGAGCAGTCTGCCCCTGGTGGCCGCCATGTGTGAGGGCTATGACCCTGACAATACGGATACTCAGGAGCTGACCGTCACCTACGGCGGCCAGACGGCTACGCTGACCATTACCGGCGGAGACCACGTCCACCAGTGGGACGGCGGCAGCGTAACCGAGCCGGCCAGCTGTACCAGTCCGGGCCGGAAGACTTACAGCTGCACAGGCTGCGGCGCGGTCAAGACGGAGACCGTTCCTGCCGCCGGACACCGTTTCACCCAGGAAGCGGATGGGCTGTATTCCTGTGAAGACTGTGACGCCGCTGTTCCCGCCGGCTGGAAGCCCGTCTATGAGGCGCTGACGGCGAATACTGAGGAAAACAAGCTGTTCTATCCCCACGGCGTGGAGGAGATGGACACCGGCGCGGCGGAGAGCACCGTTGAGCGCTATCTGACAGAACAGGCGGCGCAAATCGCTCAAAACGCTGGCGCTGAGGATTGCCGCCTTGACATCCTGGATGGACAGTTTACTGCCGGTCGCACAGGATATGAGTACCGCATTGGGCTGGGTGAGATGGAGACGCCTGAGGTATTTTCTTCCCGGAGCTCTGAGCAGTCCGGCTATGTTCTGGTTACGGAACCCCTGGTCCTGCTTTTGAATTACGCGCCTGAGGACAAGACAGACTCCAAAGAGGAGACCGACGTGGTGACGCCGGAGGGGAACGTGTCCCAAGGAGAGGCCCCCGGCACCTCCCCCTCTGAGCCCGACACCCCCTCCGAACCCTCAAGGCCGTCCGGAGGCAGCAGCTCCTCTTCCTCCTCCAGCTCCACGTACTCCATCTCCGCCCCCCAGACGGAGGGCGGACGGGTCGTACTAAAACCGGCGTCCGCCTCCCAGGGACGGCGCGTCACGGTTACGGTCCAGCCCGACAGCGGCTACGTCCTGGCCTCCCTGGAGGTGACTGACGCCAAAGGCAATGAGGTGGAGCTGCGGGATCTGGGCAGCGGAACCCATGAGTTCACCATGCCCGCCTCCCGGGTTACGGTTACGGCGGTCTTTGAAAAAATCCCGGAGGAGCCCGCGCTCAATCCGGCGCCTATGCCCTTTGTGGACGTCCCCAGCGACAGCTGGTTTTACAGCAGCGTGGACTATGTCTGGAAGCACTATTTGATGAGCGGGGTGTCTGCAACCCACTTCAGTCCCAGCAGCAAGACCAGCCGCGCCATGGTCTGGACCATCCTGGCCAGACTTCAGGGTGTGCCCGCCAATACCAGCCCCGCCGCCGCCTGGTATGAGAACGCACGGCAGTGGGCCGTGAACCAGGGAGTCTCCGATGGAACCGCTCCCGACGGGGACGTGACCCGGGAACAGCTGGCCGTTATGCTGTGGAGAGCCGCCGGAAGTCCCTCCGCTGCGGCAGAACTGAGCGGATTTGGGGACAGCGGCCTGATCAGCGGTTACGCCCAAGACGCCATGCGCTGGGCAGTGGAGCAGGGAATTATGCGGGGAGCCGATGGTATGCTGAATCCCCAGCACACCGCGTCCCGCGCGGAGGTAGCCGTGATGCTGACCCAGTACGTTGAGAAGATGGGCTAGATCAGTGCTCGGCTTTGATCCCGCCATAGAAAAAGAGGCATACCTGGAGTGCTCCAGGTATGCCTCTTTTTGCGGGCTCAGCGGACGGCGGGGATGAACGGGACTCTGTAACGTCAGTGCGGCCTGGGAGGGAGCGGGGCGTCGGGAGATCACGCCGTCCTCCTCCTGGACAGGCGGTTTCAGATGTGGGGCCAACAGTTGGATTCAGGTCCGTTCTCTCCACTGCTCCTTATTTTCACTGTACCAGACCACCTGGTTGCGTCCCATGCGTTTGGCGTCGTAGAGCATGGTATCTGCCAGCTTCAGATAGGTGGCGTAGTCGTCCTCTGACTTGGGCACCAGGCTGACGCCGCCGATACTGACGGTGACCCAGGGGCTGACAGGGGAGTTGTGGGGGATATGCAGCCCCTCGATGGCCTCCCGAATGGACTTGAGAAAGGCGAAGGCAGAGGGGCCGTCGTTGCCCATAAAGATGGCCACGAACTCCTCTCCGCCGTACCGGGCGAAAAGGTCGGTGGCCCTTCGGAAGCGGGAGGCGGCGGTCTGTGCCACGGAGGCGATCACCTGGTCTCCGGCGGGGTGGCCGAAGGTGTCGTTGTACAGCTTGAAGTGGTCAATATCCATCATGCAGATGGAGAAGGGCAGCTGGAAACGGACAGCCTCCTGCCATCTGATCTGGCACTCCGCCTCGTAACGCCGCCGGTTGGCCACTCCGGTGAGCTCATCCACCAGGGCCTGCTCCCGGAACCTGGTCTGGTAGAGGTAGAGCTGTACGTGGGTGTTGACCCGGGCCTTGATAATCACCGGGCTGAAGGGCTTGGCAACGTAGTCCACCGCCCCCAGCAGAAGGCCCCGCTCCTCGTACTGCACATCAGCCAGGCTGGTAAGCAGAATAACGGGGATGTGCCTGGTCAGCGCAGTGGCCTTCAGGTGCTGGAGCAGGGTAAAGCCGTCCATGTCAGGCATCACCACGTCCAGCAGAATCAGGGAGAATCCCCCTTCCTTGGCCCGCGCCAGTCCCTCCTCGGCAGTGAGACAGGTGGTGATCTGATAGTCGCCGCCCAGAATGGAGCACAGATATTCCAGCTGAACGGTGCTGTCGTCGATAACCAGAATTTTTTCTTTCTCCATAAAAATTCCTCGCTTCGCTTTATGATGGGGAAAACCGTTTTACCTCTCAGGGCCGCGGCGGCTGCCGGTGATGTTCTGGGCCACATAGACGGCGGTTTTGGGCAAATCGTTGGCGCCGGAGCGGGCCAGTACGGCGGTGGCCCGGACCCGCTCCCAGCTGTCCGGGGGGGCGGCGGGGCCCTCCGGGAGCTTGCGGTACTCCATGGCTACGTAAGACTGCCACCACCGCAGATTTTGGCGCAGATTCTCCACGTCCATAACCCGCAGGTACTCGGCCCGGTCGTCCGGGTGAACAAAGTGGTTGGCATAGATCTGAAGGGCGGCGGCAAAGTTCACCTCGCTGCCCAGCAGGTCGCCCACATGGCGCAGCTGTGTGACCGCCCGGAAGGTGTTTTGTTCCAGGTCGATGTAATAGGTCGAGAAAAACAGTGTGCTCAAGCTGCTGATAATATATTCCCGGTCCTCCAAAAGCTGGAGGCGGTCCTCCTCCTGGCGCTTCTCCTGGGTGATATCCTGGCCCAGGATGTTGACGGCGACCCCGCTGTCCCGGCGGCTGTAGATGATCCGCTGCTCGATCCAGCATACCGGCTCGCCGGGGCGGCGGTAGAGACAGACCTCCTCCTTAAAATCCTCCTTCAGCCGGCCGGCCTCCTCCCGCAGGTGCTCCAGCGAGAGGGCGGCCTGCACCCTGGAGACGTCCTCAGGGTGGATATGGCTGGACAGGGCGTTTTGCAGGAAGCGACGGTAGTCCCCGCACTGAACGATGTCGGGCTGGGTCAGGTCCGCCCAGCGGCAGGCGCCTGTGGCCAGGTCGACGGTATTCATGGTCTTGAACCGGGAGCGGAGAATGGCGGCCATCTCTCTGTCCGACAGCGTGCCAAGTCCCGGTGTTTTGGCAAGCATAGCTTCGTTGCGTTCCAAAATGACTCCCTCCAAAATGGAGCGCAGTTCAAAAGCAGGCGCTCCGTTTTCCTGATTATATCATAAAAGATGGGGCAATTCAATGAGGGATAAGTAAGAATTCTGCCTCTCAGGCGGGAGAGCAAGGGGAGAAACAGGACGAAAATATCCTGTTATTTTGGGAAAAATTAGGTGAAGTGCACAAGGCCAAATGATAAAAAACTCCCTTTTACCATCTAGTATCCAGGGGAAAAATCATTTATAATAGAGAAAACAGTAAAGAGGGGGGTTTTTATGGAACATCCTATCGCAGATCTCCAATACTGCGAGGCAGTATTCAGCCGGTTCTACGATGTAGGCAGTCTGCCCAGCGGCGGCGTGACCCGGCTGGGCTATACCGAGACAGAGGACGAGATGCACCGCATTTTCACCGAAACCGGCAGGGAGCTGGGCTATGACAGCATCCAGGACGAGGTGGGCAACACCTTTGTAGGGGACGTGGCCGGGCGGAGCTTCTGCCTGGTGGGGTCCCACCTGGACTCGGTGATCGAAGGGGGCCGGTATGACGGTGTGGCCGGCATCCTTGCGGGGCTGATGATCCTGCGCTGGGCCAAAGAGGACAATCTGAACCTGCCCATTCGGGTGGGGGCCTTCCGCTGTGAGGAGTCCAGCAACTTCGGCTGCTGCACCATCGGCAGCGGTCTGGTGACCCGGGAGCTGCGCCGTCAGGATGTGGCCAACCTGAAGGCCAAAAGCGGAGAGACGCTGGAGTCCATCTTCCGCCGCCGGGGCTACAGCCTGAATCCGCCAGCCATCTCCGGCCTGATGGGCTATTTTGAGCTGCACATTGAGCAGGGCAAGGTACTGGAGGAGACCCGCACCGATGTGGGCATCGTCCAGACCATCGCCGGTCCCCGCCGGTTCAAGCTGTATCTGCGGGGGGTCGCGGAGCACTCGGGGGCCACTCCCATGGCGATGCGCAGCGACGCCCTGTGCGCCGCCGCCGAGCTGATCCTGGAGATCGAGCGCATCGGCAACAAGGAGTCCCTGCACCAGTCGGTGGCCACCGTGGGCGTGGTCCAGAACCAGCCCAACGCTATGAACGTGGTCCCCGGCGAGGTGGAGCTGGGCGTCGACATCCGGGGCATCGACCTGGCCAGCCTGGACCGCATCGAGTATGAGATGAAGGACGCGGCCCGGCGGATCTGCGCCCGGCGGCACATCGAGTACATGGAGGAGAAACTCAGCGAGTTCCGGCCTGTGGACATGAGCCGGGGGGTACAGCTGGGCCTGGAGGACGCCGCCCAGAAGCTGGGCATCTCCAGCCGCCGGATGATGAGCGGCGCAGGGCACGACGCCATGGCATTCCCCTCTCTGTGTCCCACGGGGATGGTCTTTATCCCCTGCCAGAGGGGGGTGTCCCACAACCGGGCGGAGTTTGCCCACCTGCCCAGCATCTGCGACGGGGCCCGGGTCATCTATGAGTTTTTGAAAGGAGAGGCGCTATGATCCTGATTAAGGACGGCCGCGTTGTGGACCCCGCCTCCGGGATGGACGAGGCGCTGGACGTGGTACTGGAGCACGGGAGGGTCAAGGCCCTGGGGAAGTTCCCCCAGACGGAGGAGTATGAGCGCATCATCGACGCCCAGGGCAAGGTGGTGGCCCCCGGTCTGGTGGATGTCCACGTCCACTTCCGGGACCCGGGCCTGACCTATAAGGAGGACATTACCACCGGAGCCGCCGCTGCCGCCGCAGGTGGCTTTACCACGGTGGTGTGTATGGCCAACACCAAGCCGGTGGTAGACTCGGTGGAGACCCTCACCGAGCTGCTGGGCCGTATGAGGCAGCTGCCCATCCACGTGCTCAGCGCGGCGGCGGTGACCAGAAATTTCGGCGGCAAAGAGCTCACCGATATGCGGGCCCTCCGGGCCGCCGGAGCCGCCGGCTTCACCGACGACGGCATCCCCATTGTGGACACCGGGGTCCTCTTTGAGGCCATGAAGGTGGCCAGAGAGCTGGACGTACCCATTAGCCTCCACGAGGAGGACCCGGCCCTCATCGCCGCCGCCGGGGTCAACCAGGGGGAGGTCTCCCGCCAGCTGAACTACGGCGGCGCCCCCGCCCTGGCGGAGGAGGCCCTGGTGGCCCGGGACTGTATGCTGGCCTTGCGCTCCGGGGCAAAGGTGGACATCCAACACATCAGCAGCGGAGTGTCGGTGGAGGTGGTCCGCTCCATGAAGAGGCTGGGGGCCAGCGTTTTTGCCGAGGTGACCCCCCAGCACTTCTCCCTGACAGAGCAGGCGGTGCTGGAGCGGGGGACCCTGGCCAAGGTCAATCCCCCTCTGCGCACCGAGCGCGACCGCTACGCCCTGATCCAGGGCTTGAAGGACGGCACCATCGACTTCATCGCCACCGACCACGCCCCCCACAGCCGGGAGGAGAAGGCCCGGCCCTTGAACGAGGCCCCCAGCGGCATGATCGGCCTGGAGACCGCCCTGGCCCTGGGGATCACCAATCTGGTGCGCAAGGGCCATCTCACCCTGCTCCAGCTGCTGGAGAAGATGACGGTGAACCCCGCCCGGTTCTATGGCCTGGACTGCGGCACCTTGAAGGAGGGGGCCGCCGCCGACCTGGTGATCTTTGACGAGCGGGAGGCCTGGACGGTGGAGGAGGACAAGTTCCACTCCAAATCCTGCAACTCCCCCTTCATCGGTATGGAGCTGTATGGCAAGGTCTGCTGCACCATCTGCGGCGGCCAGGTGGTATACGAGGGCTGACACAGGATACAAAAGAAAACGGGAGAGAGAAAAGGAGATTGGATCTATGAAGAATGCAAGCACCACAGCCCTGGCAAAGAAGATGACCATTGCGCTGGTATGCGGCCTGGCTGCGGGCCTGGGGCTGATGCTCCTGCGGGAATCCCTTAACAGCTCAGGCAGCGGGGCCGTCTGGACGACCCTCAACAATATCCTCTTCCAGGATATTACCGCCGCCGGCGCGGAGAGCGCGTTGGGCATCTTCTATATCATTGGCCAGCTGTTTATCAAGTCCCTCCAGCTGGTGATCGTCCCCATGGTCTTTACCTCCATCGCCCTGGCCATCGGGCAGATCTCGGACACCAGGACCCTGGGGCGCATTTCGGCGAAAACCCTCGGCATCTTCCTGCTGTGTTCCTTCTTCGCCCTGGTGCTGGCCTGCGCGGTGGGCACCGTGTGCTACAATATGGGTATGTTCAGCGCGCAGGTGGAGGGTCTGGAGGGGGCTGCCGGCTCCACCGGCTCCAATCCCCTGAATGTGGTGCTAAACATTGTGCCCGCCAACATCACCACCGCCTTTGGCAGCAACACGGCAGTGCTGTCTATTGTCTTCCTGGCGGTGGCAGTGGGACTGTGTATGAACGCCCTGCCCGAGGAGAGGACCACCCTGCTGAAAAAGCTGATTACCGAGGTCAACGACGTGGTGGTGGTCTTCCTCAACTATGTGGTCACCAAGTTCGGCCCCATCGCCATCTTTGTGCTGCTCACCCGTACCTTCGCCAGCTACGGCATCAACTACCTGAAGCCCGCCCTGGCCTATGTGGTGGTCACCACTGTGCTGCTGTTCCTGTTCCTGCTGGTGGGCTACCCCATCTTTGTTGCGGTGCTGGCCAGGCAGAATCCCATCATCTTTATTCAGAAAATCGCCAATGTGGCCATTTTTGGATTCTCCACCTCCTCCAGCGCCGCAACCCTGCCCCTGAACCAGAAGACCTGTGTGGAGGGCTTCGGCGTGGATGAGACCATCGCCTCCTTTGTTCTCCCTCTGGGCATGACCATCAACATGAACGGCACCGCCATTATGCAGGTCATCGCCACCGTGTTTATTGCCGGCTGCGCGGGCTATACGGTCACCTTCCCCCAGCTGGTGGTCATCGCTCTGCTGGCCCTCATCGCCTCCGCCGGGACCCCTGCCGCCCCCGGTGCAGGCGCGGTGATTTTGTTCACCATCCTGTCTGGTGTGGGCTTCACCAACGACGCCGCCCTGCTGGCCTACGCCCTGATCCTGGCCATCAACCGGCCCATTGAGATGCTGGTCACCTCTCTGAACGTGGTGGGCGACGCGGTGACTAGCATCTGCGTGGCCAAGAGCGAGGGCAAGCTGGACGAGAAGCGGTACAACGCCAACTGAGACGCCCCGGTACGCAGGAGTACCGGAACAAATCAATTTGCGAGGATACTCGCGGGAGGAGCTTATGGCAAAAATATTAGAAAATCACCTGGTCGCCGACGACTTCTGCTTGATGAAGGTGGAGGCGGACAACGACGCCAAGATGGGGCAGTTCTATATGCTCCGGGCCTGGGACAAGTTCCCCGTCCTCTCCCGGCCCATCAGCGTGTTTGACTCCGACGGCAAAACGGTCAGTTTCCTGTATAAGGTGGTGGGCCAGGGGACGGAGATCTTTCAGAGCCTCCAGCCCGGGGCGGACATCACCATTGATGGCCCCCACGGCAGCGGCTTCCCCGACGCCCAGGGCAAGATCGCCCTGGTGGGCGGCGGCGTGGGCATTGCCCCCCTCTATCTGGCGGCCAAAAGGCTGAAACAGGCCCACCCGGACAGCACAGTGGACGTCTACCTGGGCTTCTCCGGCCAGCCCATGCTGGTGGATGAGTATGAGCAGGCGGCAGACAAGGTGACCGTCAACGTGGGCGGCTTTGTCACCGACGACATCGACCCCACCGGCTACGACGTGATCATGACATGCGGGCCGGAGATCATGATGAGGGTGCTGTACAAAAAGTGCGTGGACGCCGGAGCCAGGGCCAAGGTCTATGTCTCCATGGAAAACCGGATGGCCTGCGGCATCGGGGCCTGTCTGGTGTGTACCTGCAAGACCAGGAGCGGCAACAAGCGGGCCTGCAAGGACGGCCCGGTGATGGAAGGCTGGGAGGTGTTCGGATGAGCAAGCGGTTAGAGACGGTCTTCGCCGGCGTGACCTTTAAAAACCCGGTGGCCCTGGCCTCGGGGACCTGCGGTTTCGGCAAGGAGTTCAACGAGTACTTTGATATCCAGAGGCTGGGCGGCCTGTGCTCCAAGGGGCTGACCCTCCATCCCTGTCTGGGCAACGACGGCATCCGGGTGTGGGAGACCCCCAGCGGTGTGATGAACAGCGTGGGCATGGAGAATCCGGGCATCCAGCACTTTATCGACTGCGACCTGGAGCGGATGAACGCCCTGGACCTGGTGAACATTGTCAACATGGGCGGCCACTCTGAGGAGGACTATCTGGAGGGCGTCGCCCTGCTCAACGACCACCCTCTGGACCTGCTGGAGCTGAACATCTCCTGCCCCAACACCAAGGCGGGCTGCATGAGCTTCGGCCTGAAGGCGGAGGTGGCCCGGGATATTGTGCGCAAGGTACGGGCGGTCTGCCGGCACAAGCTGGTGGTCAAGCTCTCCCCCAACGCGGAGGACGTGGTGGCCCTGGCCCGGGTCTGCCAGGAGGAGGGGGCCGACGGCGTCTCCCTCACCAATACCTACCAGGCGATGGCCATTGATATTAAAAAGCGCAGGCCCGTCTTTGAGAATGTGTATGCCGGCCTGTCCGGACCGGCCATTAAGCCCATCTCCCTGCGGATGGTCCATCAGGTGGCCCACGGGGTGGATATCCCCGTGATGGGCATCGGCGGCATCGCCACCTGGCAGGACGCCATTGAGTTCATTATGGCAGGGGCCCAGGTGGTACAGATCGGCGCGGCCAGCTTTATGGACCCCAGACTGTGCCTGGACGTGATCGACGGCATGGAGCGGTTCCTGGAGGAGAACAAAATCGATAACATTTCGGAAATCTGCGGGATCATATAACATGCTGTACAACAAGAGACGGGGCGGCGGAAGCCGCCTCGCCTTTGAATCAAGGAGGCTGTGGGATGTTAGAAGGAAAAAAGGTACTCATTTTCGACATGGACGGAACCCTCATTGACTCGGTGGGGGTGTGGAACGACGTGGACCGGGCGCTGATTCAAAAAATCCGCGCCGACGGCGGCTCAGACCTGGGGGACGTGCAGCAACAGCGGGACGAGGCGCTGCGCCGGTTCTCCAAGGAGCCCAACCCCTACATTTCCTACTGCGCCCTTCTGGGGGAGCGGTACGGCTGCGCCATGTCCCCGGAGAAGATCCACACCCTGCGCTATGAGATTGCCCAGGACTTTTTAAAGAATGTCATCGACTACAAGCCGGACGCCGACCTGTTCCTCCGCAAGGCCAAGGCGGCGGGCTATACCCTGGTCATCGCCACCACCACCAAGCGGGGCAATATGGATATCTACCGGACCCAGAATGTAAACATGGGGGCCAAGGCCAAGCTGGACGAGCTGTTTTCCCTCATCTACACCCGGGAGGACGCCAAGGAGATCAAGCCCAACCCGGAGATTTACCTGCGGGTCCTGAAGGAGCTGAAGGTGAAGCCGGAGGAGTGCCTGGTCTTTGAGGACTCCCTCATTGGCATTGAGGCGGCCAAGCGTGCGGGCATCCCTTCGGCGGCGGTATATGACCCCTACTCCGACGGGGAGCGGGAGCAGATCAACGCCCTGGCGGATTTCCAAATCGACAGCTACGCCCAGCTGATGGAGCAGGAGGACCTGTAGAGGCGCAAAACTCAATATCCGGCGGCGGCCCTGTATGCGCACAGGGCCGTTTTGCTGGAGTGAAGCGAATAAGTATTCAGTATATTCTGTATAACAATCCATCTTTCGTGGAAAACAACGGAAAGTTCCGAGAAATAAATGTATACTCATGCAAAAATACACTTGCAATTATGGACAAAGCGTGGTAGACTGTCCCCATACTAAAAATGCGGCGGCCCAAAAGAGTCCCGCTGATAAATATTGGAGGAAAACAATCATGGCAGCTGTAAAAAAAGTTGTGCTGGCTTATTCCGGCGGTTTGGATACATCCATCATTATCCCCTGGCTGAAGGAAAACTACGGCAATCCGGAGATCATTGCCGTCTCCGGCGATGTGGGACAGGGGACCGAGCTGGACGGTCTGGAGGAGAAGGCCATTAAAACGGGGGCCTCCAAGCTCTATGTGGAGGACCTCACCGACCAGATGGTGGACGAGGTGATTATTCCCTCCATGATGATGGGGGCTAAGTACGAGGATTACCTGCTGGGCACCGCCTTCGCCCGGCCCATCATTGCCCGGCGGCTGGTGGAGATTGCCAAGGCGGAGGGGGCGGACGCCATCTGCCACGGCTGCACTGGCAAGGGCAACGACCAGGTCCGCTTTGAGCTGACCATCAAGCGCTTTGCCCCCGAGATGACAATCATCGCCCCCTGGCGGGAGTGGGATATCAAGGGCCGGGACGAGGAAATCGACTACGCCGAGGCCCACAACGTCCCCCTAAAAATCAGCCGGGAGACCAACTACTCCAAGGACAAGAACCTGTGGCACCTGTCCCACGAGGGCCTGGACCTGGAGGACCCCGCCAACGAGCCCAAGTATGACCAGCCCGGCTTTTTAGAGATGGGCGTCTCCCCCGCTATGGCCCCCGACGCCCCCGCCTATGTGACCCTGGACTTTGAAAAGGGCTGGCCGGTGGCGGTAGACGGCGAGAAGATGAAGGCCAGCGACATTATCCGGAAGCTGAACCAGCTGGGGGGCGAAAACGGCATCGGCCTGCTGGACATTGTGGAAAACCGGCTGGTGGGCATGAAGGACCGGGGAGTGTATGAGACCCCCGGCGGCACCATCCTCTACCGGGCTCACGAGGTGCTGGAGATGATCACCATCGACAAGGACACCAAGCACATGAAGACCAAGCTGGCGGTGGACTTTGCCGACCTGGTGTACAACGGCAAGTGGTTTACCCCCCTGCGGGAGGCCCTCACCGCCTTTGCCGTGGACACCCAGAAGCATGTCACCGGCACCGTGAAGCTCAAGCTCTATAAGGGCAACATCATCACCTCTTCCGTCACCTCTCCCGAGTCCCTGTACTCCGAGAACCTGGTCACCTTTGAGGAGAGCGACTACAACCAGGACGACGCCACCGGCTTCATCAACCTGTGGGGCCTGCCCGATACCGTCCAGGCTTTGCGGGAGCAGGGGAAATTATAAGCGTCCGAGCCGTTGCGAACAGCGCGGATGGACGGTTCCAATCAATCTGACAAGGAGCGATACCAAATGAAGTTATGGGCTGGCCGTTTCCAGAAGGAGACGGATTCCCTGGTCAACGAAATCAATTCCTCCATCGACTTTGACGCCCGGCTGTACAAGCAGGACATTGCCGGCTCCATCGCCCACGCCCGGATGCTGGGCCAGCAGGGGATCATTGAGGAGCATGAGGCGGAAAAGATTGTCGAGGGCTTAAAGGCCATTCTCGCCGACATTGAGGCGGGCCAGGTGGAGTTCTCCGCGGAAAACGAGGACATCCACATGAACATTGAGACCATCCTCACCCAGCGGATTGGGGAGGCGGGGAAGCGGCTGCACACCGCCCGGTCCCGAAACGACCAGGTGGCGGTGGACACCCGGCTGTACGTGAAGGAGGAGATCCCCGTCATCATCGGCCAGGTGCTGGACCTGGAAAAGGTGCTGGTGAAGAAGGCCAAGGCCAACATGGACGCGGTGATGCCCGGCTACACCCACCTTCAGCGGGCCCAGCCCACCACCTTCGCCCACTACATGATGGCCTACGCCAATATGTTCAAGCGGGACGTGACCCGGCTGGAGGACTGCCTGGAGCGGCTGGACGAGTGTCCCCTGGGGGCGGGCGCCCTAGCCACCACCACCTATCCCATCGACCGCTTTGCCACGGCGGCGGCCCTGGGCTTTCAGAAGCCCACCGACAACTCCATGGATTCCGTCTCCGACCGGGACTATGTGATCGAGCTGCTGTCCGCCCTGTCCATTCTGATGATGCACCTGTCCCGGTTTTCTGAGGAGATCGTGCTGTGGTGCTCCTGGGAGTTTAAGTTTGTGGACCTGGACGACGCCTACTCCACCGGCTCTTCCATCATGCCCCAGAAGAAGAACCCCGACGTGGCCGAGCTGGTTCGGGGAAAAACGGGGCGGGTGTACGGCGCACTGATGACCCTGCTCACCGTCATGAAGGGCCTGCCTCTGGCCTACAACAAGGATACCCAGGAGGACAAGGAGGCCCTCTTTGACGCCATTGACACGGTGGAGATCTGCCTGCCCGTCTTCGGGGCCATGGTGGACACCCTCACCGTCCGGCCCCGGAATATGGCCCGGGCGGCGGCGGGGGGCTTTATCAACGCCACCGACTGCGCCGACTACCTGACCCGCAAGGGGATGCCCTTCCGGGAGGCCTATATGATCGTGGGCCGGCTGGTAAATATGTGCATCAAGACGGGGGACACCCTGGACACCCTCACCCTCCGGGACTTCCGGGCCATCTCCGGGCTGTTTGACGAGGATGTGTACGAGGCCTTGGCCCTGAAGACCTGTGTCAATGGCCGGAAGGTCTACGGCGGGCCCGCCAAGGAGAGTGTGGAGCACCAGATTTCTCTTATTGAGCAGTTTGTGGAGGCGCACCAATGAGAAGATGCCGGATCACCGTGATGCGTATGGCCCGGTACGACGACCTGATTGCCCAGTATGAAAATCCCATCCAGCACGCCTGCGACCTACGGGAGGGACAGGTGTTTATCACCCAGGGCTGGCAGCGGTCGGAGGGGCTGTGCCTCAGCGCCTGGGAGAGTATGTCCCCCTTTGTGCTGGCCCTGTCCCACGGGGGTGAGGACCTCTATGACGGCTGGATGAAAAATAAAAAATCCGCCATGATTTCCTGCGACGACGGCTTCCGCCCGGTCAGCTTTTTGATTGAGGCGCTGGAAGAGACTGAATAGGAGGACGACGACGTGAGCAAACCCAACATCTACATCGACGGCAAGGAGGGCACCACCGGCCTCCAGATTTACGACCGGCTGGCCGCCCGGGAGGATATCCAGCTGCTCCTCATTGACGAGGACAAGCGCAAGGACCCCGCTGAGCGCAAAAAGCTGCTCAACGCCGCCGACCTTGTGTTTCTCTGCCTGCCCGACGCCGCCGCCGTGGAGGCGGTGTCCCTCATTGACAACGACAGGACCCGGGTCATCGACTGCTCCACCGCCCACCGGGTTGCCCCGGGCTGGGTTTACGGCTTCCCAGAGCTGGGCCGCCGGGAAAAAATCGCCGCCGCCACGCGGGTTGCCAATCCCGGCTGCTACGCCACCGGCTTCCTGGCGCTGATTCAACCCCTGGTGGAGAAGGGGATCCTCCCCGCCAGCGCCAAATTGACCTGCCACGCCCTGTCCGGCTATACCGGCGGCGGCAAGAAGTCCATCGCCGAGTATGAGGCCCCGGACCGCCAGGCGGAGCTGGAGAGCCCCCGCCACTACGGTGTCGGCCTAGCCCATAAGCACCTGCCCGAGATGGGGGCGGTGGCCGGCCTGGACTGTCCGCCCATCTTCATGCCCATGATCTGCGACTTCCCCCAGGGCATGGTGGTCACCGTCCCCCTGTGGCTGGACCAGCTGAAGGGGACCCAGTCCATCCAAACCATGCGGGCGCTCTACGACGGCTATTACGCCGGCAGCCCCGTGGTCCAGCTGCGGCCCGCCGATGCTCCCACCTGCGGCTTCATTGGCTCCAACAATCTGGCCGGAAAGGATATCCTCCAGATTTTCGTCAACGGAAACGACAAGGCCGTCATGCTCTCCGCCCGCCTGGATAACCTGGGCAAGGGGGCCTCGGGCGCGGCGGTGCAGAACATGAACATCATGCTGGGCTTCGATGAGACTGCCGGTCTTGCGCTGGAATGAGCCTCCTGTTTGCCCTCGCCGGGCGGGCGTTCTTTTCTTGTAAGACTGTAACGACACTTGCTTTTGCGAAGCAAAAGCTTAGTGGAGTACGTCCCCGAAGGGGAAAAGAACCAAAAGAACTTTTGCGCAAAACTTCGTTTTGCTTACTGGCTTCTAGCGCAAATTTTGCTTAATATATTCATTTCTTCCCTCTTGGGAAGAAATGAATATAACATCATTATCATAAAAGGTATTCTGTCAGGATTCGGAAACTTCGCAGGCGGGCGCAGGGAAAAAACGGAGCTTGCGGAGTTTTTTCCAAAAGTTTTTTCTTTTGCTTCTTTTCTTTTTTTCAAAAAAGAAAAGAAGAGAAAAGGAGTTAAAGAGTATGGTGAAAGAAATTCAAGGCGGCGTGTGTGCCGCGAAGGGCTTCCGGGCGTCGGGCATTCGCTGCGGCGTGCAGGCGGACGCCAGCCCGGACAAGCTGGATTTGGCGCTGATCCTCTCGGAACGGGAGTGCGCCGCGGCGGCGGTATACACGCTGAACCGGGTCAAGGCGGCCTCCATCTACGTGTCCATGGACCATCTGGAGAACGGGGTTGCCTGGGGCATTGTGGCCAACAGCGGCAACGCCAACGCCTGCTGCCCCATGAGCCACGAGAATGCCGAGGCTATGTGCAGCTTTGCCGCCAAGGCCACCGGGCGGGAGCCGGAGGACTTTGCGGTGGCCTCCAGCGGCGTCATCGGCCAGACCATCAACATCCAGGCCATTCAGACCGGGATGCCCAAGGCGGCGGCGGCTCTGTCCGGGGCGGGCTCCTCCGACGCGGCCCACGCCATTATGACCACCGACACGGTGCCCAAGGAGATTGCCGTCTCCTTTACCCTGGGGGGCAAGGAGGTCCGGATGGGGGCCATTGCCAAGGGGTCCGGCATGATTCACCCCAACATGGGCACGCTGCTGGCTTTCATCACCACCGACTGCGCTATCACCACCGGAATGCTGGAGGACGCCATCCGGGAGGTCTCCGCCAAGACCTTCAACCGGGTCACCATTGACGGGGACACCTCCCCCAGCGACACCGCCGTGGTGCTGGCCAACGGCATGGCGGGCAACGAGCAGATCGAGTGGAAGGACGAGGACTACAACACCTTTAAGGAGGCTCTGGCCTATGTCTGCCGCCGCCTCTCCCGGGCCATCGCGGGGGACGGCGAGGGGGCGGGCCGTCTGGTGACCTGCCAGGTGAGCAGCGCCCGCAGTGAGGAGTCCGCCGAGCGGCTGGCCAAGTCGGTGGTGGCCTCCTCTCTAGTGAAGGCCTCCATGTTCGGCGCCGACGCCAACTGGGGCCGGGTCCTGGTGGCCATGGGCTACTCCAAGGCCCCCTTCCGCCCCGAGCACGTGGACATCTCCTTTGAGTCGGAGGCGGGCTCCATCCTGGTGTGCGAGCAGGGGGACGGCCTGGCCTTTGACGAGGAGTTGGCCAAGAAGATCCTCCTGGAAAAAGAGGTGGTCATCGCCGTCAACCTGAACGAGGGGGAGGACGAGGCCGAGTGCTGGGGCTGCGACCTGACCTCTGAGTATGTCCGGTTCAACGGGGACTACCGGACCTGAGCTTTGAGAGGAGAAAAATGTTTTCTTTGCTGACCGATTTGGGGATTGAATTGCTGCTAGAACTCCCATGGCTTGCCATATTGGGGATGACGACCTGGGTCTTTGTCCGCTGGTGTGTGAAGTGGAAGGCGGGGCGGGTCCTGTGCGGGATCGTCCTGTTGGGGCTCAGCGCCGGACTGATCTACGGTTTGCTGCGGGCCGCTGGAATGCTCCTGTATCCGGATGACAATTATATGTCCTGGAACTTCTTCGACTCCAGTTTCCGGACTGAGGGGGTTCAGCTTGCCGTCCCATGTGCGCTGGAGCTGGCGGTGGTTTTAGTTGCCGCCCGGTCCAGCATCCAGAACAAAGAGATTCAATAGACGGAGGGATATCCCATGCCTTTTACTGAAATCGACCGGGCTCACGTACTGGCGGAGGCCCTGCCCTATATTCAAAAATACGCCGGCAAGACGGTGGTGGTGAAGTACGGCGGCAACGCCATGACCTCCCAGGAGCTGCGGAAGGCCGTCATCTCCGACATTATTCTGCTGTCCCTGGTGGGCATCCGGGTTGTGGTGGTCCATGGCGGCGGGCCGGAGATCAGCGCCATGCTGAAAAAAATTGGCAAGGAGTCCAAATTTGTGGACGGCCTGCGGTACACCGACCGGGAGACCATGGAGATTGTCCAGCAGATCCTCTGCGGCCAGACCAACAAGAATCTGGTGGCGACCCTGAACAATCTGGGCGGCCGGGCCCTGGGGCTGTGCGGACTGGACGGCGGACTGTTCCAGGCCAAGCTGCTGGACGAGAAGTACGGCCTGGTGGGAGAGATCCACACCGTGGATCCCGCGCCGGTCATCGACGCGTTGAACAGCGGCTACATCCCCGTGGTGGCCACGGTGGCCCAGGGGACGGACGGCGAGACGGCCTACAACATCAACGCCGACACCGCCGCCGCCAAGCTGGCCACCGCCCTGGAGGCGGAGCGGCTGCTGTTGCTCACCGACGTGCGGGGACTGCTTCGGGACCCCAAGGACGAGTCGACCCTGATCTCTGAGCTGCATCTGTCCTCCG
The DNA here is from genome assembly GCF_009911645.1 of Pseudoflavonifractor sp. 60. Taxonomy (GTDB): domain Bacteria; phylum Bacillota; class Clostridia; order Oscillospirales; family Oscillospiraceae; genus Lawsonibacter. The sequence goes on from NZ_QWKI01000115.1 coordinate 24,812, forward strand.
TCCCCGCTCTGGTGCGGGAGGGGGTCATCTCCGGGGGCATGATCCCCAAGGTGGACTGCTGTGTGGAGAGCGTCCGCTCCGGCGTCAAGTCCGCCGTCATCCTGGACGGCCGGGTTGAGCACTCTATCCTGATTGAGCTGCTGTCCGACGCGGGCATCGGCACCATGCTGACAAATTGAGGAGGAGACCCCCCATGACCTTTGAAGAAATCAAGAGTCTGGACGAGCAGTATGTGATGCACACCTACGGACGCTTCCCGGCGGCCATTGACCACGGCCAGGGGGCGACCCTGTGGGATGTGAACGGGAAGGAGTATATCGACTTTACCTCGGGGATTGGAGTCACCTCCCTGGGCCACGCCGACCAGGGCTGGCTGAAGGCGGTGACGGAGCAGGCGGGCAAGCTGGCCCATATCTCCAATCTGTTCTACACCGCCCCCTATGCTCAGGTGGCCCAAAAGCTGTGCCAGCGCACCGGTATGGCCAATGTGATGTTCGCCAACTCCGGGGCGGAGGCCAACGAGGCCATGATCAAGCTGGCCCGGAAGTGGTCCTTTGACAAGTACGGCAAGGGCCGGGGAACGGTGCTCACCCTGTACAACTCCTTCCATGGCCGCACCATCACCACTCTGGCGGCCACCGGCCAGGACAAGTTCCACAACTACTTCTTCCCCTTTACCGAGGGCTTCCGCTACGCCCAGGCCAACGACATAACCGCCCTGAAGGGGACAAGTTCCACAACTACTTCTTCCCCTTTACCGAGGGCTTCCGCTACGCCCAGGCCAACGACATAAACGCCCTGAAGGCGGTGGCCGGCCACGATGTGTGCGCCGTAATGATGGAGCTGGTCCAGGGAGAGGGGGGCGTCCTGCCCCTGGACCAGGAGTATGTATCTCAGGTGGCCCAGCTGTGCCGTCAGCGGGATTGGCTGCTGCTGGTGGACGAGGTGCAGACCGGCGTTGGACGCACTGGGACCCTGTTCGCTTTCCAGCAGTACGGCATCCAGCCCCATGTGGTCTCCTTCGCCAAGGGCATCGCCGGAGGCCTGCCCTTCGGCGGCGTGATGGCCGGAGCGGCGTGCAAGGACGTGTTCACCCCCGGGACCCACGGCACCACCTTCGGGGGCAACCCCATTGCCGCTGCCGCCGCCTGCCACGTGCTGGATCGGGTTGATGACGCCCTTCTGGCCCAGGTGAATGAGAAGGGGGCCTATCTCCGGGCTCAGGTGGAGGAGCTGGACCTGCCCTGTCTGGGCAAGACCCGGGGACTGGGTCTGATGATCGGTGTTGAGGTGAAGGGGGACCGGACCAACGGAGAGCTGGCCGCCCAGCTCATTGACAACGGTCTGCTGGTCCTCACCGCCGGACCGGGGCTGCGCTTCCTGCCCCCGCTGACCATAACCCGGGAGGAGATGGACAAGGGCCTGGCCATTTTGAAGGAGACACTGGGCTGATTTGCCCCTATCACCCGCTAAGGAGTTGTTACCATGAAAAAAGACCTGTTAAAGCTGCTGGACCTGTCCACGGAGGAGATCACCACCATCCTGAACACGGCGGACCAGCTGAAATATGAACAGAAGCACGGCATTCACCAGAAGTATCTGGAGGGCAAGACCCTGGCTATGATTTTCGAGAAGAACTCCACCCGGACTCGGGTATCCTTCGAGACGGGAATGTTCCAGCTGGGGGGCCACGCCCTGTTCCTGTCGGGCAAGGAGAGCCAGATTGGCCGGGGGGAGCCCATCCAGGACACAGCTCGGGTGCTGGGGCGCTACTGCGACGGCATTATGATCCGCACCTTCGGCCAGGACGAGGTGGAGGAGCTGGCCAAGTACGCCGGTATCCCGGTAATCAACGGCCTCACTGACTTCTGCCACCCCTGCCAGGTGCTGGCCGACCTGCTCACTGTTCGGGAGCACAAGGCGGTGCTGGAGGGGCTGAAGCTGTGCTACATCGGCGACGGCAACAACATGGCCAACTCCCTCATTGTGGGCGGTCTGAATATGGGGATGGAGGTGGCGGCGGCCTGCCCCAAGGGCTACGACCCCGACCCCAAGGTGCTGGACTTTGCCAAAAGTGACCCCGCCCACAAGTTCTCCCTGGTGCGCAACCCCAAAGAGGCCGCCGCGGGAGCCGACGTGGTGTTTACCGACGTGTGGGCCTCCATGGGAATGGAGGAGGAGAAGGCGGAACGGGAGAGGGCCTTCCAGGGCTACTGCGTGGACACAGACCTGATGGCCCTCACCAATCCCGGCTGTATGGTGCAGCACTGCCTGCCCGCCCACCGGGGGGAGGAAATTACCGCAGAGGTCTTCGAGGCCCACGCTCAGGAGATCTTTGACGAGGCGGAAAACCGGCTCCACGCCCAGAAGGCGGTTATGTATCTGCTGATGAAGGACTGATTTATGTCAGCGCCTCCCCGGTCTCGGGGAGGCGTTTTTGCGGGCTGATGATTTGGATTCCCGCGAGGCAGGGCTGTAGCGTGCCGGCGCGCCGCAATGAAACGGATTTCTGCGGTTCGGAAGGCGGGGGCGATAAGGATAGATTTTGCCGTTCCCATGGGGAGATTTTTGTGGTATGATAGGTGTGGATAAAATCTGTGTCCCAAGGGAAATAATGATAAGGAAGTAACATATGCTGGACCATGAACAGGAGCTTCGATTTTGCAGGGCCCGCCGGGGGGCCATTGCCAGGGAATTTTCTCTGCTGAACCCGGAGCAGCAGAAAGCGGTGCTGGCCACCGAGGGGCCGCTGCTGCTGCTGGCGGGGGCGGGGAGCGGCAAAACCACCGTCCTTATCCACCGCATTGCCAATCTGATGAAATATGGCCGGGGGGCGGACAGCGAGGAGGTCCCTGAGTTCATCACGTGGGAGGACCTCTCCTTTCTGGAGCGGTACGCCGGAACAGGAGAGGGGGACAAGGCCCGCCAGGAGGAGCTGTGCCGGCTGGAGCCCGCCGCCCCCTGGACCATTCTGGCCATTACCTTCACCAACAAGGCCGCCGGAGAGCTGAAGGACCGCCTGACCGCCATGCTGGGCCCCGCCGCCAACGACATCTGGGCCTCCACCTTCCACTCCGCCTGTGTACGCATCCTCCGGCGAAACATTGACAAGCTGGGCTTCTCCCCTTCCTTTACCATCTACGACACCGACGACTCCCTGCGGGTCATCAAGGACAGCCTCAAGGCGCTGGATCTGGACGAGAAGCAGTTTGCCCCCCGGACGGTGCTGGGCTACATCTCCCGGGCCAAGGACGCTATGAAGCTGGCCCCCGAGTACCTGGACGAGTGCAAAAAGTCGGGGGACTTTCACCTGGCCAAAATCGCCCAGGTGTACATGGAGTACCAAAACCGGATGTGGGAGGCCAACGCCCTGGACTTTGACGACATTATCCTCCACACCGTCCGGCTGCTGAAGGGCTTTGAGGAGGTGCGGGCCTTCTACCAACGGAAATTCCGCTATGTCCTCATTGACGAGTACCAGGACACCAACAACCTCCAGTACCTGCTGGCCTCGACCCTGGCGGGGGGCTATGAAAACTTTTGCGTGGTGGGGGACGATGACCAGTCCATCTACCGCTTTCGGGGGGCCACCATCGAAAACATCCTCTCCTTTGAGAAGCAGTACCCCACCTGCCGCACCATTCGCCTGGAGGAAAATTACCGCTCCACCGGCCACATTCTGGACGCGGCCAACGCGGTCATCCGCAACAACCAGGGCCGGAAGGGCAAGGAGCTGTGGACCAAAGCGGGGGCGGGGGCCCCTCTCCAGCTGTACACCGCCATGAACGAGACCGACGAGGGGCAGTATGTGGCCTCCAAAATTCTGGAGCAGTACGGGCAGGGCCGCAAGTGGAAGGACCACGCCGTCCTCTACCGGATGAACGCCCAGTCCAACCAGATCGAGCAGGCCTTCAAGCGCAGCGGCGTCCCCTACCGCATCATCGGCGGGACCCGCTTCTTCGACCGGGCGGAGGTGAAGGATATGCTGGCCTATCTGTCCGTCCTCAATAATCCGGAGGACGACCTGCGCCTGGCCCGCATCATCAACAATCCCCCCCGGGGCATCGGGGCCAGAACGGTGGAAATCGCCCAGGAGCTGGCCCGCCGGGAGGAGTCCTCCCTCTACGCCATCATTGACAACGCCAACCTGTACCCCGAGCTGCAAAGGGCCTCCAAAAAGCTGGGGGAGTTTACCCAGCTCATCCAGGGCCTGCACCTGCTGCTGGTGGAAAATCAGCTCTCCCTTCCCGACTTCTACGAGGAGCTGATTGCCCGCACCGGCTACGCAGTGATGCTGGAGCGCAAGAACACGGTGGAAGACCGCACCCGGCTGGAGAACGTGCGGGAGCTGCTCACCTCCATCAACGGCTATCTGGAGAATCGCCTCAACCCGGAGGAATCCCTGTCCGACGCCCTCCACGGCTTTTTGGACGAGATCGCCCTGTACACCGACATTGACAGCCACGACCCCAGTCAGGACTGTGTGGTGATGATGACTATGCACGCCGCCAAGGGACTGGAGTTCCCGGTGGTCTTCGTGGCGGGCATTGAGGAGGGTATTTTTCCCGGGATACGGGCCATCGGCGAGACGGAGGAGATGGAGGAGGAGCGGCGGCTGTGCTATGTGGCGATGACAAGGGCCAAGGAGGAGCTGTACCTCACCTGCGCCAGCCAGCGGATGCTCTTTGGCCGCACCAGCGCCAACCGTCCCTCCCGGTTTGTGGAGGAGATTCCCCCGGAGCATCTGGAGCGGTCGGGAAAGAGCTTCCTGGCCCCCTCCGGAGGGGAGGATTGGGACGGAATGCCCAGCCGCGCCTCGGGCTACGGGGGCTACCCCTCTGCCCAGCGGCCAGCCTACGGGGCGGGCAGAGCACAGCGGCCAGCCTATGGCGGGGGACGGGCCTCCGCAGGCAAGTCCTCACAGGCCCCTCCCTCCCCCAGGTCCGCCCCCGCCCTCCAGCTGACGAAGGGGGATATGGTGGACCACAAGGCTTTCGGCAGAGGGATGGTCCTCAACCTCCAGCCCATGGGCGGTGATACCCTGGCGGAGATCGCCTTTGACAATGTGGGGACCAAACGCCTGCTGCTGAAATCTGCCTCGGCCCATATGAGCAAGGTGTAAAAAAACGGCATCTGCCGTCAAAGGAGAAGAACATGGAACAGAAGAAAATTGACCGCATTAATCAGCTTGCCCGGAAGGCCAAAACGCCGGAGGGCCTCACCCCAGAGGAGCTGGACGAGCAGCGAGCCCTGCGCCAGGAGTATATTGCCGTCGTCCGCGCCAACCTGACCGCCCAGCTGGACAACACCTACATCCAGTACCCGGACGGGACCCGCAAGAAGCTGAGGCGGCAGCGCTGAAATCTTAATCATATCTTAATGGCTCCCTCGTTGACAAGGGAGCCGTTTTCTGCCATAATTATTGTGTTTTCCTTTTTCCACATTATGACACACAGGCGCAGGCCTGATGAGAATAGGAGGCCAACTATGGCACATATCAAATTTACCACCGACTCCGCTTCCGATATCCCCCCTGCAATGCGGGAGGAGCTGGGCATTCAGGTACTCCCCTTCCCCATCGCTATGGAGGACCAGGAATATCAGGATGGCTTTGATTTCACGCCGGAGGAGTTTTACGATATGCTGCTCTCGGCCCCCAAGATCCCAACCCATGCCCAGCTCAATCCCTATGTGTTTACCGAGATGTTTGAGCAGGCCTGGCAGGAGGGCTTCACCGACCTGATCCATACCTCCATCAACTCCAAGGGATCCGCCACCTGCGCCAACGCCTATCAGGCCAGAGACGACTTCTACAAGGACCATCCGGAGGCGGCGGACTCCTTCCACATCCACATTATCGATGCCCTGAACTACACCATGGGCTATGGCTGGGCGGTGGTCCAGGGGGCAAAAATGGCCGCCCAGGGGGCCGGCGCACAGGAGACGGTGGATTTTATTCAGGACTGGGTGGACCATGTGCGGGTCATCTTCTCCCCGCTGGACCTGCGCTTTGCCAAAAAATCGGGCCGGGTCTCTGCCGCCGCCGCATTTGTGGGGGAGGCTCTGGGACTGAAGCCGGTGATGACCTTCTCCGACGGGGAGTCCAAAATCCTCTCCAAGATCCGGGGGGAGAAGGCTCTGGTGGCCAAGCTGGTGGAGATGTGCAAAAATGAGCGCCGCCCCGGGACCCCCTATCTGCTGATTCAGGGCAACAACCACGAGCAGTCGGACAAGCTGCGGGAGGCCTGCCGCCAGGAGTTGGGCGAGGAAGCCGCCCTGGCCTACTGCATTGGCGGGGTCATTGCCATTAACGCCGGCCCCAACCTGATTGGCGTGATTTACCGTGTCTGATCCCTTCCCATAAAATGTAACCGGCGCCGCAAACGCGGCGCCGGTCTTTTCTTGTCACTCGCCCTGAAATTCCCGGATAGCTCCCACCGTTTTGGCGTAGTCCTCCTGCACCTTGGGAAGCAGGAGCTTCGCCAGGTCATAGTCCTTGGTCCGAAGGGCCTCGGTAATTTCATGGCTGGACTGATACAGCCTGGTAAAACTGAGATTCTGGCTGACCCCCTTCAGGGTATGCGCAGCGCGGAAAGCATCCTCCCAGCTGCCTTCATTCACCGAGTCCTCTAGTAGCTGAAACGATGGGTCGGACAAAAATTTGCCTGCAAACTTGCACACCAGCGCCTCACTATAAAGCCGGCCCAGAACCTCTTCCCAGTCGCCGCCCAGGGCTTGATAGCATTCTTGAATGGTCAATGCCGCTCCTCCTCTCGCCGCTCTTCAATCATTTTCCCTACAACTCCAGCATACTGGGGCGGCTCCTCTGCGCTCCACATAGCCTGGCACATCAGCCGTACAGGGGTCATAACGCCGTCCAGGAGGACCTCGCAGCGATACTCCACCGCAGGCTTCTCCGGTGTGGTGCTTTGCAGCCGGCGGGCCAGCTCCTGGATGTGCTCCATTCCAATCATTTTCAGGACCCGCGGGTCGTGGCAGGGGTCCACCATATCCTTCTCCAGTCCCAACCGCTGGGTGCCTGCGTGGCACAGGGTCAGTACAGAGGGATTTTTCGTACACTCAAACAAAATATCCTGGCTCGCCGACATAAAGAATCTCAGCTTGGCCCGCTCAAATTCCAGCGCCCGCAGGGTACGGTCGGTGGTGTTCAGCTCCTCATGCTGGAACACCTCCACCGCTGTGTTCTCCATAATGCGTTGGTCGCCCCGGACCACCGCATCCACGGCCATCTCCTGCTGGATAATGTCGCTGCTCTCCACCAGACACTCCAGCAGCAGGGGCTGGAAGACGCCGCACTCCCCGTTGAGGATCATGGCCAGGGCCTTCTCGTGGGAATGGGCCGGCTTATAGACCCGTTCGCTGGTCAGGGCATCGTACACATCGGCCAGCGACACCACCTGCGCGGAGATGGGGATCTCCTCCCCTACCAGACCGTCGGGATAGCCCCGACCATCGTACCGCTCGTGGTGCCAGCGGCAGATCTCACAGGCATATTTTACCAGCGGCTCGTCCTGGAAGGGGACCCCCTTCATCATCTCCGCCCCCAGCTGGGAGTGGGTCTTCATAATGGCGAACTCCTCCGCCGTAAACTTGCCCGGCTTATTGAGCACCTCGCTGGCAATACATATTTTTCCTACGTCGTGGAGGGTTGAGGCATTGCTGATTAGGTTGATGATCTCCCGGTCCAGCTTATACTTGTCTGTTTTGTGCATCAGACTTTTCAGCAGGATCTCGGTCATGGTCTGGATGTGGAGCACGTGCAGGCCGCTCTCCTCATTGCGGAACTCCACAATGTGGCTGAGGATGGAGATCATCAGGTTATTGGTCTTCTCCTTCTGATAGATCTGCTCGTTCACCATGGCCTGAAGGCGGCGCTGCTTGGCTTGCAGCATAATGGCGTTCTTGACCCGGCGGCGCACCACCATCATGTCGTAGGGGCGGCTGATAAAGTCGGAGACCCCCATGTTGTAAGCCCGCCGCATGGAGGAGTTTGTGTTCTCCGCTGTAATCATTATAACAGGAATGCTTTCAATCCAGCTGTACTGGTTCATCGCAGTAAGTACGCCAAATCCATCCAGATTGGGCATCAGAAGGTCCAGCAAAAGCAAAGATATCTCCTGCTCTTTCTGCTGAAGAACGGCCACCGCCTGTTCTCCATCCTCCACCTCGATAATATCATAGGATTCTTCCAGCATAGCGCGCAGGATATTCCGATTCATATCCGAGTCATCGGCAACCAAAATCGTAAATCGCTGCTCCCTGCTTGTGGGCATGGTTACTCAGTCCTCCTCTGCTGTATCTCAGTCCTGAGCATCGCTGCGCTCGGACATCAGTTTGGTCAATGTGCTGCACAGCAGCTCAATATTAATGGGCTTGGCCAGGTGGGCGTTCATGCCGGCCTGGGCCGTACGGCTGATATCCTCCGCAAAGGCGTTGGCGGTCAGCGCAATAATGGGAACAGTGCCGGCATCGGGCCGGTCCAGGGCGCGGATAGCCTCTGCCGATTGACAGCCGTCCATCTCCGGCATCTGCATATCCATCAGAATGGCGTCAAAATACTGGAGCTCCGAATTCCGGAAGGCCTCCAGCGCCTCCAGACCATTCTCTGCCGGCGTCACATCGGCTCCCCGCATCTTCAGCAGCTCGGTGGCGATCTCCATGTTCAGCAGATTGTCCTCCGCCAGCAAAATCCGCCGGCCGGCCAGCTGAACAACGTCCTTCGGCTTCTGCTCCTGCACAGGCGGCAGGGCTTCGCTGGCGTCGAAGGGGATGGTCACTGAGAAGGTGGTCCCCACCCCCAGAGTGCTGTCCACCACGATCTGCCCGCCCATGCGGTTGATCAGATTCTTCACAATGGGCATCCCCAGTCCGGTGCCCATAACCTCCTTGGCGCCAAAGCGCACCTCCCGCTCGTAGGGGTCGAAGAGCTTGGGCAGGAACTCCTTGGACATACCTGTACCAGTGTCTGACACCATCAGCAGATAGTTGTTCCGCTTGCCCTCGTCCATCTGCCGCAGGGTCACAGAGATCCGGTCCCCCTGCTTGGTAAACTTCATGGAGTTGGACACCAGATTGTTGATGATCTGCCCCAGCCGGACGGGGTCGCCCTTAATCAACCGGTTTTTCACGTCGATGGAAAGCTGGAAGTCCTTGCCCTGGTCCAGCGCCTGGGCCTGGAAGGGAGACAGGCAGGTTTCAATAATCTCGCGCAGGTCAAAGGGCTTGATCTCCATGGAGACATTCCCCTGCTCCAGCCGGGAGATCTCCAGGATATCATTGATAAGCGCCAGAAGCTGCTGGCTGGCGGCTCCGATCTTATTCAGGTAGCCCACCATACTCTCCTTATCGCAGCCTTCCTGAAGGGCCAGGTTGGCCATACCGATAATAATGTTCAGGGGGGTACGCATATCGTGGCTCATTACCGAGAAGAACTGCTTCTGCGACCGCTCGCTCTGCGCCGCCGCAGACAGAGCCCCCTTCAGCAGCTGCACCTGCCGCTGCTGCTCCTCCTTCTCGTCCTCCACATCCCGGAAGCAGATGACCACCTCGTTGGGTATCCTCTCCGGATTGGCCAGCATACGTACGCTGATCCAGTGATCCTCCTCTCCGAACTTCCGCAAAAACTCGCCGCCGAAGTCCCGAACATCCTGCTCCACCAGCAACCGGATATTCTCCAGGCTGAAGTTTTGCAAAAACTCTTCTGAGGTCCACTCGTCCAAGGCGGCGGCAATCACCTTCAGCAACTCTCCATAGTCGCCGGTCGTCCCGGTCATTTGTTCCCGAACATGGGGGGAGGGCTTGGTCATCTCAAAGGTGCCTGTCACAATATTGACGCGGTAGAATGCGTAGTAGATATCCCCCATCACCTGAACCGTCTCGTTGACCCGTTTGGCCGCCCGGCTCAGCTTCCGGTCCCGCAGCCACATACCGAGAGCAACGCCCAGGAACAGCACCAGACCAATGGCGTAATACACCAGAATGCTCTGGACCCCGGCCAGCAGGGTCTCGTAGGGGACGGTGAGGATGCACAGCCAGCCATTCTCGGTGTGCTGGTAGTACAGGCCACGGGTCAGCCCCTGCATCCCCATGATCTCGTTGTCTTTGCCATCCAGCTCGCCCCGGTTGACCCGGTCGAACAAATCCCTGGTGTAAACTTGGAGCTCCTCCTCCGTCGCCTCGAAGGGGATGTTGTAGTACAGCAGGGTCCCCTGGCCGTCCAGCACATAGTAAGCCCCCCCCACCGGCAGGTCCTGTATGGTGTGGTCGGCTCGGAAGTGCTCCAGGGGCACATCAATGGCGATGGCATTGTCACTTCCGGCGGCGGAGATTGCGGCGGTGACCACCATGCGTCCGTTATAGACATCACTGTCGTAGGCGTCAGTAAAGATCACCTCTCCCTCCGCCTCCATGGCCCGATGATACCAGAACTGGCTGGCGTAATCGTAGTCCCGGTCCCGTATGGCGCTGGCGGAGATAACCTGCCCGTTCAGCACGGCGCAGATATCCAGGCTGTTGGTGTCAATCAGGGTTGTGCTCTTGTTGAAGTAGTCCACCAGCCACGCCTCAAACTGGTCCGCGTCAGTCCCCTGTCTGTCCATATCCTCCAGATAAAACATGGCCATGGTCAGGATGCGGTCGTATTCGTCCATCTGGCTGTTCTCGTCGTTGGCGTAGCTGGTCACCAGGTTTTTTCCCATGATTCTGGCGTTATCCAGCAACAGCTGCTGGCTCATAAGCATACCAGCTGCGCCTATCGCCACAAACAAGGCTAGAATTACCAGTATCCGCCAGCTGCTCCACTGACGGGGCGATCCTCTTACCTTCTTGTGTTGCATATTGCTCACTCCTTGCCTGGTCAAGCTCCCGTCTGGCAAACCCATCCCTCTTCTGCTGAATGGGCAGATAGTTTTTCAAGATATAGTATAGCATATTTCGCCCCTGGTGTAAAGATACTTTGCTAAAATTCGGAGCCTCCACTTGCCAAGCGGGATAAAAGGCATTATAATAGGAAAGCCTTACCTAACACCGGGGAGGGCCAACAATTCTGCACGATTTGGAGAGGATATCTATGGAACGCACCACCATCGCCGCCATCTTTGCCGATCAGGAAAAGCTGGGCGGCCAGACCGTCACCGTAATGGGCTGGGCCCGGACCATCCGCGACATGAAAACCTTCGGTTTTATCGAGCTCAACGACGGCTCCTGCTTTAAAAACCTTCAGGTGGTCATGGACGCCAATACTCTGGCCAATTACAAGGAGATCGCCGGTCAGAATGTGGGGGCCGCCCTCGCCGTTCGGGGCGAGGTGGTGCTCACCCCCCAGGCCAAGCAGCCCCTGGAGATCAAGGCCGCCTCCATCGACGTGGAGGGACCCTCCACCCCCGACTACCCCCTGCAAAAAAAGCGCCACAGCGTGGAGTATCTGCGCTCCATCCAGCACCTGCGCCCCCGGACCAACCTGTTCTCCGCCGCTTTCCGGGTGCGCTCCGTGGCCGCCCACGCAGTCCACTGCTTCTTCCAGGACCGGGGCTTTGTCTACGTCCACACCCCTATTATCACCGGCAGCGACTGCGAGGGGGCCGGCGAGATGTTCCAGGTGACCACCCTGGACCTGAACAATCCCCCCCACACCCCCGACGGCCAGATCGACTACTCCAAGGACTTCTTCGGCAAGCAGACCAGCCTCACCGTCTCCGGCCAGCTCAACGCCGAGAACTTCGCTATGGCCTTCGGCAATGTGTACACCTTCGGCCCCACCTTCCGGGCGGAGAACTCCAACACCCAGCGCCACGCCGCCGAGTTCTGGATGATCGAGCCCGAGATGGCCTTCGCCGACCTCCCCGACTATATGGACACCGCCGAGGCCATGATTAAGCACATCATAAAAACCGTGCTGGAGCGCTGCCCCGACGAGATCAGCTTCTTCAACTCCTTTGTGGACAAGGGCCTGAAGGAGCGGCTGGAGCACGTGGCCTCCTCCGACTTCGCCCGGGTCAGCTACACCGAGGCGGTGGAGATTTTGAAGAAGAACAACGACAAGTTCGACTTTAAGGTGGAGTGGGGCTGTGACCTCCAGACCGAGCACGAGCGCTACCTCACCGAGCAAGTGTACCAGCGCCCGGTGTTCGTCACCGACTACCCCAAGGAAATCAAGGCCTTCTATATGCGCCTCAACGACGACGGGAAAACCGTGGCCGCCGCCGACTGCCTGGTCCCCGGTATCGGGGAGATCATCGGCGGCTCCCAGCGCGAGGAGCGGCTTGACCTGCTGGAGGGGCGGATCAGGGAGCTGGGCATGAATCCGGAGGATTACTGGTGGTACTGCGACCTGCGCCGCTACGGCTCCTGCCGCCACGCCGGCTACGGCCTGGGCTTTGAGCGGATGGTGATGTACCTCACCGGCATCAACAATATCCGGGACGTGGAGCTCCACCCCCGCACCGTGGGCAACGCAGAGTTCTGATGAAGTCCGAATTGGAGAAAATCCCAGGCGTGGGCCCCAATATGGCAAAGCACCTGGAGGCCATAGGCTGTTCCACCCTGGACTCCCTGAAGGGGCAGGACCCGGAGAAGCTCTACCGGCGGGACTGTCTGGCCCAGGGCTGCCAGGTGGACCGGTGCGCGCTGTATGTGTACCGGCTGGCGGTGTATTACGCGGAGCACGGAGACTGTCCCCCGGACAGTGCGGAACTGGTGGGATTGGAAGGATTAAAGCGGTTCCCCGGCGGATGTCGGGGAACCATTTTTATACCCGGTTGACCAGCTCTTCCCCGGCCAGATAGCGGCGCAGGTTCTCCTGGGCCAGCTCCACGCACTTGCGCCGGGTGATCTCCAGCCGCATCCCCCCGGCCACATGGGGGGTGAGGAGCAGGCGGGGGGTGTCCCACAGGGGGCTGTCCGGGGGGAGGGGCTCCGGGTCGGTGACGTCCAGGGCGGCCCCCCACAGCTTGCCTGCCCCCATGGCCTCCGCCAGGGCATTCTGATCCAGCACCGTCCCTCGGCCCGCGCTGATGAGGATGGCGTCCTCCTTCATCAGGGCGATCCGCCGGGCGTCCATCAGCCCCGCCGTCTCCGGGGAGTGGGGCAGCACCAGAGCCACCACGTCGGCCTGGGGCAGCAGCTCATCCAGCCGGTCCATCGGGTAGACCTCATCAAAGCCCTCCGCCGGGCCCCGTACCGTCCGCTTCAGCCCCACGGTCCTGGCCCCCAGCCCTTGGCACAGTTTGGCGAAGTCGCTCCCCACGTGGCCCGCCCCTGCTACCAGCACGGTCCCGCCCATAATGGTCTTCATGGGGCCCTCGTCCTTCCACTGGCGGACCCGCTGGCTGTCCTGATAGGCGGGCAGACGGCGGCAGAGAGCCAGCAGGCAGGTGAGCATATGCTCGGCCACGCTGCGGCTGTTGGACCCGCTGGAGGAGGTGAACAGGACCCCCTCCGGCAGCATCCCGGCGTACTCGTCGGCCCCCGCCCACATGGTCTGGAACCACTTTAAATGGGCGGCCTCTTTCATCTTCTCCGGCCTGGGCCAGCCGAAGATCACCGTGGCGGCGGCCAGCTGCTCCGGCGTGACGGTGCTGCTGCGGGCGAAGACGTGGACGGCATCGGGGGCAATGGCCTTAAACTCCTCCCGCTCCCCCTCCTTCAGCGGAAGAAGATTTAAAATGTATTCAGACATGGGCGTTTCTCCTTTACGGATGTTTTCTCCATTATAGCGGCTCCCGCCTTTTCTGGCAAGGACATTCTTCGCCTTTACTCCGCCAATCCCGGCGCTCCTCCGGGAGCACCAGAATCTATCTCTTTTCGCCTTTACTCAGCCCAAAAGCTGTGGTAAAATAGAGGAACTACGCACTGAAGGGAGGCCGCCCCCATGTCTGTCACCAGAGATACCCCCCTCACCAGCTTCCCCGGCGTGGGGGAGGCCCGGGCTAAAAAGCTGGAGAAGCTGGGGCTGACTGCCGCCGGTGACCTGCTCACCTACTATCCCCGGGACTACGAGGACCGGCGAACGCTCTACTCCATTCAGGACGCCCCTCTGGAGGGCCGGGTATGCGTTGCCGCCGTCATTGCAGAGCGCCCCCGGCTGGCCGCCCTGCGCCAGGGCTTGGATCTGGTCAAGGCCAGGGCGGTGGACGACGCCGGGACCCTGGACCTCACCTTTTTCAACCAGAATTACGTGTGTCAATCCCTCCGCCCCGGAGAGGAGTATATCTTCTATGGTGCGGTGGAAAAGCGGGGCAGCCTCCACGCCATGGTCAACCCCATCTTTGAACGGGCGGGCGGGCAGAGCTTTACCGGCTGCATCATGCCCGTCTACCCCCTCACCGCCGGCATCAGCAACCACCTGCTGGCCTCCCTGGTCCGGCGGGCCCTCCCCTGCGCCGCCTCCCTGTCCGAGACTCTGCCCCAGCACATCCGCCAGGAGCACCGGCTGGCTTCCCTGGAGTTTTCCATCAAAAACATACACTTTCCCGAACATGAGGAGGCCCTGGACCTGGCCAAGCGGCGGCTCACCTTCGAGGAACTGTTTTACCTGTCGGTGGGCCTCAGTTTTCTGCGGGACCGCCGGGACCGGGCGGGCGGCGGACTGGTGATCCGGCCCCAGGACAAGGAAGCATTCCTCTCCCTCCTCCCCTTCGCTCCCACCCAGGCCCAGAGCCGGGTCATGGACGAGGTGGCCGCCGACCTGTCCAGCGGAAGGCCCATGAACCGGCTGGTCCAGGGGGACGTGGGCTCCGGCAAAACCGCCGTGGCCGCCTGCGCCGGCTGGCTGTGCGCCGCCTCCGGCTTCCAAACCGCCCTGATGGCCCCCACCGAGGTACTGGCGGAGCAGCACTTTCGCTCCCTGTCCCAGCTGCTGGCTCCGGCGGGGGTGCGGGTGGGACTGCTCACCGGGGCGCTGACCGCCGCCGAGAAAAGAAAGACCCACGCCGCCCTGGCCGCAGGGGAGATCGACTTGATCGTGGGCACCCACGCCCTCATCTCCGCCGGGGTCAAGTTCTCCCGGCTGGCCCTCATTGTGGCCGACGAGCAGCACCGCTTCGGCGTGGCCCAGCGGGCGGCTCTGGCGGCCAAAAGCGGAGAGGATGTGACCCCCCACGTGCTGGTCATGTCCGCGACCCCTATCCCCCGGACCCTGGCCCTTATCATCTACGGGGACCTGGACGTGTCAGTCATCGACCAGCTCCCCCCGGGGCGGACCCCCATCTCCACCTATGTGGTGCGGGAGGACAAGCGTCAGCGGATGTACAACTTTGTCCGGGAACAGGTGGGCCAGGGACGGCAGGTGTATATCATCTGTCCCGCCGTGGGGGAGGACCCGGAAGCAGGGGAGGCCTCCGCTGCCACAGAGCTGAAGGCGGTAAAGAGCTACACCGAGAAGCTGCAAAGGGAGGTCTTCCCGGAGCTGACTGTGGGTCTGCTCCACGGCAAAATGCGCCCCAAGGAAAAGGAGGCCGCCATGTCCGCCTTCGTCAGGGGGGAAACCCAGGTGCTGGTGTCCACCACAGTGGTGGAGGTGGGGGTGGACGTGCCCAACGCCTCCCTTATCATCATTGAGAACGCCGACCGCTTTGGCCTCAGCCAGCTTCACCAGCTCCGGGGCCGGGTGGGCCGGGGAAAGCACCCCTCCCACTGCGTCCTCATCACTTCGACCCGCAGTCTGGAGGCCATGCAGCGGCTGCGGACCCTGGCCTCCACCACCGACGGCTTTAAAATTTCCGAGGAGGATCTGAAGGCCAGGGGACCGGGGGACTTCTTCGGCAACCGCCAGCACGGCCTGCCCCAGATGAAGCTGGCCGACCTGGCGGGGGATATGCGCCTGCTCAGCGAGACTCAGGAGGCCGCCCGGTCCCTTCTGGCCGGCGACCCTCAGCTGGCCCTGCCGGAAAACCAGCCCGTGCTGGAGCGGGTGCGCCGGCTCTTTGCCGACACCCCCGACATTTTTAACTAGGAGGAGAACAGCGTGCTCACCTTTCGTGATATTCTGCCGGAGGACCGGGAGCTGGTCCTGCCCATGGTAAACGACTTCTACCACAGCGACGCGGTGGACCACCCGGTGGACCCCGCCATTCTGGAGCGCTCCTTTCTGGACGCCGCCGACCCCGCCCAGCCCCTGCTCAGGGGACTGCTCATCCAGCAGGATGGAATGGAGGCCGGATATCTGTATATCACCCAGTGCTACTCCGCCGAGGTGGGGGGCTTATGCGTCTTTATTGAGGAAATTTATCTCAAGCCGGAGTTCCGGGGTCAGGGGCTGGGGAACCAGATCATGGCCTGGCTGGAGGGGGCCTACCCCGCCGCCCGCCGCTTCCGGCTGGAGGTGACCCAGGCCAATCAGACCGCCGTCCGCCTGTATCAAAGGGCAGGCTACCAGTTCCTCCACTACGACCAAATGGTGCTGGACAAGGTAAACTAGCCCTTCTCACCCCGCCTGCTGAAAGGAGGGGGAATATGTCAACGAACCGCTCAGCGGAAAAAGGAGATAAAAATATGGACCACATGGAAAAAGTCCGGGAGCTCCGGGCACGCACCGATGTACACTTCAACTGCTGTCAGGCCGTTCTGGCCACCTTTGCCCAGGACCTGGGCCTCACCGAGGAGCAGGCCTTCCGGCTGGGAGCCAACTTCGGCTCCGGGATGCGCTGCGGCTCAGCCTGCGGGGCCCTCACCGGAGGACTGATGGTGCTGGGCATGATGGGCTGCGGCGAGGAGCAGTCCAACACCTTCCGGAACAAATTCCGTGCCGACCACGGCGACATTAACTGCGCCGTCCTGCTGAAGGCCGCCCACGAGGCGGGCATCCCCCGAAAAACCCACTGCGACGGCCTGGTCTTTGAGGTAGTGGAGGCCCTTGACGCGCTTTAAGCAAAACCCACACAGGGGCGCCCCTTAGGGCGCCCCTGTGTGGTGATCTGGAAGGATGGATGAAAAAGGAATGATGGGAGTAAAGGCTAAAAATCGCTCAATTTGCCGACAAGAGCGGCAGCCGACGCTTTGTTAAATTTTTAACCTTCCCTCTGCTCAAGACTTTACCACTCTGAAAGAAAAAATACCATCCCCAAATCCATTATATATGACATTCTTATTTTACTATGATTTTGAGCATTCCGTGATTGCCTGCGCCATTCAAAACCGGGATACAACGCCGCCTGTTCCGTTGACCATCCTCACAGAAAGGGGCCCTCTTCATGGACCAACTCCAACAGCTGCCCATCCCTCTGCTCACCTGGTACCGGGACCACGCCAGAGTCCTGCCCTGGCGCAGCGACCCGACCCCGTACCACGTGTGGGTGTCTGAAATCATGCTCCAGCAGACCCGGGTTGCGGCGGTGCTGGACTACTACCGGCGCTTTCTGGAGGCCGCCCCCGCCGTGTCCCACCTGGCCGCCCTGCCCCAGGACCAGCTGATGAAACTGTGGCAGGGGCTGGGCTACTACAGCCGGGCCAGAAAC
This sequence comes from Pseudoflavonifractor sp. 60, assembly GCF_009911645.1. Taxonomy (GTDB): domain Bacteria; phylum Bacillota; class Clostridia; order Oscillospirales; family Oscillospiraceae; genus Lawsonibacter. The sequence goes on from NZ_QWKI01000115.1 coordinate 42,283, forward strand.
CTTCAAAAAGCGGCAGCCCAAATCATGGAGCGTCACGGCGGGGTATTCCCAAATACTTATGAGGAGATCCGCGCCCTGGCTGGCGTGGGGGACTACACCGCCGGGGCCATCGCCTCCATTGCCTTCGGCCTGCCCGTACCGGCGGTGGACGGAAACGTGCTCCGGGTCATCGCCCGGGTCACCGGAGACAGCGGGGATATTGCCTCCTCCCCCATGAAACAGAAGGTGACCCGTGCCTTGGCCGAGGTCATCCCCCTGGAGACCCCGGGGGACTTCAATCAGGCCCTGATGGAGCTGGGGGCCACCGTCTGCCTGCCCAACGGGGCCCCGCTATGCGAGAAGTGCCCGGCGGCCCACCTGTGCCGCGCCTTCCAGGAGGGCCGCACCGGGGAGCTGCCCGTCAAGGCCGCCAAGAAGGCCCGGCGCGTGGAGGAGCGCAGGGTGTACCTGCTCTTTTACGGGGACCATGTGGCCCTCCGCCGCCGCCCGGACCGGGGCCTGCTGGCGGGGCTGTGGGAGTACCCCAACGAGCCGGCGGACGCCGAACCTCTGGAGCAGTGGGGCCTGGCCCCCGGCTCACTGGAGCGGGCCGGGACCGGGAAGCACATCTTTACCCACATCGAGTGGCACATGACCGCCCTGGCCGGTGAACTGGACTCCCCCGCGCTGCCGGAGGGCTGGGTGTGGGCGGACCGGGTGGACCTGCGGGACGTCTACGCTGTCCCCAACGCTTATCAGAGCTTCTCCCGGGCCGTGCTGGACCGGCTGGGACATTTTTAATCCGGAGGTCAGAATGAACATTGTTGAAATCACCGCAGATAAAAAGAAGTACCTCCCCCTGCTCCTGCTGGCCGACGAACAGGAGAGTATGATCGACCGCTACCTGGACCGGGGGACCATGTTCGCCCTGGAGGACGGAGCGGTCCAGGCGGTCTGCGTGGTCACCGACGAGGGGGCGGGGGTCCTGGAGCTGAAAAACATCGCCGTGGACCCCCGCTTCCAGCGCCGGGGGCTGGGCCGCGCTCTGGTGGCCTTCCTCCTGGAGCGGTACGCCGGCGCCTTCCAGACTCTGCGGGCCGGCACTGGGGACAGCCCCCTCACCATCCCCTTCTATGAGTCCTGCGGCTTTCGCCGGGCCTATGTGGTGAAAAATTTCTTCCTGGACCACTACGACAAGCCCATCTTCGAGTGCGGCCGCCAGCTCACTCACATGGTCTATCTGGAGCGGCCCATTCCCCTGGAGGTGAGCCGCCCATGATCTGCCGCCTGTGCCCCCGGACCTGTGGGGCGGAGCGCACCGAGACCGTCGGGACCGGGCACTGCCGGATGCCCAGCGCCCCCATGCTGGCCCGGGCCGCCCTCCACCACTGGGAGGAGCCCCCCATCTCCGGGACCCGAGGCTCCGGGACGGTCTTCTTCTCTGGCTGCTCCCTGGGCTGTTGCTTCTGCCAGAATGAGAAGATCAGCCACCAGGACTTCGGCAGAGCCGTCACTTTGGAGCGTCTGCGGGAAATCTGTGAGTCCCTTATCGTCCAGGGGGCCCACAACCTGAATCTGGTCAATCCAACCCACTACGCCCACCTGGCCGCCGCCCTGCTGGAGGACTGGCAGCCCCCTGTCCCCGTTGTATACAACACCGGCGGTTATGACAAGGTGGATACCCTCCGGGGGCTGGAGGGTAAAATCGACATCTACCTCCCCGATCTGAAGTACCTGGACCCACATACCGCCCAAAAATACTCCGCCGCCCCGGACTACCCGGAAATCGCCCGGGCCGCCATCCGGGAGATGGTCCGCCAAACCGGGCCCTGCCGGTTTGATGATAACGGATTGTTATTAAAGGGCACGATGATACGCCACCTCATCCTCCCCGGTCAGGTGGCCCAGGCCAAGGCGGTGATGGACTGGACAGCCCGGGAGTTCCCGCCGGGGACGGTGCGCTTCTCCCTGATGAGCCAGTACACCCCTTGGGGGGACCTGTCCGCCTGCCCGGAGCTCAACCGCCGCCTGCGCCCCGGAGAAATCCGCGCCGCCCAGGCATATATGGAAAACCTGGGGCTGGAGGGCTTTACTCAGGAGCGGACCTCCGCCCGGGAGGAGTACACCCCGCCCTTTGATTTGACGGGAATTTGAAAGGAACCGACATGAACATTTTAGACCTGGCTCAGGGCGTTAAGCTGCATGATCACGCCATTGAGGATATCGCGGTTGACTATAAAAACGGGCAGATCACAGTTCAGCTGCTGACCCCCGACTTAAAACCCCTGGAGCTTCAAATTGAAGATTTTTCAGAATTTTTCATCCAAAATCATGCTCCGTGGGGAAGGGGACATTACATATCCTGGTCCGATCTCCAGCCTATTGACGGCAATCACTATCAATTAGACCTTGAATTAAACTCGGGGGACAGAATCCGCATTGTATTTTCGGGTTCCCAGCAATAAGGGCTTGACACAGACGCATCAAACCCTTCATTGACATATTTGGAAAAATCTATCATTCTTCGGCATAAGGAAACGCCGGTTAAGGCGAAGGCGGTTTTGGCACACCTCTGTAAAGGAAGTGTGGCATGATGACTTTAACGCTCACGTTCCGCATCCGCGGATACAAAATGAAACCGCCACCCCAGCACGGTGACGGTTTCTCAGCCTTGCGTTAAGAAATTTTCCCAGTTGGGCCAAACCGCCGGCGCTTGGCGATTTCCCTATACAACGAAAGCATACCACATTTCTGTGGGTATGGCAAGCTTGTGGGACAGCTCCCTTTAATTCGTAAAGTATCTTTTGTAGGGTGGGACGACCCTAGTCTGCTGTTTTATGGCCCTGCTTCGCAGAGCTCA
>NZ_QWKI01000116.1 GCF_009911645.1 Pseudoflavonifractor sp. 60
CCCGCCCGCAGGCGGCCTGGCCCCTTTGAAAAGGGGCTCCGCGAAGCGGTGGGGATTGATTTGCTGGCACTACTTCTACTTAAAAGCTCAAATAAAAGCAGCTTTCCTAAGACAATCCCCCGCCCTCGCTTCGCTCGGGCCCCCCTTTCAAAAGGGGGCAAGCGGCTGCGCCGCTTGTGCGCTCCCTGCGGCATCACAAGGCGGAACTACTCCGGCCCGCGCTACAATGTTTCTCTACTTCACGAATTGAAGATGGATTTTTTCAATGGACGGGAAGCGGTGAAAAAAGATGGACGTGGGGGAGATTTTGTTGTAGAATAGGGGAACAGATTTTGTGAGAGGGGGAGAGGACCGTGTCTCAGAGCTTTTTACCCGGCGAGGTGCTGGCTATGACCAGTCAGGCGGCGGACCGGCTTTTGAAGCTGGACAGCGGCGACGCGGCTCTGCTCTACCTCCAGCTGCTGCGCCGGGGCTCTCTGGAGGGCCTGCGCTGGCCGGAGTCCCGGGTCCAGGCCGCCCTGGAGCAGCTGCGGGGGCAGGGACTGGCCCCCCGGGAGCTGCCCGCTCCGCCGGAGCCCCCCGCCCCGGAGCCCCCGCCCCCGGAGTACTCCACCGAGGATATCACCCAGGCCCTCTCGGAGCAGGCATCCCCCTTTCCCGCCCTGGTGGGGGAGGTGGAGCGGCGGCTGGGCAAGCGGCTGTCCGCCTCCGATTTGAAGACGCTGTATACCCTCTACGACCACCTGGCCCTCCCCGCCGAGGTCATCCTCATGCTGGTGGGCTGGTGCGTGGAGGACATTGCCCACAAGTACGGCCCGGGCCGGAAGCCCCACCTGTCCCAGATCCGCCGGGAGGGCTTTGTCTGGGCCCGGCTGGGTGTTGACACCATGGAGCGGGCCGAGGCGCGCATCGCCCAGCTGACCCGCCTGCGGGGGCGGGAGGCCGAGGTGTTCCGCCTGCTGGACATCCCCCAGCGGCCCCTGGTCCAGCGGGAAAAGGACTACATCGCCGCCTGGGACTCCATGGGCTTTGACGACGAGACCATCCGCATGGCCTTTGAGCGCACCATACTGAAAAAGCAGTCCATGGACTGGAGCTATATGAACGGCATTCTCCGCCGCTGGCACGAGAAGGGGCTGCACACCGCCGCCGCCGTCCGTACCGGCGACCGGGACCCCCGGCCTCTCCAAGCTGGCGTTCCCCGGAGAGGTCCCGTGCCGCCGCCCGCCGCCGTCCAGGAGCAGCAGGCCCGGGAGGATATGGAGCGGCTGCGCCGGATGATGGAACAGATGAAACAGGAGGAGACATAAATGTCATATGACGCCAACGTACTGCGCCGGGCCACGGCGCGGCTGGAGCAGAACCGCCGGCAGCGGGAGGAGCGGGAGGAACGCCTGCGGCTGGAGGTGTACCGGCAGGAGCCCCGGGTGGAGCAGCTGGACCGGAGGATACAGGGCACCATGGCCGGGCTGGTGGCCGCCGCGCTTCGCCAGGGGGGCGACCCGGTTCAGGCCGTCCAGTCGGTGCGGCAGGAGAACCAGAATTTGCAGCGGGAGCGGGCCGTGCTGCTGGGGGCCCTGGGTCTGCCCGAGGACGCCCTGGAGGAGAAGCCCGTCTGCCCCCTGTGCCGGGACCGGGGCTGGAGAGGGGCCAGTATGTGCCAGTGCCTGCGGGAGCTGTGCGCCCAGGAGCAGATCAAGGAGCTGTCCAAGCTGCTGGACCTGGGCGAGCAGTCCTTCGACTCCTTCCGCCTGGACTACTACAGCCAGACCCTCTACCCCGGCATGGGCAGCTCCCCGCGGAGCAATATGGAGCTGGTATACGACGTGTGCGTGAAGTATGCCACCAAGTTTGGCCGCTTCACCATCAAAAACCTCTTCCTCTCCGGCGCCCCCGGCCTGGGGAAGACCTTCCTGTCCGCCTGCATCGCCCGCGCCGTGTCAGAGCAGGGCTTTTCGGTGGTCTACGACACGGCGGGAAATATTTTTGCCCAGTTCGAGAACCGCAAGTTCTTCCGCAACAGCCCCGACGGCGCCGGCGCCCGGGACGAGACCAGGCGGTATCTGGGCTGTGACCTGCTGATCCTGGACGACCTGGGCAGCGAGCTGACCACCCAGTTCACCCAGTCCGCCCTCTATGAGCTAATCAACACCCGTCTGGCCGGGGAGAAGCACACCGTCATCTCCTCCAACCTGTCCATGGCGGAGGCGGGCCAGCGCTACGCCCCCCAGATTGCCTCCCGCCTGGAGGGGGAGTACCACGTCCTCCACTTCTTCGGGGACGATATCCGGCTGCTGCGGAAGAACCGGATGTGAGGGTTTACACTTCGCCGCAAATCTGCTATAATAACGCTGAACCCTTTGACGAAACAGCGGAAAGGATGAGCGGCATGAACGAAACCGAACTGAAAGACCAGGTTATCAAGGAGTTTGTGAATTTGCAGCGCATCAAAACAGCTCCCAACAAAGAGGCGGAAATTGAATATCAGGAGACCATTTTAAAAGTCCGAATGCAGACCCTTGGCATTCCAACCGAGGACCTTGAAATCAAACCATAACGTCATTGCGGGAACAGGTACGCCTGCCAGGGAACCGACTACGAAAGGGCCGCAGAAATGCGGCTCTTTTTGTTTGAGAGGATGTTGACAATGAAGCCCCTTCGCTATCTGTATGGCGCAGTTCTGGAGCTGGTGATCGGCGGGCTGGCGGGACTGATTGTCTATCTGCCGCTGTTCAGGCTGCTGGGCTGGCTGTTCCCGCACATCCCCTATGAGGTGCTGACTGGGCTGTGGGGCGATGTTTTGAGCATCAGCATCCAGATCCCGGCCTTTGCCTGCTTTATGGCGGTTGATCTCCGGCTTCATATCCTGTTTCACAGCCTGTTCCGCCCGGACGAAAAAGCGAAGGTCTCCCATGTGCGCAAGCCGCCTGTTCAGCCCGTCCGGACGGTGTCCGCTGTGGTATTGGACAAGAGCGTCCGCACCAGACAGCGGCCCCGCAGCCGTCCGGAGCACCAATATTTTGCCGGCTTTCAGCTGGAGGACGAGACCGTCCTGTGGCTGTCTGTGACTCTGGAGCAATACCGGCAGCTGTCCAAGGGCAGCCGGGGCCGGCTCACGGTCCGGGACAAGACCTGTCTCTCCTTCCAACCCGAGGGCGAAGCCCTGTATCCCCAACGCAACACCCAGACATAACGGAGGAAACTTCCATGATTTACGCACTGATTGCCGCCGCGCTGGTCATTTTGGACCAGGTGGTGAAGTATCTGGTGATGACCAACATCGCCTTTGGGGAGCACGTCCCCTTCATCCCCTACATTCTGGAGCTGACCTATGTGGAGAACACGGGGGCGGCCTTCTCCATCTTCTCGGACCACACCTGGGCCCTGGCGCTGGTGTCGCTGGCCATGTCGCTGGTGCTGGCCCTGGCCCTGTGGAAGAACTTTTTCCGCCACCCCTTCGGCAAGCTGGCTCTGACCCTGCTGCTGGCGGGGGCCTTCGGCAACTTCATCGACCGGGCCTTCCGGGGCTATGTGGTGGATATGTTCAACGTGCTGTTTATGCACTTCGCCGTATTCAACGTGGCGGACATCTGCGTGGTAGTGGGGGGCATTGCCGCCGGAGCATACTACCTGCTCCTGTGGGACAAGCTGGAGGGCCGCCATGACAGCGCTGACGCTGAGGGCTGAGCGGGAGGGGGAGCGGGCGGATGCCCTCCTCTCCCGGCTGATCCCGGAGCTGACCCGCTCTGCCGCCCAGAAGCTGCTGGAGCGGGGGGCGGTGACGGCGGAGGGCAGGCCCCTGCGGAAAAATGACCGGCCCGCCCCCGGTCAGGAGCTGAGGGTCGTTCTCCCCGACCCGGAGCCCATCCGCCTGGTCCCCCAGAACATCCCCCTGGACGTGGTCTATGAGGACGGGGACGTGATCGTGGTCAACAAGCCGGTGGGCCTGGTGGTCCACCCCGCGCCGGGCCACCCCGACGGGACTCTGGTCAACGCCCTGTTATATCACTGCGGAAAATCACTGTCCGGCATCAACGGAGAGCTGCGCCCGGGCATCGTCCACCGCATCGACCGGGACACCTCCGGGCTCATCATCGCCGCAAAAAACGACCGCGCCCACCTGGCCCTCACCGCCCAGCTCCAGGACCACTCCCTGGCCCGGACCTACGAGGCGGTGGCGGTGGGCAATTTGAAGGAGGACAGCGGCACGGTGAACGCCCCCATCGGCCGCCACCCGGTGGACCGGAAGAAAATGGCTGTGGACCGCAAAAACGGCCGGGAGGCGGTGACCCACTGGTCCGTCCTGGCCCGGTACCCCGGGTACACCCATGTGGAGTGCCGCCTGGAGACGGGCCGCACCCATCAGATCCGGGTCCACCTGGCCTCCATCGGCCACCCCCTGCTGGGGGACGTGGTCTACGGGGCGAAAAAGCCCGTCCCCGGTCTGGCGGGACAGTGCCTCCACGCCCGGCGGCTGCGATTCGTCCACCCCGCTACCGGGGAGACGGTGGAGGTGGAGTGCCCCCTGCCCGGCGGTTTTCAGGAGATTCTGCGGAAAATTGACCGCTGCCCCCCTTGACAATCCCGGGAAAACCGGATAAGATATTGTTTCAATACGGAAAAACGCTGGGAAAAGGACGAGTACCTGCCCCCGAGACGCGCAGAGAGCCGCCGTTTGGTGAGAGGCGGACGGGAGGGGACCGGGAAAATCACCTTGGAGCCGAGGTCTGAAATCAGTAAGCCCCTCCGGACGCCCCCGTTATCGGGCAGACTGAAAGTGGTCAGGGCCGCGCCCTGGCAAGAAGAGTGGTACCGCAGAGGTGTGCGCCTTTGTCTCTTTATGGAGACAAGGGCGTTTTTATGTTTGGAAAGGAGTGTTTCCCTATGGCGATTGATGTTGTCATCCGGCAGAAGGCCTTGTTCAAAAGGGCTCTGACCCAGGCGGACCTGTCCCCCGCCGGACTGCGGACGGGCCACTGGAATCAGGCCGGCGTGCTGGACCCGGGGCCGAACCCCGACGGGCAGGCGTTGTGCGACCCGGCGCTGCCCGGGCGGGGCTGCTATCTCCAGGGGGCCCCGGGGGAGAAGAACCAGGTCTCGCTGCGCCAGCCTCTGCCCTGCACCCCCAGGGATCTGGAGGTGTTTTACGGCCTGGTGACCCGGGTCTGTCAAATCTGGAAAACCGACCGCTTCACCCAGGACGGGGCGGAGCGCCGTCTGGGGGATATTCCCGGGATGATTCAGTCCCAAAATCGGGAGGGGGCTGAACTGCTGAGGGCGATGGCGGAGCGGTGGCAGGCCGAGGGCATTCTCACCGGGGCGGTATACCCCATTTACATAGAGCCGGAGGCCGTGGACCGGCTGAAAACCGGGGACCTGGACTTCTTCCAAAGCTACCTGGCCCAGAAGCAGACCGGCGACTGGTACTACGCCAAGCCCAACTTCTTCCAGAAAAAGGACGGCTCCGGCATTCTGGGGTTGTACGCCATCACCGAGGAGACCCCCTCCATCCTGCCGCTGGCCCCCTTCGTGCCGCCGCTGTACTCCGTCCTCCTCCAGGGGTTCAGCCTGACCGACGAGCAGGTCACCGACTGGCAGGTCTCTCTCAACCGGGTGTGGGAGGAAAACGGAGAGATGAAGGCGGACACCCTGGGCTATCTGCCCTTTGCGGAGTTTGCCCGGCGGGTCAGGCTGGACCAGTGCCGGCCCTACGACGCCAGGCACGTGCTTGTGGAGGTAAAAAATCTTTCGGAGGTATTACCATGACCAATCTGGAAAAAATCAGGCTGTGTCAGGAGATTGTGGAGGAGATTCAGCGGGAGAACAGCCGGCCCGCCTGTTACCTGGAGTTCAGCCGGGAGCCCTTTTCCATCACTGACAGCCACCTGGGCGGGGTCCCCTATGTGCCCCGGGGCGGCGAGATCCCCACCGACGAGAAGGGGAACCAGCTGTGGCTGTGCGCCCAAATCAACTTCGCCCAGATGCCCCGCATGGAGGGCTTCCCCGACGGGGGCATTTTCCAGCTCTTCGCCTCCGACTTCGACGCCGACGGCGGCTTCGGCTTTTACGCCGGGGAGTACGGCGAGCAGAAGGGCTGGAAGGTGGTCTACTACGAGGAGGCGGACCCCGCCGTCACCTGGGAGGCGTGCGCCGCAAAAATGGCGGTCCCCTGGGAGGAGGCCAGCAAGGAGCGTATGCCCCGGCCCGCCCACAAGTTTGACCTGCGGGATATCAAGGAGGGCAACGCCGGCCTGTGGCGCATTCCCGCCCATCCCCTGAAGATCTCCTTCCGCCCGGTGGTCCAGGATGTGATGGGGGACAACGATTTCCGCTTTGACGCCCTCTTTGCCGCCGGGCTGGAGCGCCGTCTGCCCGGGGCGGACCCAGAGGAGTTCATGTCCTACCGTCTGCGGGACGAGACCGACGAGGAGCGGGAGCTTCTGCGCCGGGTCCGGGACCAGCTTGGATCGGGTGGGTGCAAGCTGGGGGGCTGCGCCTACTTCGAGCAGTGTGACATCCGGGAGGACGACGAGGCGCTGGCCGCCTGGGACATACTGCTGTTCCAGCTGCACGACGACTTCACCGACTTCCCGGCGGGGGAGTTCCCGGAGATGGACCTGTACCTGGGGGGCTTCGGCGCGCTGAACCTCCTGATCCGCCCGGAGGACTTGAAAAACCGGAACTTCTCCCAGGTGCTGGGCTACTGGGCCACGTCGTAATGGCCCGGGTCTCAGAGAAAGGGGTTATGTTATGAGCAAGCGGTCAAAAATGAAGGAGGGCCCTGCCCAGCAGGAGGCCCGTCGGGGGGAAAAGACGCTGGAGGAGCTTTGGCGGCAGACAGGAAAACCCATGTGCAGGCTGACCCTGTCCCGTGATCCCGTCACGATTTTTGACTGCCATATCGGCGGCACGCCCTACTGTCCCCATGACGGCCAGCCGCCTGTGGGGGAGGACGGGAAGCAGCTGCGGCTGGTGACCCAAATCAATTTTGAACAGGTGCCCGCCATGCCGCCCTTCCCAGACCGGGGGATCCTGCAAATTTTCCTTCCCGACGACGACCCCCTCATCGGCTACCGGGGAATGGAGCACTGGACCGAACAGACGAACTGGCGGGTCGTCTACCATCCGGAGCCTGACCCCACAGTCACGGACGAAGAAGCGGCGGCAAAGGTGACCACAGGCCCGCCGGTGGTCCATGATGGGCAAACCCTATGGCTGAACAGCCGCGTCGTTTTGAAGGAGTTCGCCTACAAGCTCCATTTCGGCTCTGTGGGGACGGAGGGGCTAACCCACAGCGACCATCGCTTCCACACCCAATTTGAGGAGACGTATCAGAGGCTCTTCCCCAACGACCCGCCGGTGCGGTTCTGCCCGGAACGTCCGCCGGTGCGCCCCAAGCCCGTGGACTGGATTTGGGCGGACGACATCTGGAAGAAACTATATGCCAAGGCATACACACAGTACAACAAGCTGGGCGGCTTCCCCTGCTTCCCCAAGACGGACCCCCGTACCGTCCTGCCGGAGCTGAAAGACGGGCAGTGCCCCTGGGACACCGTTTTGCTTCAATTGGAATACGGCTTTGTGGATGTAAACAATCATCTCCAGGGATATTGTCCCCTCTCTTTTGGAGAGGGTGGTGTTGCCGTCTTCCTCATGCGGGAAGCGGATTTGCTCCGCCGGGATTTTTCCCGGGTTGGCTACTACTGGCAGGACAATTCCGATGACGAGAGCTTTAAGCTCCTCTACGGCGAGGACTGGCAGCCCACAGAGCGGCATAAGCTGTCACCTTAAAACAGGAGGTATTTTCTGATGACAATGGACGAATGCCAAAAGTATCTGCCTGACGGCTGGACGGAGATCATCCAGCGGGACCCGGTGCTGCTGGAAATTTTTGAGGAACACGAGTACGATTTGGAGCAGGAGGCGGTGCCGCCCTTCCTCTTCCAGGACCTGCGGGGCGGTGAGCTGGAGCGCCTGCGGCCCATTCTGGCGCTGTACGGTCCGCCGGGGCTGGAACTGCTCCAGGGGCTTTTGGAGATTGACCAGGCCAGCCGGGACACGGCGGAGCGAACCCTCCCCAACGGCCAGACCGCTTATGCCGCCTACTTCTTTGCCCTGTTCGACCTGGAGCACAAACAGGCGGCCATCAACGCCGCCCGGACCTATATCAAGGCCATCAACCGCATTTATGTGGAGGAATTTGAGGAGAAACCGCCCCTGGACGAGGACGGGGAGATTGAATTTCTCTCCGGGCAGGAGGGCCGGGACTTTGAGGAGCAGGTCCGTCAGGTGTGGATACACGGCGAGGGCATCCAGACGGTGGACCTGGACGACCTGGACGAGTGGTATCAGGAGCTGGAATACCGGAAGGGCTGTGAGGAGATCAGGCTGCTGTCCGAGGCCCTGTACCACATCAGCTGCGACTACAATTTGTCCTATTATCTCCAGTGGCCCATGTTGGACACCCGGCAGGCCAATCCCTTCCGGGGCTATTTCCAGCTGTGGAAGCTGGGGCTGCATATCCACTTCCCCGCCCGGAACCGGGCCGTGCTGGTGGGCTGAGGAGGGACGCGGATGGAGATCAAACTGGCGGACACCCCGGAAAAGTTCCAGCCCATGGCCCAGGAGCTTGTGCCGCCCCTGGTAGAGCTGCTGCGGGCCCGGAACGAGCTGGAGCTGGAAATACACCGGCGCTTTCAGGTACTGGAGGCGGAAAAACCGGCGCTGGGGATTCCCAAAAACCAGATACACCCCGACGACCCCGCCCTGTGGGAGGAGTACCGCCGCCGGTACCTGGAGCTGGTGGAGCCCCGGTGCGCCCCCGGCCTGCTGAAATACGGCGCGGCGGGCAGCTGCGGCAGTCCGGCCCGGTACGACTCCCTCTTCCAGGACCCGGAGGGGCGGGTTACCTTCACCATGAAGAGCGCCAAACGGGCCACCGTGGAGACCAGCTGCCGCAAATCCTGGGAACACCGCTACCGGTTCACGCTGAAGCCTTTTGAGCGCGGCTGGCTGATTGCCGGAATCGAGTACAGCTTCGGCGGCGAAACCGGCTGGCACGCGGAGCATTATGTGTAGGAGGAGAGGATATGACCTGTCCCAACTGCGGAAAAGAGATGGAGTCCGGCCTGATGGCGCCGGGCAGGAACTGCGACCTGGAATGGGCCCCAGGCAGTTTCCTTTCCCCAGAATGAACCGCGTGAAGCTGCGCCCCACTGAACCCCGAGATACTGCCTTCGACGTTCCTCAATATCCCGCACTGATCTGCCAGACCATTCTGTTTCAATATCAATAAACACAATCATTCATTAGGAGGAATACAACATGGACTACAACAAGACCATCAATCTGCCCAAGACCGACTTCCCCATGCGGGGCGGCCTGCCCAAGCGGGAGCCCGAGATGCTCCAGCGGTGGGAGGACATGGACCTGTACCACGAGCTGCTGAAAAAGAACCAGGGCAAGCCCCTGTACTCCCTCCACGACGGCCCTCCCTTCTCCAACGGCGCACTGCACATGGGCCACGCTCTGAACAAGTCCATCAAGGACTTTATGACCCGCGCCGCCGCCATGCGGGGCTATCTCACCCCCTACATTCCCGGCTGGGACAACCACGGGATGCCCATTGAGTCCGCCATCATCAAGCAGAACAAGCTCAACCGCAAGGCCATGTCGGTGCCCGAGTTCCGCACCGCCTGCCACGAGTTCGCCCAGCACTATGTGGACGTACAGCGGGAGGGCTTTAAGCGGATGGGGGTCATCGGCGACTGGGAGAACCCCTATCTCACCATGAATCCCGGCTTTGAGGCGGAAGAAGTGAAGATTTTCGGGGCCATGTACAAAAACGGCTATATCTACAAGGGCCTCAAGCCGGTGTACTGGTGCCCCTACGACGAGACCGCCCTGGCCGAGGCGGAGATCGAGTACCAGGACGACCCCTGCACCACCGTCTATGTGAAGTTCCAGGTGAAGGACGACCAGGGTAAGTTGGGGCAGTATGGGGATATCTCCAAGATGTACTTCCTCATCTGGACCACCACCATCTGGACCCTCCCCGGCAACCTGGCCATCGCTCTCCATCCCCGGGACAGCTACGTGCTGGTGAAGGCGGACAACGGGGAGATGTATATCCTGGCCGAGGCCCTGCGGGAGAAGGTGATGAAGGTGGGCGGCATTGAGAACTACGAGACCGTCGCCACCTTCCAGGGCCAGGACTTTGAATATATGCTGGCCCGGCACCCCTTCCTGGACAAGACCAGCCAGCTGTGTACCGCCGAATACGTCACCATGGACAGCGGCACCGGCTGCGTCCACACCGCCCCCGGCTTCGGCGCGGACGACTACGAGACCTGCAAGCGGTACAAGATCGACATGGTGGTCCCTGTGGACGACCGGGGCCGCCACACCGACTATGCGGGCAAGTACGCCGGCATGAAGACTGACGAATCCAACCCGGTCATCCTGGCCGACATGAAGGAGAGCGGGGCCCTGTTCGCCAGCGAGGAAATCGTCCACTCCTACCCCCACTGCTGGCGGTGCAAAAAGCCCATCATCTTCCGGGCAACTCCCCAGTGGTTCTGCTCGGTGGAGTCCTTCAAGGAGGCCGCCGTGGCCGCCTGCGACGACGTGCGCTGGGTCCCCGGCTGGGGCATCGACCGGATGAAGTCCATGATTCAGGAGCGGGCCGACTGGTGCATCTCCCGTCAGCGCCGCTGGGGCCTGCCCATCCCCGTGTTCTACTGCGCGGACTGCGGCAAGCCCATCTGCACCGACGAGACCATCGCCGCCGTGAGCAAGCTGTTTGGCGAGAAGGGCTCCAACGCCTGGTATGAGACCGAGGCGGCGGACATCCTCCCCGAAAACTTCGCCTGCCCCCACTGTGGCTCCAAGTCCGGCTTCACCAAGGAGGAGGACACCCTGGACGGCTGGTTCGACTCCGGCTCCACCCATTTCGCCTCCATGCAGAAGGACCAGGGCTTCTGGCCCGCCACCGTCTATATGGAGGGCCTGGACCAATACCGGGGCTGGTTCCAGTCCTCCCTGCTCACCGCCGTGGGCGCGCTGGGCAAGGGAGCTCCCTTCAAGGAGTGCGTCACCCACGGCTGGACCGTGGACACCCAGGGCCGGGCCATGCACAAGTCCCTGGGCAACGGCGTAGACCCCGCCGACATTTTTAACAAGTACGGCGCGGACCTGATCCGCCTGTGGGCCGGCTCCGCCAACTACCATGTGGACGTGTGCGGCTCCGAGGTGATCTTCAAGCAGCTCTCTCAGAACTACCTGAAATTCCGCAACACCGCCCGGTACTGCCTGGGCAACCTGGACGGCTTCGACCCCAACAACCTGGTCAAGCCGGAGGAGATGGTGGAGCTGGACCGGTGGGCTGTCACCAAGCTGAACCGGCTCATTGAGAAGTGCTTCGCCGCCTACGACAACTACGAGTTCCATGTGGTGTCCCACGCCATCAACGATTTCTGCGTGGTGGAGCTGTCCTCCTTCTATCTGGACATCATCAAGGACCGGCTGTACTGTGAGGAGAAGGATGGCACTCTGCGCCGCTCCGCCCAGACCGCCCTGTGGCTCATTCTGGACACCATCACCAAGCTCTTCGCCCCCATCCTGGCCTTCACCTGCGACGAGATCTGGCTGGCTATGCCCCATAGAGAGGGCGACGACGAGCGGAACGTGGTGCTCAACGAGATGAACAAGCCCTTTACCGGGTACGCCCTGGACGAGGACGCTATGGAGCGGTGGGAGAAGATCATCTCGTTCCGGGACGTGGTCAACGCCGAGCTGGAGAAAGCCCGGAACGAGAAGAAGATCGGCAAGAGCCTGGAGGCCAAGGTCATCCTGGGGCTCCGGAAAGAGGATGCTTTCCTCGCCGAAATGGACCGGGAAGAGCTGGCCGACATCTTCATCGTTTCTCAGGTCGAGACCGAGATGGTTGACCTCTCCGTTGCCAACGTGGAGCCTGCCCAGGGCCAGAAGTGCGAGCGGTGCTGGAAGGTCCTGCCCACCGTGGGTTCCAGCTCCAAGCACCCCACCCTCTGCCCCCGGTGCGCCCAGGTGGTCCCGGCTATTGAGGTGGAATAATTCAACATCTTTATGGCCCTGCGAAGCGGGTGGGGATTGACTGGCAGGCATTGCTTCGACTTGGAATCTGAAATAGAAGCGGTCATCCTAAGACAATCCCCCGCCCTCGCTTCGCTCAGGCACCCCCTTTGCCAAAGGGGGCAAGCGGCTTCGCCGCTTGTGCGCTCCTGCGGCATCACAAGGTGGAACTACCCCGG
>NZ_QWKI01000117.1 GCF_009911645.1 Pseudoflavonifractor sp. 60
ACTCTACAATTTTTCTCTACTTTACGAATTAAAGAAAAATAAATTTCCTCTTGCATATACTAGAAAACAGTGGTATAATAACTCTTGGCAAAAAGTTGAACAAAGCCACTGTAGACACGCAAAAGAAGCCCCGGAGGAGTGCTAGTCCTCCGGGGCTTCATTTAGGCTCACAGACCCTTGCGGTGCCGGTTAAGCCATTTGGTCACATAGTTGCCGACTATGTTCCCTGCAACCGACACAAAAAAGCTGAACAAATAGTCCACTGCATTCACCCCCCTTCGGGGAAGGGTCCAAATCCATTATATCAGCCTTCGACATAGTTCGCAAGGCTGATATTTTTTTGTCATAGCCCCCGGCTTGTCCTCATAGGATAGGGCAAAGGCTGGTGATAAAGGATGACACAAATGACAGCGGCCCAGAGCTGTGAGCAGGCCCTTCGGGTACTGCCCCAGCGTCTGCGGCAGGAGGCCCTGGCCCTGTCTCCGGAGGAGCGGGCGCGGACGGAGGAGTTTCGTCTGCGGACCGGCTGGCCCATGACGGCGGTCTGGGACGGGGAGGAGCATTCCCTGGGGGGTCCGCCAGTGGGGGGAGAGGAGCTGGAGCAGCTGGTGGAGCTGGCCAGCCAGGCCTCTCTCCACGCGGTGCTGGACCAGGTGCGTCGGGGCTATCTGACGGCGGCAGGGGGGCACCGGATCGGCCTGTGTGGGACGGCGGTCCTGCAAAACGGGGAGCTTCACAGTCTGCGGGGACTCTCCTCCGCCAATCTGCGCATAGCCCGGCAGGTGCGGGGGGCGGCCAGGCCGGTTTTGGACGGGCTGTGTCCCGGCGGGCGGCTGGGGGACACCCTGATTTTAGCGCCTCCCGGCCTAGGGAAGACGACCCTTCTGCGGGACCTGATCTGGTCGGTCTCCGAGGGGGAGGGCTGCGCCCCTCTCCGGGTCGCCCTGGCCGACGAGCGGGGGGAGGTGGCCGCCATGTACCAGGGCCGCCCTCAGCTGGAGGTGGGCCGCCGTACCGACGTAATGGAGGGCTGTCCCAAGGCCCAGGGGCTGATGCTCCTGCTGCGGGCCATGAATCCCCAGGTGCTGGCGGCGGACGAGATCACCGCGCCGGAGGACGTCCAGGCTCTGATGACGGCGGCGGGCTGCGGCGTGACGCTGCTGGCCACCGCCCACGGAGAGGACGAGTCCGACCTGGAGCGCCGCCCCCTGTACCGGGTCCTGTTGGCGGAGGGGCTGTTTCAGTATCTGGTGCAGATCCGCCGGACAGAGGGGACACGAATCTACACAGTGAAGGAGCTGAGGTAAATGCTGCGGCTGATGGGAGCGGTTCTGGTGGCGCTGGGGGGGACCTGGCTGGGTTTCCGGGCGGCGGACGGCCTGCGGCGGCAGGTGCGGGAGCTGCGCCGGATGGCCGCCGGTCTGGCCGTGCTGGAGGGAGAGCTGGAGCTGAACGCGCCCCCGCTGGCCCAGTTGCTGGGACGGGGGGCCAGGTACAGCGAGGGGGGCGCGCGAGAGCTGTTTCAGGCCTGCGCCCAGGGTCTGGACCGGTTGGACCGGGAGGATTTTCCCAGTCTCTGGCGGCGGCAGACCGGGCGGAAAAACGAGCTGGGTCCGGAGGGACAGGCTGTGCTGGCCTCACTGGCCGATATCCTGGGCCGCTGTGAGCTCCAGCGCCAGCAGCAGGCCCTGGCCGCCGCCCGCCGCCGCCTGGAGGAGTTGGCCGGCCAGCGGGAACAGGACTGCCGCAGCCGGGGCCGGGTCTACCAGGCGCTGGGTGTGTCCGGGGGCGCGTTCCTGATTATTCTCCTGCTGTAGCATCGGCGGGCGCTCCTTCTTTTCTTTGAAAAGAAGCAAAAAAACTTTCCCCTGCGCCCTGACATCGTTGCCATAGATGCAGCGCTCCGCCCGGTTACGAAGGTGCATCAGAGTTGTTATTTCATTAAGAGGTCTAAAAATATTTTCGTGACCGGGCGGCGGGGTCGAGGGCAGATCAAGACTTACAGAGCGAGGAAAAAGTTCTTTCTGCTTCTCTTTCTTACAAGAAGGAGAAGGAAAGAGGAAAGAAGGTACACAAATGGAAGTGGATTTAATTTTCAAGATTGCGGCCATCGGGATTCTGGTGGCGGTACTGAACCAGGTGCTGAGCCGTGCCGGTCGGGACGAACAGGCCATGATGACCACGCTGGCGGGGCTGGTGGTGGTGCTGATGATGGTGGTGCAAGAGATCGCCAACCTGTTCGACCTGGTGAAGAATCTCTTTGCCCTGTGATGGGGGCGATGGTACGGCTGGCGGCGGTGGGGGTCACGGCGGTGGTGCTCAGTGCGGTGCTGAAGAAGAACGTTCCGGAGCTGGCCCTGCTGCTGACCCTGGCTGCGGGGCTGTGGATCCTGGGGGCGGCGGCGGAGGGACTGGGAGCCATCAAGGCGCTGCTGGAGGAGCTGGCGGGACAAGCCGGCCTGTCCGAGGCGCTGCTGGAGCCGGTCCTCAAAACGGTGGCCCTGTCCATCCTCACCAAGGTAACGGCGGAGGTATGCCGCAGCGGGGGCGAGGGGGGCGTGGCCGCCTTTGTGGAGACGGCGGGGACCGTGCTGGCTCTGCTGGCGGCTCTGCCGCTGGTGCGGGCGGTGGCCCAGCTGATGGGGGAGCTGCTGCAATGAGAGGACTGATTTTATTCTGCTGTCTCAGTGCGCTGTGTGTCTTTCCCGGTGTGGCCGCAGAGTTGACCGTCCCCGACCTGGATCAGGTGTGGGAGCAGGCGGAGGGCTACGGCGTCAATCCCGGGGACTCTCTGGATCAGGGGGCAGCCAATCTCCTTCAGACGGCGGCGGCCCAGGTGGGGAGCCTCTTCCGGGCCAGCCTGTCCACCGCCCTGAAGCTCATTGCGGTAGTGCTGCTGTGTGCTATGGCGGAGGGGGTCCAGGGGGAGAACGAGGGGCTCCAGGCGGTGACCATTGCGGGGGCCCTGGCCATCACCGCACTGACCATGACGGACATGGCGGTGATGATTGGCCTGGGACGGGACACGCTGGAGAAAATGGAGACCTTCGCCGACCTTCTCCTCCCCGTCACAGCGGTGCTGACGGCGGCCACAGGGGGCGTAGCCGGTGCGGCGGTGCGGCAGGGGGCCACCATTCTCTTTTCCCAGCTCCTGCTCATTGCCATGGACCGGCTGCTCATCCCTCTCATCTACGCCTATGTGGCGGTGAGCTGCGCCCATGCGGCGGTAGGCAATCCAGGACTGAAAAAGGTGGGTGATCTGTTGAAGGGAACGGTGAATTTCCTCCTCACCGCACTGCTGCTGGCCTTTGTGGGCTACCTCACCGCCAGCGGGGCGATTGCGGGCAGTGTGGATGCCGCCGCTGTAAAGACCGCAAAAATGGCCATCTCCCGGGCCATCCCGGTGGTGGGCGGCATTCTGGCCGACGCCTCCGAGTCGGTGCTGGCCGGGGCAGGCGTTCTGCGGGGAACGGTGGGGGTTGTGGGGATGCTGGTGGTGCTGGCCATCTGCCTGACCCCCTTCCTGCGGCTGGCCCTCCAGTACCTGGTCTACCGGGGGACGGCGGCCCTGTGCGCCTGCGTGGCCCAGCCCAAGCTGTCGGGGCTGATTGAGGCCATCGGCTCCGCCTTCGGGCTGGTGCTGGGGATGACGGGAGCGGGGGCGCTGGTGCTGCTGGTAAGCCTGGTGTCCGCCATCGGGGCGGTGGTCCCATGATTGGGGCGGCAAGGAGCTGGCTGCTGGCCCTGGTCTCGGTGAGCCTGCTGTGCGCGGTGGCCGACGCCCTCATGCCCAAGGGAGCGGTACGCCGGGTCGGGAGACTGGTGTGCGGCCTGACCCTGGTGGCGTCTATTCTGACCCCCCTGGCGAGGCTGGACCTGGAGGGCAGCCAGCGCTGGCTGGAGGACTGGCTGGCCCAGACCCGCCTGCGGGAGGAGGAGCTGGACCGGGCGGTGGGCGGACAGCTGAAAACGCTCATAGAACGGGACTGCGCCGCATATATTGTGGACAAGGCGGCACAGCTTGGATACACCTGTTCCGCCCAGGTGGAGTGTGAGGAGACCCCGGAGGGGATTTATCTCCCGGTGCGGGCGGAGGTGCGGGGCCTCCCCCGGGATGGGGGGCGGCGGCTGATAGAGGCCATCGTCCAGGACCTGGGGGTTCCGGAGGAAGAGATTTACTTAGAGGAGGAAATGCCGTGAAATGGAAGTGGCCCGAGGCGGCCCAGAGGTGGAAGGGGGCGCTGAAACAGAATCAGGCGGTCCTGCTGGTTATCGCGGTGGGGGCGGCGCTGCTGCTTCTGCCCTCGGGAGGCCGGGACAGCCCCCAGGTCCAGGAGTCCCCCGCCCAGACAGAGGGAACATCCTTCGACCTGGAGGCCTTTGAGAAGAAGCTCTGCCAGGTCCTCTCCCAGGTGGAGGGAGCGGGGGAGGTGCGGGTCGTCCTCTCCCTGGACGGGGGCAGCCGCCAGGTGCTGGCCCGCAACCAGGAGCAGGACCGGGACGGCGGCGGCTCCAATACCGTGGCCACCGTGGGGCGGGGCTCCGGGACCCAGGAGGTGGTCCCCCTCCAGGTGGTGGCCCCCCAGTTCCGGGGCGCGCTGGTGGTCTGCCCCGGCGGCGGCGACCCCCAGGTCCGCCTGCGCCTGGTGGAGGCGGTCTCCGCCCTCACCGGCCTGGGCAGCGACCGTATCTCGGTGTGCGCCTCGTCCTGACCCTCTGCTTTTTCTTCTTTTTCTTGTAAAGAAAAGAAGAAAAAACAGCAAAAAGAAGAAAAAGAACTTCCCCCTGTGTCCCTGGAGATGGGTCCTACCTTTGGGGGATTTGACGGAATATGAGGCAGGAAAGAAAGGGAGTGGGTTACAGACCGGTGGATTTGCGGAATCTGACAGGCGGAAAAGTTTTTTCTTTTGCTTCTTTTCTTTTTTTCAAATAAAGAAAAGGAGAAAGAATTGTAAGGAGGAACGATTATGAGGACGGAAAAAAGAGGAGCCAGCTGGTCTCAGCTGTGGAAACGGAACGCGGTAGTGGCGGCAATTGCGCTGTTTGTATGTGCGGCGGTCTATTTGAACTGGAACTACGGCAAGGAGGGGGAGACCGACGCGGGCAAGACACTGGGGCAGTCCGCTATGGTGGGGGGCAAGACCCAGGACCCGCTGCTGGGGGGAGACGCCTCGGTGCAGAGCCCTGAGGACAGCAGCGCCGGACAGGTGTCAGGGGAGACGCCCGGAGAGGAGCCCAAGACGGACAGCGCCTATTTCGCCACCGCCCGCCTGAACCGGCAGCAGGCCCGGGACAGCGCTCTGTCTCTGCTCCAGGACGCCGCCGCCCGAGAGGACGCCGATGATGCGGTGAAGGAGCAGCTCAACGACAACATCCAGACCATGGCGGACTACACAGTGACCGAGGCTCAAATTGAAAATCTGGTGGTGGCCAAGGGCTACGCCGACTGTGTGGCCTTTATCGGAGAGGACGCCCTGTCCCTGGCCGTCTCTGCGCCCGAGGGTGGACTGACCCAGGCTGATACCGCCAAAATTCTGGACGTGGTCCACCAGGCCGCAGGCTTTACCGCTAATCAGATCACCATTATTGAGGTGGAGTGAGCCGGTCCGAGATTGTCTGGCAGGCACTGCTTCTACTTGAAGTCTGAGGTAGAAGATAGTCTGCCTAATAGCAATCCCCCGCCCTCGCTTCGCTCGGGCACCCCCTTTCAAAAGGGGGCAAGCGGCTTCGCCGCTTGGGGGCCCTGCTTCGCAGGGCCCATTCCTCGTCCCGCCCGCAGGCGGCCTGGCCCCTTTGAAAAGGGGCTCCGGCGAAGCCGGTGGGGATTGACTGGCAAGCATTACTTCGACTTAAAAAGATGGTACTTCCAATAACAATCCCCCGCCCCAGTGTGCGCACTGGGGCACCCCCGTTCAAAAGGGGGCAAGCGGCTGCGCCGCTTGGGGGCCCTGCTTCGCAGGACCCATCCCTCGTCCCGCCCGCAGGCGGCCTGGCCCCTTTGAAAAGGGGCTCCCGCGAAGCGGGTGGGGATTGACCTGCAGGCACTGCTTCTACCTGAAATCTAAAATAGAAGATAGTCTTCCAATAACAATCCCCCGCCCCAGTGTGCGCACTGGGGGCGCCCCCTTTCAAAAGGGGGCAAGCGGCTGCGCCGCTTGGGGGCCCTGCTTCGCAGGACCCATCCCCCGTCCCGGTGCTGCTGCGATTTACCCGGTGTTCGGGGTTTATGAGACTGGCATAGAAAAAGTTTTTCTCCGGGTTGTCAAACGGGAAAAAATGTGGTAAGATAAGAAAAACCGTTGGAAAACTGGAACAGGAGTGGTATCACATGGGTGAAAGCAAGGAGTATGTCTCCCGCTCTGACGAGTTGGGCAACATCCATATCTCAGAAGAGGTGCTGGCAGCCATCTCCGCGGCGGCAGCTCTGGAGGTGGAGGGGGTCAGCAGTCTGGCCAATCCCAGCAAGAAGAACGCCGCCAAGGGGGTCCACATCAAGCTGGAGGAGGACCAGGTGGTGGTAGCCATGTCCGTTCTCATGGCATACGGCCACACCATCCCCGAGATGGGCAAGGCCGTTCAGGAGGCGGTGAAGAACGCCATCGAGTCCATGAGCGGGCTGGAGGTCTCCGCAGTCAACATCAATGTGGTGGGCATTGTGTTCCCCCCGCCCCAGCAGCAGTAAGAAGCGGCGCCGGATTTCCGGCGCTGTTTTTCGTCCCTCCAATCCATAAAAAATCCCGCAGCTTTTGCTGCGGGATTTTCGTTTGTTCAGGAGGTCATGACCCGGTGGAGGATCTGGGCCATATCGATTCGGTTCAGATTCTCCTGGGGGGCGATGCGTCCGCCTCTGGTGGGCAGATAGCCCATCTGGAGGGCAAAGGACACCGCGCCCTGGGCGTACTGGGAGACAGAGCTGCCGTCCGTGTAGCCGTTCAGGGTACTGGCGAAGCCGTCGGCGGCGCTCCAGCCCACCGCGCGCATGGCCTGGCGGACCATAATAAGGGCGTCCTGGCGGGTCACCTGACTGTTGGGGCCGAACCGCCCGTTGCCCACGCCGCTGACGATACCCAGGCTATACAGCTGATTCACCGCCTGGGCGTAGTAGGCGCTGGAGGGCACATCGCTGAACTGGCTGCCGGAGCTGGAGCCGGTCAGTCCGAAGGCCTTGCTCACCATCAGGGCGAAGTCGCCCCGGGTTATGGAGGAGGTGGGGCCGTAGCGCCCGCCGCCCACGCCGGAGGTGACGTCGATCTCATAGAGGTAGTCCACCGCAGCCCGCTCCTCGTTGGAGTATCCGCTCATGTCGTTGAAATAGGCGGAGCTGTAGGAGGGGGAGACGGTGATGATGACCTCCCCGTCGAAGGTGGTGCCGTTGCTGTTGGTGCCCACATAGGGCAGGGTCACGGTGCCGCTGTAGCCCGCCTTGGGGACGAAGGTCAGGTCGGAGATCAGGCTGGAGCCGGTAAGGTTGTAGCTGGAGCCGGTACTGGCCTGACGGTCATACTGGGTGGGGCTGTTGTACTGGAAGTACAGGTGTCCCGAGTTGGTGGGGGGCATGGTGGAGAACTTGATGGACCGCAGGGTCGCGCCGCCTCGGGCGAAGTCGCTGCCCCGGAAGTGGATGGGGCTCACCTGGGTCGCGTAGCGCACCGTAACGTCCGCCTGGGGCCGCTCCACGGTGATCTCCACGGTGCCGGTAAACTCCTCGTTATTGGTGGCCCGGGCGGTGAAGTCGATGGTCACGGTGCCCACGAAGTCGCTGGCGGGGATAAAGGCGACCCGGTCCAGGCTGCCGGCGGCGATGGAGGTGGAGCTGGAGGTAATGCGGGTCCCCTGACTGGAGGTGGAGCGGTAGTTTTGATAGAGGCTGCCCTGGTTGGCGTTGGGGAGCTCAAAGCGGACGGTGCTCACGTCCCGGTCGGTGAGCCACTGGGACAGGTCGTCAAAGTCGTTGCGCAGGAAGACGGCGGCAGTTTTGGAGTCGGTGTAGTAGTGCAGGTCGTTGCCGGAGCTGCCGCTGCTGGTGCTGGAGTCGATGGTGACGATGCCATAGAAGGTCTCGCCGCTGTCGGCGGTGCCCACGAAGGGGATGTCGATGGAGCCGGTGAAGCGGCTGGTGGCCCGGAAGGACAGGTTGTCGATGCGGGGGTAGGAGGTGCCGTTGTAGTAGGCCTGATCGACCGACGCCGCGGAGCCGCTGTAGTACAGGTTGCCGTCGGCGGTGTTGGGCAGGCCCTGGAACTGGATGGAGCGCAGGCGGTCGTTGACCTGTTCCCGGCACAGGCGGTTAAAGTCGGTGTCGTCGAACTTCACCGATTTGCCGGGCTGACAGCTGTAGCTGATGTTGCCGGAGCCGGCGCTGCTGCTGCGCACGTTGACCTCCACGTTGCCGGTGAAGCGGGTCCCGTTGGTGGTCTGGCCGGTGAAGGGGATGCGGATGGTGCCGGTGTAGTTTTCGGCCACGGCGAAGGACAGGCGGTCGATGCGGGGGGTCCGGGTCCCGTAGTAGTAGGTTGTACCCACCGAGGCCCGGCTGCCGGTGTTGGTGGCGGAGCGGTAGTCGTAGTAGAGCACGCCCTGGTCGGCAGAGGGCAGGGCGTCGAAGCGGATAAAGCTGAGGGACTGGCTGTCGTCCAGCACCTCCCGGCAGTAGCGGCCGAAGTCGGCGTCATCAAAGTGGGCAACGCCACCCTTGACCACGTCGTAGCTCAGTCCGCCGATGCCCACTCCGGTGTCCCGGCCCACGGTGATGCGCAGCTGGCCGCTGCGGGGCATGGCGTTGTTCCCGGCGGGCTTGTAGGTGTAGTAGATGGTCACATCCCCCTCGAAGCCGGGGGCGGGGACGAACCAGACATCGTTCAGCTGACTGCGGCTGAACTGGTCCCGGATGGTGACCACGCTGCCGTAGTTGCTGGCGTTGACATAGTCGGTGTACAGGCTGCCCTGGCGCACGGGGGGCAGGGAGAAGGAGACGTAGTCCAGCTGAGCGCCGGTAGCGGCCCGGCAGGCGATTTCAAATTCCGTGCTGTTAAACCGGAGGGCGGTGTTGTAGGGGGTCGACATGGAGAAATTGGAGCTGGCCCCCTGCTCCGCGTTGTGGAGGATGCGGCAGGAGACCACGGTGCCGGTGGAGGAGACGGCGCTGTAGGAGATGGTCACCGGGCCGCTGTAGCCGGGCTTGGGCACGAAGGTGACGTCGGAGAGCACCTTGCGTCCGTTGCCCGACTGGGCATAGTAGTTCTCGCTCTGGGCCACGCCCTCGCCGTTCTGGGCCTCGGAGGTATACTGGTAGTAGAGGGTTCCCTGACTGGTGGGGACGGACAGGTTGGTCAGGTGGGACAGGCCGCCGTCCACCTGCGCGGCGATGCGGGAGGCCAGGCTGGAGAATTTCAGGGTATCGCCCGTCTTCAGGGGGGTCGAGCTGGTCAGGTCGATGGTGGACTGGCCGGCGGTGACCTCCACAGTGAAGGAGGCGGTGTAGCCCCCGCAGAAGGCGGTGATGGTGGTCTTACCGGGGCCCCGGCCCGCCACGCTGCCGTTGCTGACCTCCGCCACGGAGATATCCATGGACTGCCAGCTCACAGTTCGGGAGCCGCTGGCGTTGCCGAAGCGGGAGACCAGAGGGACCATTTTCCGCTGGTTCTCGGTGAGGGTCATCACCGCATCGTCCGCCAGGGGGTTGGAGTCCTCGTCCAGCAGGATAATGCCGCTGACCTCCACCACCACGTTCTGGGACTCGGTGTTATCCCCCTCGCCAATGGTGGCGGTGACGCTGGTCTTGCCGGGGGAGTGGCCGTAGAGGGTTGCGGTGCTGCCGCTGGCGCCGGACTGCACGGTGACGATCTTCTCGTCCCCCGAGGGTACGCTCCACCGGATGGTCTGGCCCGCCGGGTCGGTGGTGGCGGTGAGCTGCTGGGTCCCGTTGGGCTCCATGGTGAAGGGCCCGGTGGGGGTGATGCGGATGGTGCCCACGCGGCCAATCACCTTAATGGTAAAGGAGCCTTCCGTTGTTACCGTCCTGCCGTTCCAGGTATAGGTGGCGGTGACCTTGATGACGCCGTTGCCGGTGTCGCTGCCGGAGGCCGTCACCGTGGCGGTGTTGGTGCCCCGGTTGGGGACCACTGTAATCAGCCGCTGGTTTTCACTGCTCCAGGTGTAGGTGGCGTTGCCGTCGTTAGAGTTGATGACAGAGGTGCTGCCATTTTCCATCTGCGCGGTGAGGGCAAAGGTCAGGGTGTCGCTGGCCCCGGTTTTCAGGGTCAGGTTTACCGCTTCCCCCTCGTCGGGCTTTTTGGGAAGCTCCTGCCCGGTAATGCCGGTCATAATGTTGCCGGCGGAGGTGTTGGCCTTGACGGTGACCTCGCACTCCCCGGTGAGGGTGATAGAGCCCTCGGTGTAGGTCACCGTAACAGTAACCTTGGTGTCGCTGCTCACCGGCCCGGCGGACAAGGTGATGGACCGCCCGGCGTTGGACATACGGATGGCGGGATTGTTCTGGGGGGCCCACACATACCGTCCCGTTCCGGAAACGCCTGACCCGCTCACCTCAGCGCTCAGCATTTTGCTGGTGCTGCCCAGCTCCAGCGTGGTCTCACTGAGGGTCAGGGTAGCAGGTATAGCGGCACTTACTTCAATTGTGTGCTGAACATTGTATGTCCCACCTTGATAGTTCACCGTAATATCAAGCGTAACACTTCCGGCACTCTTGGGCGTAATATTCTGACCGGATACCTCCACAATTCCACTGGGAGTTCCGTTACCATTGATAGTGAAGGTAACTCCGGCTGTGCTTCCTTGGGTCTTCTTGCCGTCGGTATCAACTTCTGTAAGAGTGCTTAGTGTTAAAGGGGTGGAACTGCCTCCAGCTGTCAGCGTTCCAGGTGTAAATGTGCATTCGATGTAGTCCAGGGTAGGCTGAGCAGCTGGATTGATGGTCACTGTGCAAGTAGCTGCGATTGTATTATCAGCAGAATAGTATGCAGTGATTATCACAGTTCCATCTTTTTTTGCTGTAACGCTTCCTGTAACAGTCCCATCACCTGATACAGTAGCTATTGTATCATCACTGCTACTCCAGCGAAGATCAGTTGCAGACATGTTACTCAATGTTGCGGTTAGTGTTCCAGTTTCAGTACCGCCCAT
Organism: Pseudoflavonifractor sp. 60; assembly: GCF_009911645.1. Lineage (GTDB taxonomy): Bacteria > Bacillota > Clostridia > Oscillospirales > Oscillospiraceae > Lawsonibacter. Next base: position 11,143 of record NZ_QWKI01000117.1, read on the forward strand.
CTGTAGGTCCATAGTCTGCTTGTCTAAGCCAATGCTCTCGTTTGCCGCCAGTACAGCGGGAACCATAGAGACAACCATGGTAAGTGCCAGGAGGACCGCCAGCCAGCGGCGGGCCAGGAAGGTTTTTTGCATACAAAACACTCCTTTTGGGGTCAGGATTTATAAAGTTACAGCGGGAGCGGGCGCTTGCCCGCCCCCGCTGGATGAATTAGGGGGTCGTCAGCTGAATCAGCTCGGAGGTACCAATTACTGTATCGCCCCACTTTATTTCCATAAAGTAACCGTACAAAGGCATATTGGACTGGGAAGGAAGCTGCTGATTCTTGATGGTACAAGTTACTTTTGTGCTAGTACGGCTGCCGCTGGCGTTGGACAAAAGCCCCTGCTCGATAAATACGATATCAGAGCCGGACCTCAGTCCTTCAAAGCCAAAACGGATTACAGTGGTTAGACCGTCTCTAGCTTGGTCTAGGTCGGTGATTTTACCGCTGGAACCCGCAAGCCCCTTGGCGTCCTTTGCGTTGCTATGACCTGTGCCTGTCTCGGAACATTTCTGGTGGATCTCCTTCGGGTCACCCGTTGCAGTCTGACTTTCCACCCAATACAGTTCCTTGTCAAACTGAATGGTGATGGAACCATTAAATGTGCTGCTGCCTGCTGCGGATTGATAGATAACCGCCGATGCCTCGGTTGCCGTGGGCGGGTCCTGGTCGGGAATCACCACGTCGCCGATGCCCTTAAAGGTGTAGCCAGAAATCCGGTCGTCGCTGGAGGGGTGCTGGCCCACCACCAGAACGTAGTAGGGGGTGATGCGCTCCATACCCTCGGTGGTGTTCAGGACTTTACCGGTGTCGTCCTGCTCCGTGCTGACACCGGTGCCACTGCTGGTCGCCAGACCGCCGCTGGCCTGCTGAATCAATCGGGCAATAGTATTCTTTAAGCCCTCTCCAGCGTAGATGTCAAACACCGAGTAGCCGTTCATCTTATCTCCGTCCTCCGGGAAATAAGCATCAGCGACATTATTTCCAGTCTTGGCCTCGCGGTCGTTGTAGTCGGTGAGCAGCGCCTGGAGTACGGTCATGGGCTGATCGTTCCCATCGTCATCCTTATAAGTGGTGTAAGCGGTGGGCAAATCCCCTACCAGGGCATAGTTGGACAGCTCATCACGCAGCACACGCAGGGCGGGGCTGGTGGCCACGTCACCGGCGGCATAAATCACATAGTCCAAATCGCCAGGGGCGTTGGGGGTCGTGACACGCACCAGACCGGGGCCGTCGTGGTCCAGCATGATCTTGGGGGCTGCGGTGGCAGTGGTGGTGAAGTTGTACACATAGACCTGAGACAGGGCGGCGGAGGTGCCCCGCACTACCATATAGACGTAGTATTCAGTCTCGGGTTCCAGAACATTTCCATCAACTTCTTTGTTGATCTCAATCCGGTCCTGTACACCCATACTCTCGTAGCTGAAGGTGCCATAGGGATAGCTGCGGTAGTAGCGGGAGGGATTGGACAGGTTCAGAGCGGGGGGATAGTCGTCCTCCACTGTATAGTAGGTAAGCTTATCGTACTCGTTCAGAGCGCCGGGAGAGTCCTCGTTCGTCTGCTTGGTAATGACCTTCCAGAAATCTTCTTCATCGGTCAAGCTCTCGATATACGTTTTTGTGACCCCATCCACTGGTGCATTCACGGTGATATGGGTGTCCAGCACACGGTCTCTGGGAGCAATCACATAATAGATGGTGGCCTCACGGTCCAGCGCAATGGTGATGTTGGCAAAGGTGTCGCCGGCGTCAATCTTGGGTCCGGAGGTGAACTTGGGAACTACGCTGTCCACAAAGGTAGCCCGGACACTCACATAGTCGCTGGTGCCGTAGGTACCGATGGAGCGCCCGCTCTCACTGGTGACGCCGGTATCCCATGCGTCGATATCCTCAGGTGTGATTTGTCCGCCGTGGACAAAGTTCCACAGGGCACCGGTGCCGCTGGCCACCACATAGGCCCGGAAATTCACCTGACCGCTCCAGTTCTCATAAGTGGTATTGGAGTCCTTGCGGGTTACCGAAATGGCAAACTCATAGGTGGCGTTCTCGTCCAGGTTCACCAGGTTGGGAAATTCGCCGGAGGTGACTTTGAGGAAGTCGTGGTTGACGGTGGCGGAGTCCCAGTCCATGCCCTCCATCAGGGTCGTGGCCTTGTTGCCCAGGTAGACCCAGCCCTTGCTGTCCGGTGTACTGCCTCCGGCCAGCTTGCCGTTGGTGAAGCGGTCGGTCTCGTGGAGGGAGGTCTTGCTGGTGTCGTTGGCGTCGTACATCCGGTAGTACAGGTCAAAGTCCACCGCCGCGTCGGACAGGATGATAATCTCATAGCGCACGTTGGGGTCGGCGTTCTTGGTGGACTGGGGACTCATCAGGAAGCTGGTGTCCACCCGGGCCTCCTCTCCCCCCTCCGCGTGGTAGGAGGGATTGGAGCTGACGCCGTCGCCCGGGGCCAGGTTGACCAGAGCGAAGACGGTGTCAAAGTAGTCCAGCACGTGGTTGGTGTTGACACAGTTCTTGGGGTTCAGAGTTGTGGGACTGGTCTGGTTGTTGGCGTTGTCCCGAATGTTTGTCAGCTCAAAGTGATACCGTGCGCCGCTGGCCAGCCCCACCGCGGAGCCACTGGGGAAGACGACCTCAATTTTGCCGTCTCCGCTGGTGGAGGAGCGGACCACCACATTGTTGTAGTTGACCCAGGGCACATCGCTGGGGATGCTGCCCTCGCCGTAGGAGGGCACCTCCGTGCTGGCGTTGGTGGCGGTGTTCACCTGGTACAGCTTGAAATAGTTGGACAGGGCGGTGTACAGCTCCCGCTTGGCCTGGGTGTCGGTGATCTCGTCGCTCTGGGCCTTGCCGGTGCTGATGTTGTACAGGCTGAGCAGGTCCCGGCTGTTGCCGGCGGTGATGTTCTCATTAAATTCCAGGATGATATCGCTGTTGGCCATGGGATTGCGGGTCTCGTCCTCCCCCTGGTAGTCGGTGAAGTACTGCCGGACCACCGGGCCGCTGTTGTCCAGGGTGCGGATGGTGATCTTCTTCACCACAGCGGAGTAGTTGCCGGCGGTATCCCGGGCCACGTAGTAGAAGTCGTAGGCGGTTTCGGTGTTCAGGCCGGTGACGGGGATGGTCACGTCGGTATCGCCGTTGGGCACGGCCACCTGGCCCCGGCGGGTCGCGTTGCGTCCGCTGGACACCTGGAGCTTGGCGTATTCGCTGTCCAGCTTGGCGGACACGGGGCTGCCGTTGTCATCCAGGATGTTGTCCTTGTCCAGGGGGTTGCTCTGGCTGTTGGGCAGGGGGTAGGCGGTGCCCTCGGGGACCACGGCCCAGAAGATGGTGCCCGTCTCGTTCAGACCGGCGGTGAGGGTGACTGCGGTCTCCGCCACCGTGGCGCTGTTGTAGTCGGGGTCGGGGTCAAACACGGGGGGAGTGCGGTCCTCGGTGGTGAACTGGAGGGCCTGGACGGCGGAGCTGTTGGCCCCGTTGGCGTCAGTGAGCCACAGGTACAGGGTGTAGTCCTTCAGCTCCTCCAGCTGATTGCTCACATTGATGACCCGCTCGGTGTTCTTGGTCACGTCCACCACGCCGTAGCCCAGGTTGCCGGTGACAGAGGCGGTCTTCATGTCGTCCGCCGTGGGAGCCTGCGCGCCCCGGGGCAGGACGGCGTAGTACAGCTTGCAGGTCTTGGTGGGCATCACGGTCACCTGGGCCAGGGTATCGGTAACCAGGGACATATAGGGGTAGCCCTGGGCGAAAGCGGGGACGGTGTTGTCCGGCGTGGTGAAGGAGATCACCTTCACGGGGCTGCGCTGGTTCTGTTCATCCACCAGCAGGGCGGACAGGTAGTAGGAGCCGGCGGAGGTCAGCCCGGTAATCTGGGCGCTGACCACGGTATCCCCCGCGGGGGCGGAGACGGAGCCGTTGCGCACCGCTCTGGAGCCGTAGGAGGGCGGGGAGATCAGGTCCTCCTCGCCGATGGAGCCGTCGCTGATGGAGCTCACCGCCCAGTAGACGGTGCCCCGCTTGTTGCCCGAGAAGTCGGCCCGGAGGCCGGTGGGGGCAATGTCCTTGGCGGCGGGGTAGCCGGAGAGCAGGCGCGGGTCGGTGGAGCCCTCCTCCGCCGCAAGGTGGTCCATAATGACCCCGGCAATGTTTGCGGTGAGGCCGGGCCGGATGTAAATATGCTCCGGGAGCATGGAGACCACGCAGCCGGGGGCGTTGATGTTGAGCTGCTCAATGTCGCCCTCGCCGGTGACGTTGGTGGCCACGTCCAGGTTCAGCTCCTTGACCTCGGTATTCCGGTCGATCTGAACGGTGGAGTTAGTGGCGTCCTCGTCCACGGTGAGCTTGGCCACGGTGCCCAGAGCCACCTGAATGGTGGAGTTGGGGGTCTTGTTGACCACCTCTTTGATGCGGCCCGCCAGCGTCAGGTGGGTCCCCGGCTCGGCGTCCAGCTCAATGTTCATCAGACCCTTGTCGTCGGTGTTGTTGTCCTCCAGATAGGCGGGGGTGCGCACAATGGTCTTGGCAATGTCGGTAATGCCGTCGGCCCGGATGGTGACGGTGTTGTTGCGCATATTGTCCACCAGCATCTCGTCGGCGGTGACATTGCGCAGGACCACGCTGGCCTCGCCGCCCTGACTTTCGCCGGTGCCGCTGACCACGATCCTGCCGTGGACGGTGACGTTCTCCAGCTTGACGCCCCCCAGGCCCACGCCGCCGGACACATACAGGTCGCCGGCAATGGTGGTGTCCTTCAGGGTTACGTCGGAGGAGGTGATGGTCACGTTGTCAAAGACGCCGCCCAGGGAGTACTCGCCGGGCTGCTGCACCGGGGTCCCGATGCAGTGGGTCACGAAGACGGCCATCTGGGCCAGAGTCACCTTGTCCTCCGGGGCGAAGCGGTTGCTGGGGTAGCCCGAGGCGATGCCGGTGTCAATGGCGGTTTTGATGACCCCCCGGGCCCAGGTGCTGATATCCCGGCTGTCGCTGAAGGACATATCCTCGCCGGGGGTCTCCTTGAGCATCATGTTCTTGCCCAGGATGAACACCGCCATCTCCCGGTTGAGCACGTAGTTGGGGGAGACGGTGGTGGGAGAGGTGCCCGAGATGTAGCCGGTGTTGTAGGCAATGGACACGTCGTCGTAGAACCAGTCCGAGATGTCCACATCGGTAAAGGGCATATCTGCCGCCTTTTTGGTGTAGCCGTAGGCCCGGTTGACAATGGCCATAAAGTCGGCCCGGGTTATGGGTCTGTCGGGGTCGCTGGCCTGGTCGGGACGGATGACCCCCCAGTCCACCAGCTGATCCAAATATTCATCGGCCCAGTGCTCCGCCGAGGCGGTCAGGGTCAATCCGGGGACCGCCCCGATGAGCAGGACGGCGGCCAGGAGCAGCGAGAGCAGGCGTTCGCTCCAGGCGCGGGGTTGGGTTGGGGTTCTGTGCGGCATAACGTGGTTCTCCTTTCTTTTTTCCAGCGGGGCGGGGGTTGGCGCGGACGCTTACGAGGTCCGGATCTGGATGCTGAACACAGCCTTTCGGATCAGGGCCTCCTCATCCTGGATCAGGTCCACAAACTTGGCGGCGTAGAGGGGCGGGGAGCCCTCCTCCTTCACCTCCCGGATCACCTGGGTCTTCACCACCAGGGGGTGGTCGGTAACGGGCAGGACCAGCTCCACGATCTCCCGGTGGACCAGGGGGGCCGTGGTGTAGAAGGCCACGCCGCCGCAGCTCAGGTCCTTGGCCCGGACGGCCTTCTGCCCCTTCCAGGAGCCGCTGACCGGGTACATGACGCTGGAGAAGTCGGTAAGGATGCGCAGGTTCTCCCGGGCGTTGGAGTCCAGGGCGGCGGTGGGCTGGATGACCAGCTGGTCCTCCCGCTGGCGGACAATGACGCCGATGCGGTTGGGGGTGCTGTCGTCGATGCCGATGAGCTGAATTTCCCGGTGGGCGGCCACGTCGTCCACCTTGTCGTTCAGGACCCGGATCTGGAGCACCTCCGCGTTGGGGGGCGACTCCAGCACTGCGTTGGCCAGGGGGGTTCCCTTGCTGTCCAAAACTAAATAGAGGTGTTCCTGCATCAGGCTTCTCCTTTCTTATCCCGGGCGGCGGCGGCGTCCTGGGCCCGCATGGCCTCCCGCTCCCGCCGGAGCTTATCCGGGTCGTTGGGGTCGAAATTTAAAAAGTAGACGTAGATCTCCACAATGGCCTGGTACAGTGCGTCGGGGATCTCCTGTCCCAGGGCCAGCTGGGAGAGCATGGTGGCCAGGGAGTTGTCCTCATAGACGGGGACGCCGCTCTCAGAGGCCACCTCAATCATCCGCTCAGCCAGGTAGCCCATGCCGGAGGCCACCACCACCGGCGCGCCCTCTCCCTCGTATTTCAGCGCCACCGCCCGGTTGGTGGCCCGGTTATCATATCTTGACATTGATACTGCTCTCCCCCTCAAAGATTTTCGGGAACACCCCGGAGATGGTCAGCGGCCGGTCCGAGCGCTGCACCTGCACCGACCCGGCGGTGAGGCCGTTGTCGGTAAGGATGCGGGACAGCTCCCCCTGGACCAGCTGAGAGAAGGGGGCGACCCGGTCGGGGCAGAAGAGCTGGATATCCACCCGCTCCCCCTGGCAGGTCATCACCATATCGAAGAAGCCCAGCCCCTGGATGTCGATCTTGAACAGGAAGCGCAGGGTGTTCTCCTGATTTCCCCGGCCCCGCTTCAGGTTCTCCTCGGCGTCGGGGTCCACCCACATCTCGGAGAAGACCATCTTCCCGTCCCACTCCAGGGGCAGGAGGATGTGGTTCAGGGGCATATGGACGCTCTCGTTCACCAGGAAGGCGGAGACGATGTTGCGGAAAGCCTCCTGCACCTCCTGCCCTGCGCCCCCCTGGAGGGCCCTGTGGGCGGCCTGGGCCAGCTTGGCGGCAAACTGGTCCCCCTCGGCGGCCCGGGCGAAGCTGTTGCTGTTCACCAGGCGCAGCAGGGCCTCGTCCGTCAGCCCGCCCAGCCGCTCCTTCAGACCGGGGCTGCTGCCCAGCTGGTGGAAGGCCTGAAGCAGTCCGTCCTCGCTGCCGTTCTCATACCGGGAGATGTCCAGGGCCAGCATGGAGATGAGGGTCCGGGACAGGCCCATGTCGTTGGTCTTGCTGGTGTAGCCCGACAGGAAGGGCATAATGGTGCCCTGGAGCAGCTTCAGCGCCCCCTGCCGGTCGCCGGCGTTCAGCTTGCCCTCCAGCTCGGACACCATGGGCAGCAGCTGACTGCCCCAGCTGGCGGGGATGGCCCGGGTGAGCTTGGTCAGCCCCCGGAGCATATTGCCCTGGAGGTGGGAGGTGGAGGTATAGTCGCTGTACTTCTTTAAAAACTGGAGAATGTTCCCCCGGGTCGTCTCCGAGTTGCTGGCGGAGTAGGCGTCCCGGAGGATGGCGAACAAAGCGCCGCCGAAGCGGGTCCCGGTGGACATTTGGGACAGCAGGAACTTGCCCAGCTGGCTCTGGTCCATCTTCAGCATATTCAGCAGCGCGCCCATCTCCTGGGCGGTGCCCTCCTCGATGCCCGAGGAGACCACCAGGCCCTGGTAGATGGCGAACAGCCTGCTCATGCTCTCCGCCATGCCGGGGGTCCCCATCAGCCGCTGAAGGAAGGCGGCGAAGTTGGAGTCATAGCGCAGGGCCTGACTGCCGCCGGAGTCCCCCGTATCCTGCCGCTCGGTCCGGTTGTCCGAACGGCTCACCCGGTTCAGGTCCGGGGCGTTTTGGACCCGGGTGTCGCTGGGGGAGGTGGGGATGTTTCGGTTTACGTTGTTGTCGTTATGACCTGGTACCGGATTGGTCACACCAAGCAGATCTGGCATTGGCGACACTCCATTTCAGGTAAAGTTTGTTTTTTTTTCGGGGAATCTTAATTTTCCAATTGACACTGCCGATATATCGAGTATGATTAGAAGTGGCGGGTGTAGTATGCCTTTTTGGCCGCCTCCCCGCCGCTCCCCAAAACCAATTGAGAAAAGGTGGCGTTTTTATGGGTGACAGCATTCTGGATATGTATCTGTATGAGACCAATACCCTGCTGGAGCAGCTGGACGGGATCCTGCTGGCGGCGGAGGAGGCGGATACATTCTCCGAGGACAGTGTCAACGAGATTTTCCGGATCATGCATACGATCAAGGGCTCTTCCGCAATGATGGAGTTTACCTCCCTGATGACGGTGGCCCACCGGATCGAGGATATGTTCTTCCTGATCCGGGAGAAGAGCATGGATATCGTTCCTGAGCAGGACCGGCCAGAGCTGTTCGATATGCTGTTTCAGGCGGTGGACTTCTTCCGCAGTGAGATTGAGAAAGTGGAAAACGGGGAAACTCTCTCTCAGTCTATCGACCACATCGTAACTAAAATTAATAGCCTGATCGATAAAATTCAGGGCAATCCCCCCGCTCCCGCTCAGGAGAGCGCCCCCGCCGCCGCCCAGGAGGAGAGCGCCCCTGCCGCCGGCCTGGAGGCGGCCAACCCCGACTATCTCTTCGGCATCCACGTCTTTTTTGACGAGGGCAGCGGTATGGAGAATCTGCGGGCCTTTATGCTGGTCAACAGCGTGAAGGACTACTGCGGCGACTTCATCACCGTCCCCGCCAACACCGAGACCGACCCCTCCACCTCCGACATCATCGCCGACCAGGGCTTCCAGCTCTGGTTCCGCACGGCGGAGGACCGGGACGCGGCCATTCACGCTATGGACGGAGCCGGCTCCGTGCGGGAGTATCAGCCGGTGGACGCGGCCAAGCCCGCCCCTGCCCCCGCTCCCACCCCCGGCCCCGAGTCCCCCAAGGCCCAGGCGCCCAAGCAGGAGGCCGCCCCCGCCCCCAAGCCCGCCGCTCCCAAGGCGGACGCGGCCAAGCCCGCCGCCGGCCAGCAGCACCCCAAGGAGAGCCTCATCAGCGTCAACCTGGCCAAGCTGGACCAGCTGATGGCGGTGGTCAGCGAGATCGTCATTACCGAGTCCATGGTCACCTCCTCCCCCGACCTGAAGGGACTGCGGCTGGATAACTTTACCAAATCCGCCCGGGACCTGCGCAAGCTCACCGACGACCTCCAGGACGTGTCCATGTCCCTGCGCATGGTCCCCGTGTCAGGGGCCTTCCAGAAGATGAACCGCATCGTCCGGGACATGAGCAAGAAGCTGGACAAAAAGGCCAAGCTGACCCTCATCGGCGAGGACACCGAGGTGGACAAGACCATTGTGGACGCCATCAGCGACCCCATTATGCACTGCGTGCGCAACTCCATGGACCACGGCCTGGAGGAGAACGAGGCCGACCGCATCGCCGCCGGCAAGGACCCGGTGGGCGAGGTGATCCTGTCCGCCCGCCACACCGGCAGCGAGGTCATCATCGAGATCAAGGACGACGGCCAGGGGGTCGATACCCAGTATGTGCTGTCCAAGGCCATCCGCCAGGGCCTGGCCTCCCCCGACCACGAGTACAGCCAGAAGGAGATCCTCAACTTCCTGATGATGCCCGGCTTCTCCACCAACACCGAGGTCACCGAGTATTCCGGCAGAGGCGTGGGCATGGACGTGGTGAAGAAGAATGTGGCCGACGTGGGGGGCACCATCTCCATCTCCAGCGAGTGGGGCAAGGGGATGACCACGACCCTGAAGATCCCCCTGACCATGGCCATTATGGACGGCATGGAGGTCTCGGTGGGCAGCTCTATCTTCACCATCCCCATCAACTCCATCCAGTCCTCCCTGAAGGTCACCGCCCAGGAGGTCATCCACGACCCGGCCCAGGGGGAGATGGTCAAGATCCGGGACAACTTCTACCCCATCATCCGGGCCAAGGAGCTGTTCGGCATGAGCGAGGGCTGCGACAACATCGAGGAGGGCATCCTCATGTGGGTGGAGTCGGGAGAACACTCCTACTGCCTGTTTGTCGACGAGCTGCTGGGTGAGCAGCAGATCGTGGTCAAGCCCCTGCCCAACTACATCAACAGCTTCGGCGTGAAGAACTACGGCATCACCGGGTGCAGCATCCTGGGCGATGGCAGCATCAGCATCATCCTGGACGTGATCAACGTCTACACAGCCGCCCACAGCACATACTGATCCGGGCCACAAAGAAGGGAGAGGTAAACTTATGTCCCAAGCGGAAGAAATGTTATTTGCTACCGAAGATCAGCAGGAGGCCGACAGATACTCCGGCCAGCCCGCCGAAATCGCCTCTGAAAAGTACCTGATCTTCTCCTCCGACGGCCTGATGTACGGCATCAAGGCGGAGATCGTGAAGGATATCACCACCGACTACACCATCACCTATCTGCCCCAGGTGCCCCCCTTCGTCCGGGGTGTGATCAACCTGCGGGGCCAGATCGTCCCCATCATTGATATCCGCCTGCGCCTGGGCAAGGAGCCCCGGGACAACTTCTGCTGCATTGTGGTAGACGCGGACGGCAGCGAGGTGGGTATCCTGGTGGATATGGTGGAGCAGATGGTGGATGTGCCTCTGAACGCCATTCTGCCCGTCCCCACCAGCAAGAGCCAGGCCGTGGTCACCGGTATGTGGACCCTGCCCAACGGCAATACCATGCTGGAGCTGGACTGTGAATTGATGCTCCACGGCTGAGGGCGGAATACCATGGAGAAGGAGGCGATTACAACATGATACAGACCATTTCGGATGAGGATTTCCGAAAGCTGACAAATTTTATTCAACGGGAGTACGGCATAACCCTTCAGGAGAAGCGCCAGCTGGTCACCAGCCGCCTGTCCGGCCTGGTGACCGAGCAGGGCTACTCCGACTTCGGCCCCTTTGTGGCCAACCTGCTCAAGGAGCGGGACCCCCAGAAAATAGAGCTGGTCCTCAACCGCCTGACCACCAACTATACATTTTTCATGCGGGAGACTGAGCACTTCGACTTCTTTACCAAGGTTATCATGCCCGAGCTGGTGCGCAAATATGAGCGGAAGCGGTCCATTGCCATCTGGAGCGCCGGCTGCTCCAGCGGCGAGGAGCCCTATAACCTGACCATGTGCATCAAGGAGTATCTGGGGCTTCAGGCCAGCAAATGGGACACCCGCATCCTGGCCACCGACATCTCCCAAAAGGCCCTGGCCAAGGCCAAGCAGGGGATCTACGAGGTGCCCGATACCGTGCCCGCCGCGTGGCGGCAGAAGTACTTTAAGAAGATCGAGGGCAGCCGCTACGCCGTGACCCCCGAGGTGCGCAACAACGTGATCTTCCAGACCTTTAACCTGATGGACCCCATCCGGTTCCGCACAAAGTTCGACGTGATCTTCTGCCGCAATGTGATGATCTACTTTGACCAGCCCACCAAGGACGCCCTGGTGCGCCGGTTCTACGACGCCACGGTCCCCGGGGGCTATCTGATGATAAGCCACTCGGAGAACCTGAGCAAGGACGCCCCCTACCGTACGGTAGCTCCGTCCACCTTCCAAAAATGAAGCAGTCAACCCGTCCCGGCCTCCGGGGCGCGCTTGACTGTTTGGCAAAGGAGCGAAGAGTGTTATGCCTTTCCAATCAGCAGTACCTCCCCGAAAGGTACGGGTCATGGTGGTGGACGACTCCGTGCTGGCCCGCACCATGATCGCCAACGGCCTGGCCGCCTCCCCCTTTATCGAGGTGGTGGCCACCGCGGTCAACGCTCAGGACGCCCTGGTCAAGGTCCCCCAGTACAAGCCCGACGTCATCACCTGCGACGTGGAGATGCCCGGCATGAGCGGCATTGACTTCCTCAAGCAGCTCCTGCCCCGCTACCCCCTGCCGGTGCTTCTGGTGTCCTCCCTGGACCTGCGGGTCTTCGACGCTCTGTCCGCCGGCGCGGTGGACTTTGTGCGCAAGCCCGAGCCGGGGCAGAACGAGTCCTTTATTGCCGCCCTCACCCAGAAGGTGGTCTTCGCCAAGGGGGCCCATGTCCGCCCCCGGGCCGCCATCCACACCCCCGCCCCTGCGGCGGGCGTCAAGGGCGGCGGGGTCAAGCAGCCTGCCACCGGCTCTCTGCCCGCGCCTCCCCTGCTGGGCAACCGGCCCTCCATGGGCAACGTGATCATCGCCCTGGGAGCCTCCACCGGCGGCACCGAGGCCACCCTGGAGGTGATGCGCCGCCTGCCCGCCGACATCCCCGGTATGCTCATCGTCCAGCATATGCCCACCGGATTTACCAAGATGTACGCCGACCGCCTGGACCGGCTGTGCCACATGGAGGTGCGGGAGGCCAAGAACGGCGATGAGATCCACCGGGGCCTGGCTCTGCTGGCTCCCGCCGACCTGCAGATGCGGGTCGTTCGCAAGGGCGTCAAGTATACCGTCTCCTGCCTGCCCGGCGAGAAGGTCAGCGGGCACCGCCCCTCGGTGGACGCCATGTTTATGTCGGTGGCCGAGCAGGTGAAGTGCAAGACGGTGGGGATCATTATGACCGGCATGGGCCGGGACGGCGCCGACGGCCTGCTCCAAATGCGCAAGGCCGGGGCCTACACCATCGGCCAGGACAAGGAGTCCTGCGTGGTCTACGGAATGCCCATGGAGGCCTACAACATCGGGGCCGTTCAGATTCAGGGCTCCTGCGAGGATATCGCCGGGATCCTCCTGAGACAGCTGCAAAAATGGTAATCGCCTTTCCGCCGCCCATTGGGCGGCTTTTTTTACGGGCGGACACAAAAAGAGACAGCCGGAGGGCTGTCTCTGGAAATTTTCTGTCAGTACCGGTGGACCCATCCGGACAAGAACCACACAGGGGCCAGCCAGGTGAGCATATAGACCATCAGGTTGAAGGGGGACAGGGAGGTGTAGGCCCCCATGGAGGTGAGGTAGGCGGCCAGGGCCATCCCCGCCAGGGACCCGATACAGCACAGCACCGCCCCCAGCCTGGTGGCCCACCGGAGCCGTTTGGCGGCGGCGATGGACTCGGCGAAGGGGAGGAGACCCTCCCGGCACAGCAGGGCGGTGAGGACCCCCTCGTGGAGCTGGTCCGGGTCGGACAGCTCCCGGCGGCGCTCAACCCGGGGGAAGGCCATCTTGTCCGCCGCCAGCTTGAACCGCTGCTGGAGCATGGAGGGGATCAGGTTGAAGTCCCGGGTCGCCAGCACCGGCCCCACCTTCTCCATCATCAGGGCGGACAGGGCGGGGAAGACGGTGTCGGGCAGGGTGTAGCTCAGGGCGAAGATGCCCGCCAGCTCCCCGTCAATGGCGCAGAAGACGGCGCTCTTCACGTGCAGTCCCTGGGGCAGATTCACCTTCATCAGCTTCATAAAGGCGGCGGAGCCCACCAGCACCTGCTCCCCCCGGATGTTGGCCGACAGGCCGCCGCCCTCGTGACAGGCCAGGGCTTCGGCCCGCCGCATCAGCCCGCCCATGGACCGCAGCTGGTCGTGGAACAGCTTGGTCAGGCCGCTGCCCGAGTCCCGGATGAGGGTCGCCGTGTAGGCCACGACCCGTTCCGCCGGAAAATCTCCCAGCACCTTGAAGCCGTTGAGCTCCACATAGCCCGGGGGGAAGAGGTCGCCGTCGGTGATGAGGACCCGGCTGCCGGTGCGGGAGGCGGCGATGCCCGGCCAGCCCGCCAGAGCCGCCCCGCTGGGGGACAGGCGGCGGGCCGTCTTGTGGAAGGGGCGGCCATAGACCAGCGAGCTCCCGAAGGCGGTGGTGGCGGTGAACAGAGCGGACAGAGCCCACATCAGCCGCTCCGGATGCTCTCCGCCCACCGAGACCATCAGGGCGAAGGCGATATCGCCCAGCACCAGCAGGGGACATACAAGGCGGAAAATGCGCTGGGCCCCGTCGTCGGCCTGGATTTGACTCCCGAAATCCTCCTGGGTCCCGGACCATTTGCAATAAGTGTCCCGGTCGCTCCACTTCCCCGGCTCCAGAGTGACCCGGTAGGGGGCGGAGGCGGAGGCGGCGCACCGGCAGGACAGCCGCAGGGCGCACCGCTTGTGGTAGACCCCGTGGAGGAGGAAAAACAGCCCGGACAGACAGACCAGGGTGTAGGGCAGGCGGTCAGAGGGGGCCTCCGCCGCGGCCAGTTCCAGGGTGTCGGCCAGAGTAAAGCCGCAGGCCAGGACCGCCATGGTGTCCATGCCAAGCCGCAGGCGGAGGGCCCGGAAAATGCCGATGAGCAGCTGGTCAATGGCCAGCAGCATCCCCGTCCCCAGCAGCGCGGCGGCGAGACAGCACTGGAGCTGGGGCTGGTCCAGAGGGGCGGGCCAGTTCAGCCCCACCATGGGGACCAGTATCTGCACCAGCGACACCGCCACCAGCAGAAAGAGCAGCAGGACCCGGGTGCGCATCCACTTCAGCCCCCGGGCGTAGCGGCGGGCCAGCTCCTGGGGGGGCAGGTCGGGGGGCGGAGGCTCCTGCCGCTTGGGACGGCGCAGAGGGCGGGGCTCCTCGTCCTCCTCCTGGTCGGTGCCGGGGATAAGCTTCTCCAGCCGGCGGACCTCCTCCTTGTCCACCGACTCGTCCTCTTCAAACATATGCTCGGCGTAGTCGTCTGCCTTGCGGTTGATCTTCTTCACAAAGGCGGAGAGAACGCTCTCCTCCTGGGGGAAGGGGATGACCTTCTCCCCCTCCTCCTCGGGCGGGGGCTCCTCCGGGGGTTCCGGCTCTGCGGGCTCCTCCGGCTCCGGCGGCGCCCCCGGAAAGGCCAAGACCCGGCCCGGCCCCTGGGGAAGCGCTTCGTCCTCCGGCCTAGGCGCGGGCCGGGGCAGCGTGGACAGGTCAATGGTGTTGAAACGTGCCTCCGTCTCCTCCTCGGGAGCGGACGGATGGCCGTACTCCGCCATGATGTCGTCCAGGGAAAAATCTCCGCCGTCTGCGTCCCCGATCAGCGACTTGATGTCGATGAGCTCGCCCTTGTTCAGTTTTTCGTCTCGGTCGCTCATGGAGAACTCCTTGATGTAATGTAAAATGCTTTGTAAGTAACAATCCCCCGCCCCAGTGTGCGCACTGGGGCCCCCCCTTTCAAAAGGGGGCAAGCGGCTGCGCCGCTTGTGTGGCCCTGCGAAGCAGGGCTCATCCCTCGTCCCGCCCGTAGCGGCCTGGCCCCTTTGAAAAGGGGCTCCGCGAAGCGGTGGGGATTGATTTGCTGGCACTGCTTCTACATTAAAAGC
>NZ_QWKI01000118.1 GCF_009911645.1 Pseudoflavonifractor sp. 60
TCCTCGCTTCGCTCAGGGGCCCCCTTTGCCAAAGGAGGCAAGCGGCTGCGCCGCTTGTGTGGCCCTGCTCCGCAGGGCTAATCCCTCGTCCCGCCCGCAGGCGGCCTGGCCCCTTTGAAAAGGGGCTCCGCGAAGCGGTGGGGAGATCGGGAGAGGGTCGAGTAGGGCAAGAAAGCAGATCTCGGAGGAGACTGCCTAATACAAACCCCCGCCCTCGCTTCGCTCAGGGGCCCCCTTTGCCAAAGGGGGCAAGCGGCTGCGCCGCTTGTGCGCTCCTGCTTTGCAGGGCTAATCCCTCGTCCCGCCCGCAGCGGCCTGGCCCCTTTGAAAAGGGGCTCCGCGAAGCGGTGGGGATTGACTGGCAGGCACTACTTCTACTTAAAAGCTCAAATAGAAGCAGATTTCCTAAGACAATCCCCCGCCCTCGCTTCGCTCAGGGGCCCCCTTTGCCAAAG
>NZ_QWKI01000119.1 GCF_009911645.1 Pseudoflavonifractor sp. 60
CGCTTTTACAGCGCAGTGCCTCGTCTCTGCCGGACCGCCTCATACAGCAGCACGGCGGCGGCGGCGGAGGCGTTGAGGGAGTTGATCTTGCCGAACATGGGGATGGACACGGTGAAATCGCAGTTTTCCGCCACCAGCCGGCCCATACCGCTCCCCTCGCTGCCGATGACGATGGCGGCGGGGCCCTTCAGGTCGGCCTGGTACAGGGGGGTGGACCCATCCATGGCGGTTCCGAAGACCCAGACCCCCTCCTCCTTCAGCGTCTTGAGCAGGGCGGGCAGGTTGGGGACCCGGGCCACCGGCACATGAGCCACCGCGCCGGCGGAGGTCTTCCCCACAATGGCGGTGAGTCCGGCAGAGCGGCGCTTAGGGATGATGACCCCGTGAGCTCCGGCGGCGTCGGCGGTGCGGATGACCGCCCCCAGGTTGTGGGGGTCGCTGAGCTCGTCGCACACCACAATGAGCGGGGGCTCCCCCTTCTCCCGGGCGGCGCTGAGGATATCGTCCACGCTGGCGTACTCTCGCACGGCGGCCTGGGCGATCACCCCCTGGTGGGAGTGGGTGCGGCTCATTCCGTCCAGCTTGCGCCGGTCGGCGTCCACCACCACAATGCCCTTCTCCCGGGCGGCGGAGGCGATGTGGCCCAGGGCGGCGTCGGTCTCCCCCTTGGCGATGAATATCTTGTCAATGGTCACACCGGCGCGCAGGGCCTCAATTACCGCGTTGCGGCCCTCGATGATGCCGTCGTTCTCCTGCTCCACCGGGGCGGAGCGGCGCAGCGGGGGGCGTTTGTTCATGGTTTTCCAGTCCTTCCCATGTCGAATTCACATACAAAATCAAGTTTACCACATTTCCTCTCCGATTGGAAGTGGAAGAATCAAAAAAGATATGCCGGTCCAGCGGCTTTTTGCCCCCGGAGACATGAACCGACAAAAAGGGTCACAGAAAGTTTACCGGAAGTTTACACAGTATTTTCTTGTTTTTATTCCCCAACTGTGGTATGATACCCTTTAACCCATTCCCCAAAAAACAGGAAAAATGGAGGTACGCTCCTTTGAAACCAGATAAAGGAAACAACAGAAAAAACACCTTCGGCCTGATCTCGCTGATTTTGTGGGCGCTGGTGCTGACGCTGCTCTTCCGCAGCTGTACCAGCAGCTACAACAGCTCCAACCAGGTTCAGGTGGATTACTCTACCTTCCGGCAGTGGGTTGTGGCGGACCTGGTGGAGTCGGTAAAAATCGAGAACAGCCTGTTTACCATAACCCTGAAGGAGGGCAAGGAGGAGGAGGCCCTCTCCTACATCCCCGAGGACGGCGGCCACCAACAGGCCTACGATATGTTCTCCTGGATGCCCATCCAGAACGAGCGGGAGACCGAGTATGTCACCACCCCGCCCCCCATCTCCGACTTGGAGCTGGAGAGCCTGCTGTCTGAGCACAACGTCCGCCACTGGACCCCGGCGGTGGATAACTCCTCTCAGATTCTCTATCTGCTCATCACCACCGTCCTGCCCATCGTCATCATGGTGGGGGCCATGGTGTTCCTCATGCGGGGCATTGGCGGCAAGGGGGGCATGGGAGGCATTGGCGGCGTGGGGAAGGCCAACGCCAAGGTCTACGTGGAGAAGAAGACCGGGGTCACCTTCCGGGACGTGGCCGGCCAGGACGAGGCCAAGGAGTCCCTGGAGGAGATCATCGACATCCTCCACAACCCCCAGAAGTACACTGAAATCGGCGCCAAGCTGCCCAAGGGGGCCCTGCTGGTGGGCCCTCCGGGCACCGGCAAGACTCTGCTGGCCAAGGCGGTGGCCGGAGAGGCGGGGGTCCCCTTCTTCTCCATCAGCGGGTCCGACTTTGTGGAGATGTTTGTGGGCGTGGGCGCCTCCCGGGTCCGGGACCTGTTTAAGGAGGCCAGCAAAATGGCCCCCTGCATCATCTTCATCGATGAGATCGACACCATCGGCAAGTCCCGGGACAACCGCATGGGGGGCAACGACGAGCGGGAGCAGACCCTGAACCAGCTGCTGGCCGAGCTGGACGGCTTCGACCCGGGCAAGGGGGTCATCGTCCTGGGGGCCACCAACCGGCCGGAGGTGCTGGACAAGGCGCTGCTGCGCCCCGGCCGCTTCGACCGGCGCATCACCATCGACCGGCCTAACCTGGCGGGACGGCTGTCGACCCTCCAGGTCCACACCCGAAAGATCAAGCTGGCCGAGGACGTGGACCTGAAGAAGATCGCTCTGGCCACCGCCGGCACCGTGGGGGCCGACCTGGCCAACCTGGTCAACGAGGCCGCCCTGCGGGCCGTGCGCCAGGGACGGCGGGCGGTGAACCAGGAGGACCTGCTGGCCTCCTTCGAGTTCGTCATCGCCGGCAGTGAGAAGAAGAACTCCGTCCTCACCGAGTTTGAGCGCAAGCTGGTGGCCTACCACGAGGTGGGTCACGCCATGGTGGCCTACAAGCAGAAGAACGCCGAGCCGGTGCAGAAAATCACCATCGTCCCCCATACCGAGGGCTCCCTGGGCTACACCCTGCTCATGCCCGAGGAGGATAAAACCAACCTGCGTACCAGAGAGGAGCTGATGGCCAAGATCGCCGTCTCCATGGGGGGCCGGGCGGCGGAGGAAGTGGTGATGGACACCATGACCAACGGCGCCTCCCAGGATATCCAAGAGGCCACCAACATCGCCCGGAACATGGTGGCTATGTACGGCATGAGCGAGGAGTTCGGCATGATGGCCCTGGGCTCCGTCCGGAACCAGTATCTGGAAGGGGGCTACGGCCTGGACTGCGCCCAGGACACCGCCGCCGTGATGGATAAGGCGGTGAAGGCCATTCTGGACGTGTGCTACAAGGACGCGGTGGAGGTCATCAGGGCCAACCGGGAGGACATGGACAAGGTGGTGGCCTATCTTCTGGAGAAGGAGACCATCACCGGCGGCGAGATGGTGGCCATTATCGAGGGCCGGGACCCCGCCACTGTGGAGGATGCCTATGCCTCCACCAAGTCCGCTGGGAAAAAGCCGCTGCCCGGGGATATCGAGCCCCCCGCCAAGTCCATCCACATGGTCAGCGAGGAGATCAAGCCCCCCGTTGACCTGGAGCAGATGCCGGTGACGGACCCCCGAAAGCCGGAGGGGGAGACACCGCCCCAGCCGGAGGTCCTCCCCGCCGCCGAGGGGGAGACACCGCCTCAGCCGGAGGCCCTCCCAGCCGCCGATGGAGACGATCCACCCCGGCCGGAGGGGCTCTCAAAGGAAGAGAACGACCCCCAGTGAGCGGAAAAGATATGCTGAATATGAGAACGGAAAAGGAACGTAAGGATACTGGCCGTACTCTATGAACTGCGGAAAACAGCGGGAAGGACAGCTGTAGCTGTGTGACCTGCTGGACACCATCGCCGACGCAAAAGCCAGGAAATAACACACAAGCGCCGCCCGTTTACGGGCGGCGCTCCTTCTGTCAGACCGCCTTGAGACAGGCGGCCAGGCACTGCTTCAATTCCAGATCAGCGTTGGAGAGGTACTCCCATATGGCGGACAAAGCGCCGGCGTACTGGCTTCCTGTTCCGTCCAGCCCAAGGACCATGATCTGAATGACATCCAGCCCATCAGAGATCCGCTGAGCCGCCGCCTCTAATTCCCGAAGCTGCATTTGAATATCCATGGGTTCACTCCTTGCTTTTTTCCAGGAGTTGTGATATGATTAAATTTGCCACTCCTCCTTGGTGTGGTCTATTAGAGTGTTGGTAGTTTGTTAGGGCCGCCAGCACTCTATTTTTCCTGACCAAGTTCTTCATCTACCTTTTCGTTGAGCCATTGGGTTTTTGTTTTGTTCTGCGCTTTCAACTTCTCTGTCAGCGCATTCAGCTTCTCGCGGGAGAGAGGAACGCTGAACTGCCCAATGGTTTCTCGACGCTTTCGGTAGTACTCCGCCGAGTTTGAGGGAGACAAGACTGTATCACCTCCTTGCTAGCTATCATGGCAGGCAGCTAGCAATATGTCAAGAGCATTCCGCCAAAATAGTGAAAAGACTTGCCCATATGGCGGAAGCTATGGTACAATATCCTCAAGAAAGGACCAGGAATAACACGGACCGCCGCCCCGGCTGAAAGGGCGGCGGTTTTTTTATAGTGCCTTTATTGCCTCGCTTGCCGTTCTTACCAAATACTCCATGGCCTGGACAGGGAACCTGCCGATGGCGGTCTCGCCGGTGAGCATCAGGGAGGAGGCCCCGTCCAGAACCCCGTTGTAGATGTCGCACACCTCCGCCCGAGTTGGAACGGGCCGCTGCTCCATGGACCACAGCAGCTGAGTGACCAGGCAGAAGGGCATTCCACGGGCTGTACACCGCCGGGCCACGTCCTTCTGGATGGCGGGCAGCTTCCACAGGGGAATGGAGCTGCCCAGATCTCCCCGGGCAATGCAGATCTGGTCTGCCGCGTCCATGATTTCGTCAACCCGGTCGTAGCCCTGGGGATTTTCAATCTTTGCCATGACCTGCAAATCCTCCAGCCCCAGCCGGGCCAGATTTTCCCGCAGGATCTCCACGTCCCGCCGCCCCCGGACGAAGGGCTGGAGGATGTGGGTCACGCCAAAGCGCCGGGCAAGGGCCAGATTGTCCAGGTCGGCGGGGGTCAGCGTGGGGGTGTCCAGCTCGGAGCCCAGGACGGCCAGGCTCTTCTTGCTCAGCAGAGTCCCGCCCCGCAGTACCCGGCACAGCAGCACCGTGCGGCTGGTGCGGCGGACCTCCAGCAGCAGGGTCCCGTCGTCCACCGAGAGCTGCTGGCCCCGCTTCGCCTGCTGGAGGATGATCTGGGGGATGGGTATGCCCCCCTCTCCCAGCAGGATATCCAGACCTTCACGCAATGGAACGGGCTGGGGCAGTTCCCCGACCCGCAGCTCCGGCCCCTGGAGATCCAAAATCAGATGGGCCCGCTCCTTGCCCGCCCGCCGGGCCGCCGGCCAGTAGACCTGTTCCAGCAGCGGGGTACACTGGGTCAGGCTGGTGTGGGACAGATTCAGCCGTACCCCTGTCATTCCAACCCGAAACAGCTTGCTGATGATCTCCTCCGTGGCACAGGGGTCCCCCAGTGTTGCGTAAAAGTCCATAGATTCCATCCTCTCCATCGATGTAAATTCTACATTTATTATAGACCCATTATCGGGGAAGTCAATGGTGTTACACCGAATTTCTGCGCCTGGTCCAGTCGCGCAGGGCTTCTACAAGCGGCGCAGCCGCTTGCCCCCTTTGGCAAAGGGGCCCCTGAGCGAAGTGAGGGCGGGGGATTGTCATCGGCAGACTACCTTCTATTTGAGATTTTCAGGCAAGGCAGTGCCAGCAAATCAATCCCCACCGGCTTCGCCGGAGCCCCTTTTCAAAGGGGCCAGGCCGCCTGTGGGCGGGACGGAGGATGAGCCCTGCGAAGCAGGGCCCCACAAGCGGCGCAGCCGCTTGCCCCCTTTGGCAAAGGGGGTGGCTGAGCGAAGCGAGGGCGGGGGATTGTCATCGGCA
>NZ_QWKI01000120.1 GCF_009911645.1 Pseudoflavonifractor sp. 60
ACCAGCAGGTCAATCCCCACCGCTTCGCGGAGCCCCTTTTCAAAGGGGCCAGGCCGCCTGTGGGTGGGACGGGGGATGAGCCCTGCGAAGCAGGGCCACACAAGCGGCGCAGCCGCTTGCCCCCTTTGGCAAAGGGGGAGGAAAGATTATCATATGAAGTGCAACACAAGAAAAAAGGGAGGACAACAAGGGAAACTTCGTGTAAAATGTAGTCA
>NZ_QWKI01000121.1 GCF_009911645.1 Pseudoflavonifractor sp. 60
CCACGAATTCAATTCCCATCACTTTCTGAATTTTTTCCCACTCCTCACATAACTTTTTCCCCAATTCCTGCTGTTCCTTGCCCCGTTCCATGTTAATTTCGTACTCTCCCTGAAATAAAGCATACAGAATACTGTTCATGCTGCACCTCCAATATTTCGTTTTTCGGAACTTACATGGTATATTATATTCCGATATTCAGAACCTGCCAAGGGGGATGGCAATGTTTTCTAAAAAATTATTCGGTCAACGTTTAAAAGAATGTCGTAAAAAAGCCGGGGAGACTCAGACGCAGCTTGGCGACCTTATTTCTGTCCGCAAAAGCCGTATCAGCGAAATGGAAAGCGGAATCAACACCACAACCGCAGAGAAAATCTCGTTGATATGTGAACATTATAATATTTCTGCTGACTATCTCCTGGGCCTCTCCGATGACCCTGCGCCAGGTAAGGACCGGGAAAAGCTATAGAGCAAAGCGGCAAAGCCGCCAGCCCCCTTTGGCAAAGGCGGGGGATTGTCTTAGGAAAACTGCTTCTATTTCAGATTTTAAGTCGAAACAGTGCCAGCAAATCAATCCCGGCCCGGCTTCGCCGGGAGCCCCTTTTCAAAGGGGCCAGGCCGCCTGCGGGCGGGACGAGGGATAGGCC
>NZ_QWKI01000122.1 GCF_009911645.1 Pseudoflavonifractor sp. 60
GAGCAGAGCTGTAAAAACGGCATCAAGCCCACTCACACGAAAAAGGAGTACCTTATGAGACACGTCAAATTTCTGCCTCTGCTGTTTCTGTGCCTGGTCCTCACCGCCTGCGCTCCCAGGGAGAAGTCAGCGGAGCTGGATTTGGACTACATCGCCGAAACCCTCACGGCCAGCGGCTACTTCCCGGAGCCTCTGGAGGCCCAGGACCCGGAGCTGGTGCCCGGTCTGCTGAACCTCTACGAGGAGCGAGTCAACGCCCAGCCGGAGGACATTGCCCAGGCCCGGTTCACCATGTCCCTGGGGATGGTGGCCGACCAGTTCATTCTGCTGGAGGCCAAGGACCACAGCGCGTCGGAGGGGCTGGAGGCGGCGCTGTTCACCTACGCGGAGGACCAGAAGTCGGCCTATGAGTTCTACGCCCCCGACCAGGCCGCCCGGATGGACGACCCCATTATTGAGCACGCGGGAAACTACCTGCTCTTCGCCGTGGGCCAGGACCGGGACGGGCTGGAGAAGCTGTGCCAGGCGCTGATGACGGGGGAAGCGGTGGACCTGGCCGATTTCCCGCCGGACCTGCCCGAACCGGAGCCGGACGTCTCCGGACCCGCCGCCCAGGAGGAGCCCCTCCCGCCCCTCACCGACGAGGACAGGGCCGCCGCCTACGACGCCGCCATGGACTACTACATGGGCACGGTGTTTGAGGTGGAGACCCTCACCGAGATTGAGGCGAAGGCCGGAGAGATCACCTTCCAGGTGCGCTGCTCCAAGGGGGGCGCGCCGGTGGACCCGGACCGGACCATCTCCCTGGAGCGGCAGAACGGGGCCTGGACCGTGGTCAGCGAGGGCTACTGATGAGGGCCCCCCGCTGTTACGAGGCCCTGCTGGCTTTCCTCCTGCTGATGCTGGGGGCGATATTTTCCCTGCTGGGGCTGCTGTTCGGCGCCCTCTCCCTCCCCGTGCGGAATGGGGACGCCCGTTCCTTCCTGCTGGGCGGCCTGCCTCTGCTGGCCCTTGGGGCGGGTCTGCTGCTGTGGGCCAGGCGGAGGGAGCGGGGCTGGGACTGGCTGAAAACAGAGGGCTGGGCCGTCCCGGGGAAACTGGTCCCGGAGGCGACCCGGCACCACTGGTACACCAGCTTCGGCAGCGACGGTCTCCGCAAGCGCAGCCCCTGGACGGTGCTGTGCATCTACCAGTGGGAGGGGAAGACCTACTCGGTCCGCAGTGAATTTCTCTGGAACCGCCCCGCCGGGAGCGGCCAGACCCCCACCGTCCGCCTGGACCCGCTGGTCCCCCAGAGGGCCTGGATAGACCCGGATTCCATGATTTATGAGATAAAATGAGGTACATTATGGCAAATATTCAAGTATTGGACCCCCATGTGGCCGACCTGATTGCCGCCGGTGAGGTGGTGGAGCGGCCAGCCAGCGTGGCCAAGGAGCTGATGGAGAACGCCATTGACGCCGGAGCCTCCACGGTGACGGTGGAGATTGCCCGGGGCGGGCTCACCTTCCTCCGGGTCACCGACGACGGCAAGGGTATCCCTGCCGGAGAGGTGAAGACCGCCTTCCTCCGCCACGCCACCAGCAAGCTGCACAGCGAGTACAACCTGGAGGCCATTGGGACCCTGGGCTTCCGGGGGGAGGCGCTGGCCGCCATCTCCGCCGTCTCCCGCATGGAGGTGCTGACCCGCACCGCCGGGGAGGAGCTGGGGACCTCCCTCGCCCTGGACGGGGGGACCCCGGGGGAGCCGGAGGAGGCGGGCTGTCCTCTGGGCACCACCATGGTGGTACGGGATTTGTTCTTCAACACCCCCGCCCGGCTGAAATTTATGAAAAAGGACGCCGCCGAGGGGGCCGCCGTCTCCGCCGTGGTGCAGAGAGTGGCCCTGTCCCACCCGGAGGTCAGCGTGAAATTCATCCGGGACGGCAAGCAGGAGCTGCTCACCCCCGGCGACGGCCAGCTGAAGTCCGCCGTCTACGCCGTGCTGGGGCGGGAGCTGGCCTTGGGCTTCCGGGAGGTGCGCGCCTCCGGCGAGGAGATGTCCGTCACCGGCTTTGTGTCCATGCCCGCCTGCTGCCGCGCCAGCCGCAGCTGGCAGTTCTTCTTTGTCAACGGGCGGCAGGTGAAGTCCCCCCTGATGATGGCCGCCCTGGAGGAGGCCTACCGGAATCAGAAGATGGTGGGCAAATTCCCCGGCTGTGTCCTCCATTTGCAGACAAAGCTCAACGCTGTAGATGTGAACGTCCACCCTGCAAAGACGGAGGTGAAGTTCGGGGCAGAGCGTCAGGTGTTTTCCGCAGTGTACCAGGCGGTGCTGTCAACCCTGGAGGGGGACCTCTCCCGGCCCCAGGCGGTGCTGAAAAATTCGGAGCTCCCCGGCGTCCGGCGGCAGGACACGGTGACGGCAAATCAGCTGGAGCTGGGCGCTCCGGCCCCCTCTGCGGGACACGGCCAGCCCGCCCCGCCCTCCGTCCCCGCCGCAGCCCGCAATACGCCGGCTGCCCGCCCCGCTGTCCCCCCGGTGGTGCGGGTCCATGACACCGGCTTTGTGCCGCCCCGCAGACCGGCTGTCCCCGCCGCAACGGCCCCCTTGGAAGAGGACGAAGATTTCAGTCCTGTCCCCGCGGCCACAGTTCCCTCGGAAGAACGGGAAAACCCCGCCGCAGCGGCCCCTTCGGCAGGACCCATTACGCCGCCCGCTTCTGCCGCCCCCTCCTCAAAACTCCAGCCCGGCACACCGCCCGCCCCCGCTGCGGAGTGTGACAGCCCCGTCACGCCGCCCCTCATCCCCCAGGAGCAGGACTGGCGGGTCGCCGGAGAGGTGCTGAACACCTACATCATCGTGGAGCAGGGGGACACCGTCTTCTTCATCGACAAGCACGCCGCCCACGAGCGGATGAACTTTGACCGGATGAAGGCGGAGGGCTACGACCCCATGGCCCAGGCCCTGCTGACCCCGGTGGTCTGCCGTCTGGCCCCCCAGCAGCGGGAGATTCTGCTGGCACACAGAGCGCTGCTGGAGGAGTTTGGCTTTGAGGTGGACGAGCTGGGGACCGACCTGGCGGTGCGGCAGACCCCCTTTGACGTGGACCCCGGAGACGTCCCCGCCGCCCTGGAGGAACTGGCCCAGAAGCTGCTCACCTCCGGCTCCGCCGACCCCGCCGCCGCCCGGGATGAGCTGCTCCACACCATGGCCTGCAAGGCGGCGATCAAGGGGGGCTGGCACACCAGCGCCCAGGAGCTGGAGCGGGTCGCCCGGGCGGTGATGTCCGGACAGGTGAAGTACTGCCCCCACGGCCGGCCGGTGGCCATTGAGCTGACCAAAAAAGAGCTGGAAAAACAATTTAAACGGGCATAAAAAAGGGCGCTCCGCGCCGGAAGGGAGACCGCTATGTCCTGGAATGAGGCCCTGTACCGCTACCAGCAGAAATACGGTGGGCAGCTTCTGGCCGGAGAGTCGGACGACGCCCTGCTGATCCTCAGCTGGAAGGACCGGCCCCTGGCGGTGGATTTGGCCGTGGTGGACGCAGGCCGGGGCGCCACCTGGTCCCACGCCCGGGCGCGCATCTCCGTGACCCTGGGCAAGCCCTACAAGCTGACCATCGGCGCGGAGAAGAGAACATCGGCGGGGGTCAACTCGGTGCTGAGGGCGGTCCCCCCGGTGGCGGGCTACTCCGCTGACTTCGGCTGCCCCGAGGTGACCCGAAAGCGCCTGATCCGCTGCGACAACCCGCCCTTTACCAAGGTGGTGCTGGGCAGTCTGGAGCTGCGCAACGCTCTGCTGGCCTGCCCCCGGGACCGGGTGACCGTCCGCCCCGGGCCCGGCGGCGAGGGCCTGCACTTGATTACCGTCTCCACCGACGCCCCGCTCTACAGCCTCAGCGGCGACGGCGGCGGCTGGAATCTGGACGGGGACAACGAGTATGTGAAGCGCTACGGTTCCGAGGAGGAACAGGCTGAACTGGCCCGGAGAGCGGAGCAGTTCTTTCCCCGTATGGACCGCTTCCTGGACCTGGCCCGGGCCGTCTGCGGCGCCGTCACGCAGTGGCCATTGTGAGGAGCTTCGGTTGGGAGCGCCCCACCCTCCCCCGCCCCAGTGCGCACAGTGGGACGGGGGATTGTCTCTGAAAGCGCCATCTTCTACCTCAGATTTTAAGTCGAAGCAGTGCCTGCAAGTCAATCCCCACCGCACCGCTCCGCCCCTTTTCAAAGGGGCCAGGCCGCCTGCGGGCGGGACGGGGGATGGGCCCTGC
>NZ_QWKI01000123.1 GCF_009911645.1 Pseudoflavonifractor sp. 60
CCCCCACAAGCGGCGAAGCCGCTTGTCCCCTTTGGCAAAGGGGGCCCCTGAGCGAAGCGAGGGCGGGGGATTGTTATCGGCAGACTACCTTCTATTTCAGCTTTTAAGTAGAAGCAGTGCCTGCAAATCAATCCCCACCGCACCGCTCCGCCCCTTTTCAAAGGGGCCAGGCTGCCTGCGGGCGGGACGGGGGATGAGCCCTGCGAAGCAGGGCAATACAAGCGGCGAAGCCGCCAGAAAATTCAACTGCCGCCCCTCCGGTACAGACTGGAGGGGCGGCGGTTTTTACGTCTGAGCGAACAGGCGCTGGGCGGAGCCCTCGGCCATATGCTGGGCGGCGGAAAGCAGTTCCTCCCGGGACATAGCCATATCCTGGGCGAACCACTCCTTGAGCAGCCCGATGGCCCCCCAGGTGAGGAAGCTGAGGTAGTAATCTGTCAGGCTCTTATCCGTGGGATGGAACCAGTCCTCCACCAAGGCGTCGCCGTTGCGGCAGATGAGCTGCTGGAGGGACTGGATGAAGCTGCTGGCCTCGCTGCTGGAAAAGAGGGTTGCACAGACATCTCTGCGGCTCACTGCGAAGTCCAGCAGCGGTTCCAGCACCGGACGCACTGTACCGCCGGCCACCGTTTCCTGAATGTGAGCGTCGATGAGGGATTGCAGTTCCTCCAGCAATTCCTCCTCCACGCTTTTCAGCAGATCTGCGGTGCCCGAGTAGTGCAGATAGAAGGTCCCGCGGTTCATGTCGGCCTCCTCCGCGATATCCCGGACCGAAATTTCAGAAAAGGATTTCTGCTTCATCAGCTCCAACAGACTCTGCTTCAGTAGCTTTTTGGACCGGCGTGCCCGGCGGTCCTCAGGATTTTTTAACATAATGACGCCTCCTTAGGGACATACTAGACATTTTTTTCTTTTTGTCTATTGACCAACTCAACTGCTGCTATTATAATCAACATCAGTTAATAAGTCAACGCCTTTTGCATTAAAACGCTTTGGTTGATTATTCTTAGGAGGAATGCCCCATGACACGACACAGCAGATTAACCCGCATCACCGCACTGGTGCTGGCCGCTCTGACAGCGGGGACAGCCATGGTTCCCGTCTGCGCTGCCCCCATCGATGACGGTGTGACCCCGATCTATGACGAGGCCTACTATGCGACCCTGGACTACTACGGCAACCTGACCCAGGGCAGTGTGGTCAAGAGCTACACCTTGAACGGCGCCAGCTCCCTGACCGATTATGGCGTCTATGACCAGGTGGTCAACCTGACCGACGGCACCGTCCCTACCTCGGGCAGTGGGCGGACCGCCTTCCAGTTTGACCAGGCCCCCGACCACTTCTATTTCGAGGGCAAGACCTCCGCCCCCTTCCAGAACCTGCCCTGGACCATAACTCTGCGCTACACCCTTAACGGTGTACCCGCCAGGGCGGAGGAGCTGGCGGGGAAGACGGGAGTGGTGGAGATTTTGCTGGACCTGGTACCCAACGAGGGGGCCAGCGACTACGCCCGCTACAACTACACTCTGGCGGCGGCGGCCATGTTCAACCAGGACGACATCCTCTCTCTGGAGGCCCCCGGGGCACAGGTACAGCTGGTGGGCAACCTGCGCACGGTGCTGTTTATGGCTTTGCCCGGGGAGGAACAGCACTTCACCATCCGGGTGGGCAGCGACAGCTTCGCCTTTGAGGGCATGACCTTCCTGATGATGCCCGCAACCCTGGCCCAGCTGGAGGAGATCAACAAGCTGAGCCAGCGCAAGGACGACCTGGAGGAGGACTACCGGGCCCTGTCCGGCAGTCTGGACAACCTGCTGGACGCCCTCAACGACATTCAAGGCGGGCTGTACGCCTCCGCCAAGGGCCTGGACCAGCTGAACACTGCCCGTGGGACCATCTCCAACGGCAAGGGCCTGATTTATGATGAGGCGGGCGTGCTCCGGGGGGACCTGTCCAACATAGCCGGCCTGCTGGAGCCGGTAGAGCAGCGGGCCCAGACTCTGAGCCAGACCATTACCGACTCCCAGGCCGTCCTCAACACCATAACTGACTCCACGGTGTTGCTCCAGGAGCGGCTCAAGGAGCTGGAAAACGCCCTGGCCGGTCTGGAGAGCGGCACCAGCGACGTACAGGACCTGCTGGAGAGCGCGGCGGACATGAAGGAGAGTCTGGACGCCCTGGCCAGCGCCCTGGGGGGCGTGAGCATCTCCACCGGGGGGAGCTCCGTCTCGGGCACTGCCACTGTGAAGAAGGTGCGGGAGGTCCACAGCGTCTACGAGACCGCCCGCAGCGGAAACCGTCAGGCCGCTTTCGCGGGGCTGATGGAGCTCCAGGGGGCGGACTCCTCCAACGCCGCCCAGGCCGCCCAACTGGCCCAGGCCCTGGAACAGGGGGCCAGCGAGGAGCAGATCATCGCCCTCCAGACCAAGGAGCAGATTTTTGCCCACGTCCCCGGTGTGACCGAGGAGAACTATGCCGCCATTCTGGCCTCCCCGGCGGGTATGGCCATTCAGGCCCAGGTGAGCCAGACCATCCGGGCTCAGCTGCCCAGCGTGCGCCAGCTGGAGGCCCTGTATCAGGCGGCCAGGTCCCTGTCCTTCCAGCAGTTCTGCGAAAAGCTCCCCGGCATCTCCAAGGAGCAGGCCAAGCAGATGAACGACCTGTGGCTGATCGAGAGCGGCGGCAAGCAGGCCCAGGATATTGCCGCCCCGGCCCTCTCCGCCGCCGTCACCGCCATGGGGACCGGTACCAGCGCCATGCCGGCGGCCCTGGCGGGCAGTATGTTTGTGAACGCGGCGGCGATTGCGGGAATTGAGGTCCAGGATGAGGAGCCCCCCGTCCAGGAGGAGTCCCCCGCCGAGCCTCCCGAACAGGAATCCCCCGAACAGCCCCCGGAGAGCGAGACCCCCGAGACTCCCGATGAGATTCCCGATACCTCCGACGAGAACCAGAGCGCGGGCAGTGCGGCGGTAGACCTGATTGCCGGCGGCCTGGACAGCGCCAACGAGAAGATCAACCAGATCCAGCGGGAGCTGAGCAGCACCCTGGACCGGATCACCAATCCCACCGCCCGGGTCGTGCGGGATCTGGCCAGCCTGTGCGCCCAGCTGGACGACCTGGTGGACCTGCTGGACGACGCAGCCGACACCTCCGCCGCCCTGCGCAAGGCATCCCAGCAGATTCGGGACATTCTGGGCGGGGTCGACGCCCTGCGCCTTGTGCTGAACGACTGTGAGCCCGTCCTCCAGGAGGCGCTGGCCAATGTGGGGTCCCTGAGCACCTCCGCCGTGACCACCATCCGGGATCTGAACACCCTTCTGGCCGACGCCGAGGCTCTGATGAAGACCTCCGGCGACCAGCTGGACGCGGGGACCAGGCAGTCCCTCCAGGGGCTGTCCGCCGCCCTGCGCCAGACCGCCAAGGCCCTGGCCGCCACCGGCGATGTCCGGGACGCCAAGACCACCATCACCGATATTATCGAGGACACCTGGAACGAGTACACCGGCGATGTAAACAATATCCTGCTGATGGATGCCGGGGCGGAGCCCGTCTCCCTCACTGACAGCCGCAATCCCGCCCCCTCCAGCATTCAGATTCTCATCCGCACCCAGGAGATCAAGGAGGAGGATGCCAAGAACGACGCAGAGACGGTGGCCGTGAAGGAACAGACCACCTTCTGGGATCGCGTTGCCCAGATGTTCCGGGATTTCTGGAACGCCATCACCGGTGTGTTCCACTGAGAGGAGGGGAGTTTCCATGCTGGACAAAATTGCCCATTGGCTGACCCGAAAGCCCAAGCTGGTGGCACTGGCGGCGGTGCTGCTGCTGATCCCCTCGGCGCTGGGCTATGTGGCGACCCGCGTTAACTATGATATCCTCTCCTACCTCCCCCAGGATCTGCCCTCCGCCCAGGGCGAGAAGCTGCTGGAGGACCCCTTCCATATGGCCGCCACCAGTATGCTGATGGTGGATGGGATGCCTGCGGGCTACTCCAACCAGCTGATTAACGAGATTAAAAAGGTCCCCGGGGTCTCCAACGCCATCTGGCTGTCCAATATGGTGGGCATTCAGATCCCTGTGGAGATGATCCCCGCCTCCTTCCGGGATATCTTCTTCTCCGGAAGCGCCACGATGATGATTATTCAGTATGAGTACCCTGGCGCGTCGGACGAGACCATGGAGGCCATTGACCAGATCCGGGCGCTGTGCAATGAGAAATGCTTCCTGGCCGGCTTCTCTGTGGTGGTTCGGGACACCTGCGCCATCATGGACAAGGAGCTGCCCGTGTTTGTGGCCCTGGCGGTGGTGCTGGCCCTGGCCGTCATGCTGCTGACCCTGGAGTCCTTCGCCCTGCCCCTGGTGTTCCTGACAGGGATCGGTATGGCCATTGTCTACAACTTCGGTACCAACATTTTCCTGGGAGAAATCTCCTACATCACTAAGGCCATTGCCGCCGTCCTCCAGCTGGGCGTCACCATGGACTACTCCATCTTCCTCTACCACCGGTACATGGAGGAGCGGAAGCACTATGATGACATTCGGGACGCTATGGCCCAGGCAATTGTGGCCGCCTTCCGTTCTCTGTCCGGCTCCAGCGCCACCACCATCGCCGGATTTCTGGCCCTGTGCTTCATGCAGATGACCCTGGGCAAGAATATCGGCCTGGTCATGGCCAAGGGGGTTGTGCTGGGCATTGCCACCGTCATCTTCGTCCTGCCCTCCCTGGTGCTGATTTTTGACAAGTATATTGTCCGCTTCGCCCACCGTCCCTTCCTGCCCAGTATGCACCACATCAACGCCTTCGTCATCCGCCACAGGCGGGCCTTCGCGGTGCTGATGCTGCTGCTGGTGGCCCCCGCCTGGTACTCCCAAAACCACACCACCATGTACTACAAGCTGGACGAGTCCCTGCCCCGGGATCTGCCCTCCATTGTCAGCAACGAGAAGCTGAAAAAGGACTTTGATATGGCCGTGTCCCACTTCATCCTCCTGCGGGACGACCTGACCCCCGCCCAGATGAGCGACATTGAGACCCGGATGGAAGAGGTCCCTGGGGTCACCAGCGTACTGAGCTACCACAAGATTCTGGGCACCGGCATCCCCGACTTCTTTATACCGGAGGATGTGCGGGATATTCTGAAGCAGGGCGGCTACCAGATGATGATGGTCAACTCCAACCGGGAGCCTGCCACCGACAGCGTAGCCGAGCAGCTGGACCAGATGCAGGCCATCCTCGACGACCACGACCCCAACGCCATGATTACCGGCGAGGGAGCCATGTACCGGGACCTGATCGAGACCATGAACGTGGATATTATGGTAACCAACATCATCTCCATCGCCGCCATCTTCCTGATTATCGCCATTGTGTTCAAGTCCATCTCCATCCCGGCGGTGCTGGTGGCCACCATCGAGCTGGCCATCGTCATCAACCAGGGCATGAGCTATTTCACTGGCGCCGAGGTCTGCTTCATCGCCCCCTGTATCATCAGCTGTATCCAGCTGGGGGCCACCGTGGACTACGCCATTCTGATGACCTCCCGGTTCCAGGACGAGCTGAGATCGGGCAAGGACCGGCTGGAGGCCATTCAGATTGCGGCGGACTCCTCCGACGCCTCCATTATCACCAGCGCCCTGGTGCTTTTTGCCGCGACCCTGGGGGTATCCTTCGTCTCCTCCATCGACCTGATTGGGGCCATCTGTACCATGCTGGCCCGGGGCGCCTTTATCTCCGCCCTGGTGAGCATCTTCCTGATGCCGGCGGTGCTGTGCGTATGCGAGCCCCTGTTCCAAAAGACCAGCCTCCACTGGCGGACCAGTCCCCCCGAGAAAAAGGGCAGAAAAAAAGAGGAGCAGCCCACGGCGGGCGTCTCCCAATAATTCAAACGTCCGTACCTCCCATAAGGGAGGTGCGGACGTTTTTATGGGGCGGCGGAGACGCTGGATTGGCGGATGGCCTCCCCCTCCCAGCCCCGCTTCAGCTCATAGACCCGGCGGAAGTAGGAGGAAATATCGTCCTCCATGCCCCTGTTCAGCCAGTCGATGATGTTGCCGAAGCACTCGCACCGGTGGTAGCGGATGAGCACCTCCTTGTCCCCGGGGGCGATCTGCCGCCCGGCGAAGCCCGCCTCTATGTAGGAGGTCACCACATAGCGGCAGACCTCCATCAGATACTGCTCAAACAGGTCCCGGCTCACCGAGTTGTAGATGTGGAGCACCGCCCGCTTGTTTTGCAGGAGGAAGTCCACCGCCGCGTCCAGGCCCTGCTCCAGGGAGTCCACCGTGGGGTGGCGGCGGATGAGCAGGTCCACCTGTTCGGCCACGATCTCGTCGATGAGGGCGGGGAGCCCCTGGTAGTGATAGTAGAAGGAATTGCGGTTGACGCCGCAGACCTCCACAATGTCCTTGACCGTGATCCGGTTCAGGGGCCGCTGGTCCAGCAGGCGCATAAAGGCGTCCTTTATGGCCTGTTTGGCGGAGCTGGACACGGGAAACACCTCCTCTGCCTCAATGGCTGTGTGATGCAGTATATCACACTTTCCCAATTTTGAACAGAGGAAAAAGCTGTGGATTCACAGGGGATGGAACAGGGGGCGCATCCCTTCGAAGGTGCAGAACTCCCGGAAGCCGATCTCCCGCAGGATCTCCCGCACCTCGGGGAAGTGGTCGGCCAGGTAGGGGACCTGGTGGGCGTCGGAGCCCAAGGTCAGGACCCGGCCCCCCAGCTCGTGGTACAGCTCCAGGATGGACTCCGAGGGGGTCAGGTCCTGCAAACCGTAGCGGAAGGAGGAGGTGTTGACCTCGATGCCCTTGCCATCGGCAATGGCCCGGCGGAGGATCTTCTCCACCAGGGGCAGGATCTTCTGGTCGGGGTAGAGGCCGTAGGGGTCGTACCGCTTGATCATGTCCAGGTGGCCCAGGATGGAGTAGCCCTGATAGCCCTCCATCACGTCGTAAATGGCCTGGTAGTAGGCGGCGTGGAACTCCTCCTGGCGCTTCCCCTCCTGAAACTGGCCGTTCCAGAACTCCTGGTTGTCCACCTGGTGGCAGCTGAGGATGACGAAGTCGAAGGGCCAGGTCTGGAGGTCGGCCTGATACTGGGGGATGGTCTCCCGCTGGACGCCAAACTCAATGCCTGCCCGGATGGCGATCTTCCCCCGGTACTTCTCCCGCATCTGGTCCAGGGCGGCGAAGTAGGCGGGATAGTCGCAGTTCACAACGGTTTTCACGCCGTAGTCCACGTGCTCGGTGAAGCAGATTTCAGACAGTCCCAGCTCCAGGGCCCGGCGGATCATGTCCTCCATGGGGGTCTGGGAGTCGTCGCTGAAGGCGGTGTGGACGTGGTAGTCTGCGGTAAGACAGCGGTTCATTGGGGCGCTCCTTTCTCTGTGCTGCGCAGCAGCGACTCATGGGCGGCGGTCATCAAAAGGAGGATGACCAGAAGATAGGGGGCAAACAGGGCGGGGGAGACGTGGTGGGCGATGAGGCCGAAGAGGGGCGGCATAAGGCAGGTGCCCACATAGGCGCTGGCCATCTGGACCCCGATGACGGCCTGGGACCGGTCCGCGCCGAAGTGGACGGGGGTGGAGTGGATGAGAGAGGGGTAGATGGGGGCGCAGCCCAGCCCCACCAGGACCAGCCCCGCCAGAGAGGCCCCCTCCCCCAGAGGGAGGAGCAGGGCGGCCACCCCTACGGCGGCGGTCCCCTGGCCCAGGCGGACCATCTGGACGTCGCTGAGCTTCAGAGTCAGGAAACCGCACAGCCCCCGTCCCGCCGTGATGCCGATAAAGAACAGTCCGGCAAAGCGGGCCGCCGTCTCCGGGGATATCCCCTTTTGCAGCACCAGGTAGCTGCTGGCCCACAGGATGGCGGTCTGCTCCAGGGCGCAGTAGCAGAAGAAGGCCCCCATCACCGCCTTGGCCCCGGGGATGCGGAAGATTTCTCCCAAGCCCAGGGCCGGAGCCGCCCCCTCTCCCCCGCCTCCGCCCCGGTGCTTCCACAGGGGGAGGCTGAACAGCAGGACTGCGGTCAGCCCCGCCTGGAGCAGGCTGATGGTCCGGTAGCCCGTATTCCAGCCCCGGCCGGCGGCAAGGGCCCAGCCCATAATGTAGGGTCCGGCGGTGGCCCCCAGCCCCCACATGCAGTGCAGCCAGCTCATGTGGCGGCTGGCGTAGTGGAGGGCCACATAGTTGTTCAGGGCGGCGTCCACGCTCCCCGCCCCCAGTCCGTAGGGGACGGCCCACAGGCACAGCTGCCAGTAGGTCCCGCTGACCGAGAAGCCCAAGAGGGCCAGGGCGGTCATCCCCACGCTGACGGCGGTGACCCTGCCCGTTCCCAGCTTTTTGGTGAGGAGGTCGCTGAACAGGCTGGAGATAATGGTGCCCAGGGCGATAATCATGGAAATTCCCCCCGCCCAGGACATGGGGACCCCCAGCCCGGCGTACATGGAGGGCCAGGCGGAGCCCAGCAGGGAGTCGGGCAGGCCCAGGCTGATGAAGGCCAGGTAGATGATAAGTAAAAGCAGGGGCACGGCAGACACCTCATTTCACAAATCTCGGGCGCGCTATCATAATATGGTATCCGCGCCGGATTTTCTATCAATACTCAGCCAGAAATTTGCACAATCACGCCAAAAACTTTTGCCCACAGCCGCCCCCTTCTATGGTAGAATAGGAGGACAAAGGAGTGAGCTGTTATGATGCAAGGATTTCTGCGCCAGGCGGCTGCCGGACAGCCTGTGTTTCTCCCCGACGTGCGGGCGGCCTTTCAGCGCCAGGGGACCCTGCCCTTCCACATCCACGTGACCCTCTACGACGGCTCTGTCCGGGTCTTCCCCCTGACCCTGCCCCGGACCCGGGGAGAGGCGGAGGCGGACTTTGCGGCGGAGTATCTCTACGCCCATATTTACAATATCCTCTCCGCCCTGGGGGCGGTGAAGGTGGAGCTCTATTGGGACCCCGCAGGGGGGACGGAGCTGGCCGGAAGCCTGGACCGGGTGTTCCAGACCCGGCTGGAGAAGGGGGCGCGCACCGGCTACGGCAAGTGCCTCAACGTAAACGAGCGGGTTCTGAACGCCCTGTTTCAGGGGCGGGAGGGGTTCCGGTTCTGTCTGCTTGACGTCAAGGAGGAGCCCGCCGTGCCGGAGGCGGCCCGCCCCGCCCCTCTCCGGCCCGTCTTTGACCAGCTGCCCGCCCGGACCCGGGGCAAGCTGCTGCTGGGCATGGACGTGGGGGGCACCGACGTGAAGCTGGCGGTGAGCGCAGACGGGGACCTGGTCCTGTGCAAGGAGTTCGACTGGTTCCCCGCCGCCTTTGCCCGGGGGGAGGAGCTCACCGGTCCCCTGTTGCTGCTGACCCGTCTGATGCGGGCGGCGGGCAGTCTGTGCCAAGCCGGGCGGGGGGCGGAGGTGGTCCACTCCGCCCTGGAGCGGCGGGCCACTCTGACGGAGATGGAGCGGGCGGCGGAGACCATGGAGAGGGCCGCCGGCGGGGACCTGCGGAGTTTCAACGCCATCGGCCTGTCCTTCCCCGACGTGGTGATTCAAAACCGGATTGTGGGGGGCGAGACCCCCAAGACCCAGGGGATGCGGAACAACCCCCTGCTGGACTACGAGGAGCAGTTTGCCAAAATCACCGGACTGAATGCGGACCTGGCCGCCTATACCGTCCCCGGCGGGCCGGTGCGGTGCGTCAACGACGGACCCATGGCCGCCTTCACCGCCGCGGTGGAGCAGGCGGCGGGGGGCGCGGACCTGTCCCAGGGCTTTTTCGCCCACTCCCTGGGCACCGACCTAGGCACCGGCTGGGTCCTGCCCGACGGCTCCATCCCCGACCTCCCCCTGGAGGTGTACAACTTCATCCTCGACCTGGGCAGCCGGGACCAGCGGGACCGCTTCGACCCGGAGGACGTCCGCAGCAACCGCAGCGTCAACACCGGCCTGCCCGGGGCGCTGCAAAAGTACGCCAGCCAGTGGGGGGTGTTCCGGCTGGCCGCCCACCGCCTGCCCCGGGAGGACCCGGCGCTGTTTCAGGAGGCGGTGGACCGGGGGCTGTTCCGGTGGGAGGGGGACCGGCTCATTGTCCCCACAGAGCCGGAGGATATGCGCAAGCCCTGTCTGGAGTTTTTTATGGAGCAGGCCGCCCGGAGTCAGGGGGCGGCGGAGCTGTTCCGGGAAATCGGCGAATATCTGGCCGTCACCGCCCAGGAGCTGAACTGGATCCTCCGGCCCGAGGCCCGGGAGCGGACCCTCTTTGGCCGTCTGGTCATGCGCCCGGCGTGCTTTGGGCTGATCCGGGAGGGGGCGGCCCGGCGGGACCCGTCCCTGAGGCTGTCCGCCGCCGGGGGGGACCTGGCCAACACCCGCCTCATGGGCCAGCTGGACCGGCGGCCCGGCTGTACGGCGGCCCAGTTCGCTCAGGCGGTGGGGGCAATCTACTACAGCGTCTCTTGAATACAAAAGCATCGGGAAACCCCCAGGGGTCTCCCGATGTTTTTATCTGTTTGGGGTCAGGGGGAGCCGGTCTCCCCGTCCCGCTTGCCCCGGTAGATCAGCAGGGCGTCCAGCAGATAGAGCAGACCCTTTCGCAGCTCAGGGGACATCTGCCGGTACTGCGCCAGCAGCCGCTCCTCGTCAGAGGGGAGAGGGGACCTGTTCAGCCCCAGCAGCTGGTCCGCCGAGGCCTGGTACAGCCGCAGCAGAATGGCCAGCGTCTCCAGGTCGGGCTCCGCGACTCCGTTTTCATAGCCGGAGAGGGTTTTGTTGTTAATGCCGGTCATCGCCATGACCTGCACCTGTGTCAGCTCACGGCGTTCCCGGGCCAGCCGCAGGGCCGGTCCCAGTTCTGTCATACAGCGCGCCCCCTTTTCTTATATTTTAAGACACAGGCGGGGACTTCTCCTATTTTTCTTAAATTTAATGATTTTTATATTGATTTCCCAGATACTAAGAATTATAATAGCGGAGCCGGAAAGGGGGAAGGGGCAAAATTTTCTAAAAACGGCAAATTTCCCTTGACCTTCCCCCTGCTGGAAGGTGTACGGTGGGGTCAGAGAGAAATCTTTCCCAAATCTTAACCCTTTTCTTAACCGCTGTCTTTATGGCCGGGAGGTAAGGTGGGAAACAGGAGGTCTCCCGGCGCGGGGCCAAAAATTTAATGGAAATTTTATCTTTTCTTTTGAAAAATGTAAGGAACGTCCGCTACAATGGTCCCCGCAGAGATAGACCGGAACACCGGAATGACATAATCCAAATCTGGAAGTGAGGAGAATGAATATGGAAACCACATCTGTTGCAACCCCGGAAGCGCCCCAGCAGACAAAACGAAAGCTGCCGGCCCTCCGCCTGCCCGGGGGGCGGAAGGGGAAAAAGTGGGCCCGCAGAATCGCCGTCCTGGCCTTGATCGGCCTGGGCGCGGCCTGGTTCGCCCTGAAGCCCGGCGGCGCCCCCGGGGCGGCCCTGGCCGGGCAGTACGTGCCGGATACCGTCCAGCGCCGGGACCTGACCGTCTCCGTCTCGGGTACGGGCACCGTGACCCCCATCGAGTCCTACTATCTCAAGCCCCTGGTCACCGGCGAGGTGGTAGAGGCCCCCTTCGAGGTGGGGGACCGGGTGGAGAAGGGCCAGCTGCTTTACCGCCTGGACGCCAGGGACGCGGAGATGAGCATCCAGCAGGCGGAGCTGTCTGTCCGTCAGGCCCAGAAGAGCTATGACGACCTGGCCGCCAACCTCACCGTCCGGGCCGCGGAGGGGGGCGTGGTCCAGCAGGTGCTGGTGCAGAAGGGGGACCTGGTCTCCCCGGGAACTCCCATCGCTGAGATTGCCGACACCTCCACTCTGACCGCGGTGATCCCCTTCCACTCCGCCGACGCCCAGCAGATTTCCGCCGGCCAGGCCGCCCAGGTGACCATCGCCGGCACCATGGAGACCCTGTCCGGCACGGTGGAGTCGGTGTCCACCGCCGACTTGGTGGGGACCGGCGGGGCCCTGGTGCGGAATGTGAAGATTCGGGTCAGCAACCCCGGGGCCCTCACCGCCGCCAACGCCGCCACCGCCCAGGTGGGAGACATCGCCTGTGCCGGCAGCGCCAATTTTGAGGAGGCCCTGCGCCAGACCGTGGTGGCTCAGGCCAGCGGCGAGGTGACCGACGTCCCTGTCACCGCCGGCAGCCGGGTATCCGCCGGCGGGGCCCTGGCCGTCCTGGGCGGGACCGCCGCCCGGAGCACCCTGGAGGACCTGGCCATCAACCTGGAAAACGCCAAACTCTCCCTCCAGCGGGCCCAGGATACGTTGGAGAACTACACCATCACCGCCCCCATCTCGGGCACCGTCATCGAGAAGAACATCAAGGCGGGGGACAACGTGAACAATATCGAGTCCGGCTCCCTGGCCGTGATCTACGACTTGAGCTACTTAAAGCTGGAGATGAACATCAGTGAGCTGGACCTGAGCAAGCTCCAGGAGGGCCAGAGGGTCGATATCACCGCCGACGCCATCCCCGGCCAGGTCTTTGAGGGCCGGGTGGACCGGGTGAGCATCAACGGCACCACCACCAATGGCTTTACCACCTACCCCGCCACCATCCTCCTGGAGGACTACGGCGGGCTGAATCCGGGGATGAACGTGTCCGCTGACATCATTGTGGAGCAGACGAAAAACGCCCTGTCCGTCCCCGCCTCTGCGGTCCAGCGGGGAGACACCGTTCTGGTCCCTCTGGAGGGCTGTCTGGCCGAGGACGGGGTCACCATCGCCGACCCCGCCAGCGTGGAGGAGCGGAACGTGACCCTGGGGGGCAGCGACGGGACCTATGTGGAGATCACCTCCGGCCTCAGCGAGGGGGACATGGTCCTGGCGCCCGCCCAGAGCGGTATGGACGCGGGCGGCGGCAGCGCTGCCGTGTCCTAGGGAGGTCGATGAACCTTGGAACACCTCATTGAACTGAAAAACATCTACAAAATCTACCAGATGGGCTCCGAGACGGTCCACGCCCTGGACGGGGTTGATTTGACCATCGATCAGGGGGAGTTTGTGGCTATCGTGGGCTCCTCCGGCTCCGGCAAGTCCACCGCCATGAATATCATCGGCTGTCTGGATGTGCCCACCTCGGGGACCTACCACCTGGGGGGCGTGGACGTGTCCACCATGGACGACGACCAGCAGGCGGAGATCCGCAACAAAATGCTGGGCTTCATCTTCCAGCAGTACAACCTGATCCCCAAGCTGACGGTGCTGGAAAATGTGGAGCTCCCCCTGCTCTATGCCGGGGTGCCCGGGGAGGAGCGGCGGGAACGGGCCCTGCGCTCCCTGGAGCGGGTAGGGCTGGCGGACAAGGGGAAAAACCTGCCCTCTCAGCTGTCCGGCGGCCAGCAGCAGCGGGTGTCCATCGCCCGGGCCCTGGCCGGAGACCCCAGCCTGATCCTGGCCGACGAGCCCACCGGCGCTCTGGATTCCCGCACCGGGCGTGAGGTGCTGAAATTCCTCAAGCAGCTGCACCGGGAGGGAAATACGGTGGTCCTCATCACCCACGACAACTCCATCGCCATCAAGGCGGACCGCATTGTCCGCCTCCAGGACGGAAAAATCATCTACGACGGGGATTCCCGCGACCCCCGGGCGGTGGTCCAGCCCCACGGCGCAGAGGAAGAGGAGGTGGAGAGCGCATGAACTTCACCCAGTCCTTCCGCCTGGCCATCAAGTCCCTGACCACCAGTAAAATGCGGGCCCTGCTCACTATGCTGGGCATCATCATCGGCGTGGGAGCGGTGATTGTGATTCTCTCGTTGGGCAACGGCCTCACCGGCATGGTCCAGCAGCAGATCGACAAGATGGGCATCAACATGATCCAGGCCCAGCTCTGGTCTGTGGGAGACGGCATGATGCCCGACCCGGAGGAGCTGTATGAGCTGGTAGACGGCAATCCGGATGTCCTCACCGGCGTGTCCCCCTACATCAACCTGGGCGGCGTGGTCCGCCACGGGGACGAGAAGTTTGACCGGACTAGCGTGTACGGGGTCAGCGAGATCATGTACAATGCCGCTACCAACTACACCATGGACGGTGAACAGCTGGCCAAGGGCCGCTTTATCAGCTACATGGACGTGGAGCGCCGGGAGGCGGTCTGCGTTATCGGGGCCTATCTGGAACAGGAGGCCTTCAACGGCGACGCCCTGGGGAAACAGCTGTCCATCAATGGCCGGACCCTCACCGTGGTGGGGGTGCTGAAGCGCAACGCCGAGCTGGAGATGCTCCCCGGCAGTCAGGACGATCAGATTTATATGCCCTATAGTACCGTCATGGAGATTATTGGCGACCGGTGGGTAGGCATATACATCTTCACCAGCACCTCCGGCGAGACCGCCGACGCCGCCAAAAGGGTGATTGAGGCCTACCTCAACGATTTCTACCGGACGGACGACGGCATGTATAATTACTTCTACATTATCACCATGGCCGAGCAGGCCAACCAGATCAACGGCATGATGGGGGTGGCTATGGGCGTGCTGGTGGCCATCGCTGCGATCAGCCTTCTGGTGGGCGGCATCGGCATCATGAATATCATGCTGGTCTCCGTCACCGAGCGCACCCGGGAGATCGGCGTGCGCAAGTCCCTGGGGGCCAAGCGGAAGGACATCCGCAGCCAGTTCGTCATTGAGGCGGGCACCAC
This sequence comes from Pseudoflavonifractor sp. 60, assembly GCF_009911645.1. GTDB lineage: Bacteria > Bacillota > Clostridia > Oscillospirales > Oscillospiraceae > Lawsonibacter. The sequence continues at coordinate 14,661 of NZ_QWKI01000123.1, forward strand.
CTCCGCCATTGGGGGCCTGCTGGGCATCGGCTTTGGCTGTCTGCTGGCAAAGGCCCTGGAGGCCCTGCTGGGGGGTATGCTGGTGGCCAGCCTGGGGACCAGCGGCATCACCTTCAACGCAAGCCCAACCCTGGGGGCCATCGGCCTAAGCTTCGGGGTCTCTGTGGGCATCGGCATCCTCTTCGGCTACCTGCCCGCCAACAAGGCGGCGAAGCTGAACCCCATCGACGCCCTGAGATACGACTGACTCCCTCTCTTCTTTCTTTTTATAAAAAGAAAGAAACAAAGAAAAATTTTTGGAAAAAACTTCGTTTTTTCACAGAAGCGCTGAGCCGCGCGTTGTGAGCAGGCGAGGCGTGACAACGTTGGAGCGAGAGTTCGAGCCATCGTGAGCAGCGCAGCAAGCAAAACGAAGTTTTGCGCAAAAGTTTCTTTTTCGCTTCCTTTTTCTTTTCAAAGAAAAAGGAAGAAAAGAAAGGAAGGATATTATGAGAAGAAAGCTGTTAGCGGCGACTTTAGCGCTCTGCATGGCGCTGACGCTGGCGGTCCCGGCGCTGGCCTCGGGAAGCGCGGCGTCGCTGGAGGACGCGGTTCAGGCGGTGAACGCCCTGGGCATTGTGGACCAGACAGAAAATCTGTCTGCCAAGGTGAGCCGGGCGGAATTTGTGGCAATGGCCATCAAGGCGTCCCCCGGAGGAGACGGCGTGGGCCAGGCCTCCTCCTCCCCCTACCCCGACGTGCCCCGGACCCACTGGGCCAGCGGCTATGTGGAGGCGGCGGTGAGCCGGGGGATGGTCTCCGCGTTCAGCGACGGCACCTTCCGCCCGGAGCGGGAGATCACGCTGGCGGAGGCCGCCGGCATGGTCCTGACGCTGCTGGGCTACAGTCAGGAGGACTTCTCCGGCGCCTATCCCACCGGACAGCTGTCCATGCTCCGCAGCCTGAAGCTGGACCGGGGGATGACCGCCGCCAGTGCGGCCAGCTCCCTGAGCCGGCAGGACGCGGTCTATCTCTTCTACAACCTGCTCTCCGCCCGGACCAAGGAGGGGACCCCCTACATTCAGCTGCTGGGCCACAGCCTGGACGCCTCGGGCAAGCCCGACCTGGTCTCTCTGGTGAACGGGGAGATGGAGGGCCCGGTGGTGGTCCAGAGCGGCTGGCAGAGAGAGCTGGGCTTTGTTCCTGCCAAGGTGTACCGCAACAACAGCGCGGCGGCGCTGGACAACATTCAAAATTACGACATTGTCTACTGGAACGCCTCCATGGGCACGGTGTGGGCCTACGCCAAGAAGGCCACCGGCACCATCCAGGCCATTGAGCCCTCCGGCGCGGCCCCCACCTCGGTGACGGTGGCGGGGCGGACCTACGCCATTGAGAGCTCCGCCGCCGCCTACGCCCTGTCCGACCTGGGGCAGTATCACCTGGGCAGTACGGTGACTCTGCTGCTGGGCCGCAGCGGCGGAGTTGCGGCGGTGGCCGACGTGTCCGCCAGCGCCGGGGAGCGCATCGGCGTGGTGCTGGAGGCGGTGAAATCCTCCCACCCCGACGGGGACGGGGGGACCTACAGCGCCCAGACTGTGACCATCCTGGCCACCGACGGCCAGACTTATCAGTATCAGGCCGGGGGCAACTACCAGGCGGGCAATGTGGTCCGGGCCACCGTGGCCGCCAAGGAGGGGACCATCTCCCTGCGGGGACTGTCCGCCGCGGCCCTGGAGGGCACGGTGAGCGCCGACGGGACCAAGCTGGGTCAATACGCATTTGCCCCAGGGGCGGAGATTCTGGATGTGGGCAACAAGCAGGGGGCGGTCATCTCCCCGGAGCGGCTGGCGGGGCTGAAGCTGGACCGGAGCAAGGTGCGCTACTACGCCCTGAATCCCCAGGGGGAGATTGAGACCCTCATCCTCAGCGACGTCACCGGAGACGCCTATCACTACGGCGTTCTGACCCAGTTTGAGGAGCAGGGCGAGGGGACCAGCAAGTTCTTCAGCTACGAGTACGACGTGGAGGGCACGACCTACACCCTGCCGGGCACCACGACCCGCTTCCTGCTGGAGGGGGCTCCTATCCGCGTGGTGGGAGAGCTGACCAATCCTGACCGGCTGTACTCCCTCACCAGCGCCGGGACCGGAGAACTGGTGGACGGTCGGTTTGCGGCGGGGAATCGGAAGTACACCCTGTCCGACCAGGTGGCGGTGTACGAGTTCCGGGGCAACCGGTACTATCTGTCCAGTCTGGCCCGGGCGGAGGAGGAGGGCAGGACCCTGACCGCCTGGTACGACAAGGAGGAGTCCCAGGGCGGGCGCATCCGCGTCATCATCGTCAAATAAACACAGCCGCGGTCCCAAACCGACGTGGGGGCCGCGGCTGTTTCAGCTCCTGAGGGATTTTCGGCGGGAAACGCAGGCTGCCCCTTGCATTTCAACCCAAAACCGCTATAATTTGAACGAAGAAAGGGGGAGATCACAATGGAGGGGTGCAGCAGTCTGGTCATCGACCGGGAGACGCTGGAGGAGCGGGTTGCCCGGAGCAGTCCAGAGTTCCCCTATGTGGCCAACCTGTGCAGCATGGAGGCCCTGATGGACCGCACCTGCCCCTGGCACTGGCACGAGGAGGTGGAGCTGTTTTACATTCGGGCCGGCGTACTGGAGTACCACCTGCCCAGCGGCTGCCACGTGTTCCAGGCGGGGGAGGGGGGCTTTCTCAACGCGGGGGTCCTCCACATGACCCGCCAGCGGGGGGAGGTCCCCTGTCTCCAGGAGGAGGTGCTCTTCCACCCCCGGTTTGTGGGCGGGGAGGAGGACAGCCTTATAAACCGGAAATACATCCGCCCTCTGGTGGAGGACCCGGGTCTGGCCCTGCTGCGGCTGGGACAGGACAGGCCAGAGGAGCGGGAGCTGCTGGAGCTGGTCCGCCAAGCCCTCGCCGTCTATCAGGGGGCGGAGCCGGGCTGGGAGCTGGAGTCCAAGGCCCAGGCCGCCCGGATGCTGCGGTACGCCCTGGAGCTGTCCCAGGGACGGGAGTGGGTCGCGCGGCCCGGTCGGAGGGCCAACAGCCTGCGGGTCAAGACCATGATGGAGTTTATGGACGCCCACTACCGTGAGAAGCTGACCCTGGACCAGATCGCTCAGGCGGGGTGCGTCAGCCCCCGGGAGTGCAGCCGCTGCTTCCAGGAGACGCTGGGTCTGAGCCCCTTCCAGTACCTCACCGACCTGCGCCTGCGCCAGTCCTGCCGCCTGCTGGCCCACACCGGACTGTCGGTGACGGAGATTGCCGTGTCCTGCGGCTTTGGGACCAGCAGCTATTTCAGCCGTACCTTCCGCTGCCGCTTCGGCTGTGCCCCCCGGGAGTACCGGAAGGACGGACAGAGGGAGAGGGGCGGTGGGGATTGATTTGCTGGCACTGCTTCGCAGGGCTCGTCCCCCGTCCCGCCCGCAGGCGGCCTGGCCCCTTTGAAAAGGGGCGGAGCGGTGCGGTGGGGATTGACCTGCTGGCATTGCTTCGACTTGAAATCTGAAATAGAAGCAGATTTCCTAAGACAATCCCCCGCCCTCGCTCCGCTCAGGCACCCCCTTTCAAAA
>NZ_QWKI01000124.1 GCF_009911645.1 Pseudoflavonifractor sp. 60
GCGCCGCTTGTGGGGCCCTGCTTCGCAGGGCCTATCCCCCGTCCCGCCCGCAGGCGGCCTGGCCCCTTTGAAAAGGGGCTCCCGCGAAGCGGGTGGGGATTGATTTGCTGGCATTGCTTCTACCTAAAAACTTAAATAGAAGGCAGTGCTCCCGGAAACAATCCCCCGGCGGCATTCAGCAAACAGCTACTCTCTCCGATTTTGCTTTTGAAAAAACTGAATCTGGTTATGCACAGCCTCCTGCTGGTCCCGGTAGAGGGTACGCAGGGTTTTAATCATAAGTTTTTCTGTTTTTGACAACCGGATAGGTCTCTCAGAGGTATCAGCCAGACCTAAAAGGTAGTCGCTGCTCGTGTCCAGTACCTCTGCAATTTGCTTCAATACTTCCGGCGGGAATTTAGAACGACCCGTCATATAATTATTCAATGTAGATAAATTGATACCGATTTTGTCGGCCAATGAAGTCTGAGTAATACGTCTTTCGTCAATTATGTTATGGATTCGCTCTCCAATAAATGTCGTATCCATAGCCGTCACCCCAACGCCATTTTCCCAATTTTGAGGATATTTGTCTTAATTATCGCTGATATAGGTAAAAATTATACTTATATCCCATATTTCGACAGCATATTTCGCTAAATCGGGTTATAATTATCGACAAATGGGGGACAAAAAAAGAGCGCCGCAGCTGCGGCGCTCTGAATGGGAAAGATTACTTATGGTCCACGCTGTACATATGCTTGATGAGCTCCAGGACCTTGTTGGAGTAACCGATCTCGTTGTCGTACCAGGAGACGACCTTCACGAAGGTATCGGTGAGGGCGATACCGGCGTCGGCGTCGAAGATGGAGGTACGGGTGTCGCCCAGGAAGTCGGAGGACACGACGGCCTCGTCGGTGTAGCCCAGGATACCCTTCAGCTCGCCCTCGGCGGCCTTCTTCATGGCGGCGCAAATCTCCTCATACTTGGCGGGCTTGGCCAGGTTGACGGTCAGGTCGACCACGGACACGTCCAGAGTGGGAACGCGCATGGACATACCGGTCAGCTTGCCGTTCAGCTCGGGGATAACCTTGCCCACGGCCTTGGCGGCGCCGGTGGAGGAGGGGATGATGTTGCCGGCAGCAGCACGACCGCCGCGCCAATCCTTCAGGGAGGGGCCGTCAACGGTCTTCTGGGTAGCGGTGGTGGAGTGGACGGTGGTCATCAGGCCATCGGTGATGCCCCAGTTGTCGTTCAGCACCTTGGCGATGGGGGCCAGGCAGTTGGTGGTGCAGGAGGCGTTGGACACGAAGTTCATGTCGGTGGTGTACTTGTCCAGGTTGACGCCGCACACGAACATGGGGGTAGCGTCCTTGGAAGGAGCGGACATAACGACCTTCTTGGCGCCGGCGTCCAGGTGGCCCTGAGCCTTCTCCTGGGTCAGGAACAGGCCGGTGGACTCCACCACGTACTCAGCGCCCAGCTTGGCCCAGGGCAGGTCGGCGGGGCTGCGCTCGGCGGAGATGGGGATCTCGTGGCCGTTGACAATGATGGAATTCTCGGTGCTGCTGATCTCGGCGTTGCAGATGCCGTGCATCGTGTCATACTTCAGCATATAAGCCAGGTAGTCGGCGGGGCAGAGATCGTTGATGCCCACGATCTCGATCTCGGGATGATTCAGGCTGGCGCGGAAAACCATGCGGCCGATGCGGCCAAACCCATTGATGCCAACTTTGATGCTCATGTTGCATAACTCCTTTATTTATCAAATATCTGCGGACGCCCCGCAGTTTTGGTAGCATCCATATTATACCCCAATTTCTCATATTTTCCTAGTGTGTTTTTTCATAGATTTCCAAAAAAAATTGATGGAAAATTCGCCATAGAGCAAGAGGACCCGTCCTGGGGAGGCCGTTTATCCGCCGGAAAAAATGCGCCGCCCCCCTTTTTTCGCCCTTTTTCGACTTTTCTATTGTGGCGCAGGAAAATATTTGATATACTGTTCTCTGTGTCATTTTTCAAAACGGAACATATGCTATACAGGAAAATCTGCGGCGGACGGGTCATGCCGCCAGGGAGGAGCAACATTATGCTGGATTCCGTACAGGCGCTGTTGGACGCCTTTCCTGAGGGGGTCGTCCAGCTTCAGGACGGCGTGGTACAGCAGGCCAACGCCATGGCCAGGTACTATCTGCCGAAGCTGGCTCTTGGAGGGTCCCTGTCCCAGTGGGCGGTCCTGCCCCGGCAGGCCCCGGCGGGAACGGGGGTCTTTACGGTGGGGGAGGAGGCGTTCAGCTACAGCTGCACCAGCCGGAACGGGGAGCAGGTCATTCTCTTCCGCCCCGCCGCCCAGACCGCCCTGACCCAGCGGCAGCTGGAGGGGAGCCTACGCCAGCTGCGCACGCTGCTGGGGGAGATCCTGGCGGAGGTAGGTCCCGCCGCCGCCGCGCCGGAGAGCGGAGTGCCGGCGGCGGCCTTCGGCAAGAGCTTTTACCGGCTGTTCCGTCTGATGGACAATTTAGAGTATATGCAGGACGGGGCCGGGTACAAGCCGATCGTGATGGACCTGGCCGGGCTGTGCCGGCAGGTGGTCCAGCGGGCCTATCCTCTGCTGCGGGAGGCGGGGATCATCCTGGAGTATGAGTGTGCCCAGAGCAGTCTGCTGATCTCCGGCGACCCCGGCCTGCTCCGGAATATGCTGCTGGAGCTGATCTCCAACGCGGCCCGGGCGGCTGGGGAGGGCCTGGTGCTGCTGACTGTGCGCCGGGCGGGCCAGCGGGCGCTGATTACCGTGTCGGACAACGGGCCCCTGCCCGACCTGCGGCAGATGGCCGCCATGCTCCAGCCGGACACCGAGAGCATCCCTCTGGCCGGACAGGGGGCGGGGCTGGGGCTGGCCGTTGCCCGGCACATTGTACAGCTGCACCGGGGGGCGATGATGACAGAGCTGGGCCAGTCGACCCCTGTTGTGCTGGTCTCTCTGCCCGCCGGGGCCCAGGACGGACGGGTCCAGGTAAACACCCCCCGCCTCCAGACGGATGGGGGCCTGGACCCGGTGCTGACGGCCCTGTCCGACATTCTGCCCGCCCATCTCTTCGGGCTGGAGGGGCTGGACTAGGGGGCTCAGAGCTGGGGCGGCAGGGAGTCGTCCTCACGAATCCAGTCCTCCACATGGACCACCGAGTACTCCCGCTCCGTATTGCGGATGACGACCCGGTCGATGCCGGCGTTGATGATGAGCCGGCGGCACATGGAGCAGGAGGTGGAGCCGGGGATCAGCTCTCCCGTCTTGGGGTCCTTGCACACCATGTAGAGGGTCGCCCCCAGTACCTCGCTGCGGGCGGCGGAGATGATGGCGTTGGCCTCGGCGTGGACGGAGCGGCACAGCTCATACCGCTCCCCCGAGGGGATGTTCATGGCCTCCCGGGCGCAGAAGCCCAGGTCCAGGCAGTTCTTCCGCCCCCGTGGGGCGCCGTTGTAGCCGGAGGAGACGATCTCGTCATGCTGCACGATGATGGCGCCATAGCACCGGCGCAGGCAGGTGGAGCGCTCCAGCACCGTCTCGGCAATGTCCAGATAGTAATTTTCCTTATCGATACGCTTCATTTAGACCCCCCAATTCTGGTTGTCAGGATACCACCATTATAATCGGAATTCCCCTCCGCCGCAAGCCCTTTGGCCGTTGGGAGCCCCCTTTTTTCGACGGTTTTCCCGGGGAGCGCCTCCCGCCGTCCCTCCCCCCTCCGGACTGTAAAAAAGAGGGGCGGAGGAGCTGGAAAAAGAGGGAAATGGGAGAGAAATTTACATTTTGTTTACGAATGAGTTCTTGACGGGCGGCCCAAGAAGGAATATCATGGGATGGTGGTACTGGCAGGCGTCTCGCCTGCCGTCTTCTGTCAGCCAAGGAGGCACTTCCATGATCCGAAACGCGATCCAGCGATTTATGTATGGCCGCTATGGGAACGACCAGCTGAACCTGTTCCTGATGTCGGTTTATCTGCTGCTCTATCTGGTGTTTCTCTTGACCAGATGGGAGCTGCTTTACTGGGCCAGTTTTCTTCTACTGCTTGTGACCCTCGTCCGCCTTCTGTCCCGAAATCTGGAGCGGCGGCGGATGGAGAACACCCGCTTTCTGCGCAGCGTGAACCCTTTTATGAGCTGGCTCCGCCTGCGCCGCACCATCCACAGAGACAAGGAACACATCTATTTTAAATGCCCCAACTGCGGCCAGCGGCTGAGGGTCCCCCGGGGCCGGGGGAAGATCACCGTCACCTGCCGCAGCTGCGGCGCCAGCTTTCAGGAGAAGAGCTGAATATCCACTCGACCGTGTATTCCGCCCCGGCGGAGTACGCGGTTTTTGTCTGTGCCGGCTGTTTGGGTTGCAAAAGTGGGAAAAATGTAGTATACCTATATTATATAGAGGAGGCGGCGGCCCCAAGGCCGCCCCTTCCATCCAAGAGGAGGACAAAGCTATGACTTCCAATTACGACGTCGTCATTCTGGGCTGCGGGGAGGCGGGCATCTTTGCCGCCTATGAGCTGGCCCATCTCCACCCGGAGCTGAAGGTGCTGGCTCTGGACCAGGGGGCGGATATCTATCACCGCAGCTGCCCCATTGTGGCGGGGAAGGTCCACGAGTGCATCCGCTGTCCGGTGTGCCACACCATGTGCGGCTTCGGCGGCGCGGGGGCCTTCTCTGACGGAAAGTTTAACTTTACGACCCAGTTCGGCGGCTGGCTCACAGACTTTATGGAGCCCGCCCACGTGATGGAGCTCATCGACTATGTGGACTCCATCAACGTGGCCCACGGGGCCACAACCCAGGTCTTCTCCACCGAGAGCGAGGAGGCCCGGAAGTTGGCCCGCCAGGCGCTGGCCTATGACCTCCACCTGCTCCAGGCCCGGTGCAAACACCTGGGCACCGAGAACAACCTGCGCATCCTCACCAACATCTACGAGGGGCTGAAGGACAAGCTGGAGTTCGCCTTCCACACCGAGGTGGCCGCCATTGAGAAGACGGACGGGGGCTACCGCCTGGTCCTGGCTAAGGGGGGCGAGGTGGGGTGCCGGTACCTCATCGCCGCGCCGGGCCGGTCGGGGGCGGAGTGGTTCTCCAACCAGTGCAAGGACCTGGGGCTGGAGCTGCTGAACAACCAGGTGGACATCGGCGTGCGGGTGGAGTTGCCCGCCGTGGTCTTCGAACACATCACCAATGTGGTCTACGAGTCCAAGCTGGTCTACCGCACCAAGCGGTATGGCGACAGCGTGCGCACCTTCTGCATGAATCCCTACGGCCATGTGGTGGCGGAGAATGTGGAGGGGATCAACACCGTCAACGGCCACTCCTACGCCGACCCCGCCCTGCGCAGTGAAAACACCAACTTCGCCTTGCTGGTGTCCAACCGGTTCACCAAGCCCTTTAACGAGCCCTACCGCTACGGCAAGCATGTGGCCTCCCTGTCCAATATGCTGGCGGGCGGCGTGCTGGTCCAGCGCTTCGGCGACCTGGTGGGGGGACGGCGCACCAACGAACACCGCATGGGCAAATCCACCGTCCGGCCAACCCTCACCGCCGCCGTCCCCGGGGACCTGTCCCTGACCCTGCCCAAGCGCCAGCTGGACGACCTGATCGAGATGATCTATCAGCTGGACAAGATCGCCCCCGGCACCGCCAACTACGACACCCTGCTCTACGGCGCCGAGGTGAAATTCTACTCCGCCCGCCTCCAGCTCACCCCCGAGCTGGAGACCGCCCTGCCCAACTTCTTTGCCGCCGGCGACGGCGCGGGAGTCACCCGGGGGCTGGCCCAGGCGGGGGCCTCCGGCGTCCAGGCGGCCCGGGCCGTCTGCAAGCGGCTGGAGCAATAGCGCAAGCCCGATCGGGAAGGAATAAACTTGGCGGTATTGTGCAAGACAGGTGGGGTGATTTGTGCTATTATCAGGGGACGGCCTGATTCTGACCCATGCGAAAGGAGATCAAATCTATGCGCCCCTGGTTTACCACCGAACAGCTGGCCCCCGACACCTGGGTCCTCAGCGAGTACCGCCATTGGGAGGAGACCCACTGTTACCTCCTTATTGGGGCGGACCGCGCCCTGCTCATCGACACCGGCCTGGGCATCTGCAACATCTGCGAAGAAGTCCGCCGGCTGACAGACAAGCCGGTCACCGCCATTGCGACCCACATCCACTGGGACCACATCGGCGGCCACCGGTACTTCCCCGACTTTTACGCCCACGAGGCGGAGCTGCCCTGGCTCCAGGGGGAGTTTCCCCTGTCCATGGAGACCGTCCGGGAGATGGTGCTGGACCGCTGCGACCCGCCGGAGGACTTTGATGTAAGTCAGTACCAAATGTTTCAGGGCACGCCGGCCCGGGTCCTGCGGGGCGGGGAGGAGCTGGACCTGGGGGGACGGACGGTGGAGGTGATCCACACGCCGGGCCACTCCCCAGGGCACCTGTGCTTCTGGGAGGCGGCCCGGGGGGATCTGTACACCGGCGACCTGATCTACCTGGATACCCTGTTCGCCTACTACCCCTCCACCGACCCGGCGGCCTACCTGGACTCCCTGGAGCGCACCGCCGCCCTGCCCGCCCGGCGGGTCCTCCCGGCCCACCACGCTCTGGATGTGCCGCCCGACACCCCGGCCAAAATGCGGGACGCCCTGCGCCAGCTGAAGGGGGAGGGCAGGCTGCACCACGGCGCGGGGGTATTTCAGTATGACGGTTGGGCTATTTGGCTGTAGAGGCGGCGGAACTCCTGCAAACGGGACGAAAGGCCGCCCGGAAAAGGCGGAATTATTTTGACAGCCCCTATGCAGTTTTTTATCCACTTTTTCCACAACTCTTTCCACACCCCCTGACTTCTGGGACAGAAGGGTTCTCCACATTATCCACAGGCTTTTCCACACCGGGCCAGCCGGCCTGTGGATTAAATTATTCGTTCTTCCGGTTTCCATAATGTCTGTCAAGGCGAAATTTTCCACAAACTTTTCAGGGCAGCCTTTTGCAGGAAACACTGCCCGGGCCGTCTTAAACGGAAAGGAGTGCAGCCCATGTTCCCCACCAGCGACACCATTGCCGCCCTTTCAACCCCTCCGGGACCGGGGGCGATCGGCATTCTGCGCCTGTCCGGGCCGTCGGCGGTCTCCATTGTGGAGAAATGCTTCAAACCCCTGGGCCCCAAGGCTTTGCGGGACCACGGCCCCCGTGAGCTGGTCTATGGCGAGCTGCTGGACAGCGGCGGGCAGGCCATCGACCGGGTCCTGTGCACCTACAGCCTGGGGCCCGGCAGCTACACCGGGGAGGACACGGCGGAGCTCCAGTGCCACGGCTCCCCCATGGTGCTGGCCCTGGGGCTGGAGGCGCTCTTTGCCGCCGGGGCCCGCCAGGCCCGGGCCGGGGAGTTTACCAGAAGGGCCTTCCTCAACGGGCGGCTGGATTTGGCCCAGGCGGAGGCGGTGGGGGACCTGCTGGAGGCCCAGAGCCGCGAGAGCGCCCGTCACGCGGCGGGACAGCTGGGCGGGACGCTGTCCCGGAAGATTTCGGAGATCTACTCCGCGCTCACCGACGTGATGGCTCACTTCCACGCCGTGCTGGACTACCCCGACGAGGACATCGACCCCTTCCGCATGGAGGAGCTGGATGAGGCTCTGGCCAACCAGGAGGGGGAGCTGAACGCCCTGCTGGCCTCCTGCGGCCGGGCCAGACTGCTGCGGGACGGGGTCGCCTGCGCCATTGTGGGCCGGCCCAACGCGGGCAAATCCTCCCTGCTCAACGCTATGGTGGGCTATGAGCGGGCCATTGTCACCGATATCCCCGGCACGACCCGGGACACGGTGGAGGAGCGGTGTGAGCTGGGGGGCATCCCCCTGCGGCTCATCGACACCGCCGGCCTGCGGGACACGGCTGACCCGGTGGAACAGCTGGGGGTGGAGCGGGCTCGGAGGGCCATGGAGGAGGCGGGGCTGATTTTGGTGCTCATCGACGCCTCCCAGCCCGCCCAGGAGGCGGATTTCGCCCTGCTCCGGGAGGCCATGGAGCTGGCGCCCGCCATTCTGGTGTGGACCAAGGGGGACCTGCCCCAGGCCCCTATCCCGGTGGTCAGCATGGAGATGCCCCCCGCTGTGACGGTGAGCGCCCGGACCGGATATTTGGATGGACTATGTCAGGAGATTTCCTGCGCTTTCCCCCAGGACCTGTGGTGGGGCTACGGCGAGATCCTCACCAATGCCCGCCAGGAGGAGGCGGCCTCCCGGGCCAGGGAGGGGGTCCGCCGGGCCAGAGCCGCCCTGAAGGCCGGGGTGACCCCCGACGCCCTGCTCACCGACGTGGAGGAGGCCCTGGAGGCCCTGGGGGAGCTCACCGGCCAGTCCCTCCGGGAGGAGGTCACCGACCGCATTTTCCAGCGCTTCTGCGTGGGAAAGTGAGGCAAAAAAATCCCACAGAGGCGAATCGCCTCTGTGGGATTTGATTTTATGTCACTGGGCCAGGAACTTGAGGGCGGCCCCCACCAGCACCTCCATGCCGATGGGCAGGGCCTCCTCCGCGGGGGCGAAGGAGCCGTGGTGGATGGGGTACTGGGGCTTGGCCGGGTCGTGGCAGCCCAGCCAGAAGTAGGCGGAGGGCACCTTCTCGCAGAAGAAGGAGAAGTCCTCCCCTCCCAGGGCGGGGCGCTCGGGCATCAGCAGGCCCTCCTCGCCCACCGCGTCCACAATGGCCTCCTTCACCAGGGCGGACTTGGCCGGGTCGTTCACCGTGGGGGAGTAGCCCCGCAGATAGGTGAACTCATAGCTCCCGCCCATGCCCTCGGTCACGCCCTTGACAATGTTCTCAATGCGCTGGGGCATGGCGTCCCGGATGGCAGGATTCAGGTTGCGGCAGGTGCCCTCCAGCTTCACCTCGTCGGTGATGATGTTGTAGGCAGTGCCGCCGTGGATGTTGCCAAAGGAGATGACCGCGCTGTCCAGGGGGGACACGTTCCGGGCCACGATGGATTGCAGGGCGGTGACCACATAGGCGGCGATCATCACCGCGTCAATGCCGTTTTCCGGGGCGCTGCCGTGGGTGCTCTTGCCCTTGACGGTGATGTACAGCCGGTCGGAGGAGGCCATCATCTGGGTATCCCGGATGCCCACCTTGCCGGCGGGGAAAGCGGGCCATACGTGCTGGCCGAACATGGCGTCCACCTTGGGATTCTCCAGGACCCCCTCCTCGATCATCTTCCGGGCCCCGCTGGTGGCCACGTTCTCCTCGGCGGGCTGGAAGACCAGCTTGACGGCGCCGTTGAAGGTGTCCTTCAGCTCGTTGAGCACATAGGCCGCCCCCAGCAGCATGGCGGTGTGGGCGTCGTGGCCGCAGGAGTGGGCCATACCAGGGGTCAGAGAGGAGCAGGCCAGGCCGGTGCTCTCGGTGAGGGGGAGGGCGTCCATGTCGGCCCGCAGGCCCACGCACTTGCCCGACCCCTTGCCCTGGATCAGAGCGGTGACGCCGTAGCCCCCCACGTGCTCGGTGGGCTCCAGCCCCATCTCCCGCAGGACCTTGGCCACATAGGCGGAGGTCTCCTTCTCCTGGGTGCTGGGCTCCGGGTGCTGGTGCAGCCAATTGCGGTGCTCCCGCACTTTCTCCCAATACTTGTCGATGATTTGTCGTAATTCAGACATAAACCGTATGCCTCCTACAATGTAATTCTATGGTTCCCGTTGGGAATCCGCCTCTTATTTCCGCCAGTCCCCGGCGGTGAGGGCCAGCTGGGCAAAAATCCGGATGGCCAGGGGGATCACCCGCTCGTCCACGTCGAAGTAGTCGTTGTGGTGGGGGGCGGTGAGGGGCATCCCGAAGACCAGCTCGATGACCTGGCCCCCGTGCTCCTGTACGTCCCGCATCATGGTGGTCACGTCCTCGCCGCCGCCGAAGTTGACGTCCCGGATGATCTTGTTCACGCCCTCCATCCGGGACAGGACCTCAATGGTGTGGTCCACCAGCTCCTCGTCGCAGACAATGCAGCCGGCGGAGCCCATGAACCGGGTCTCGAAGGTGCAGCCGTACATATCCGCCGCCCCCTGGCATACCCGCTTGGCCTCGGCCTCCATGTACTGGTTGATCTCGGTGGTGCTGCCCCGGGTCTCGACGGTCAGCTCCGCTTCGGCGGGGATGACGTTGCGCCCGGTGCCGCCGTGGAAGGTGCCGATGTTGATCCGGCTGGAGCCCTCGTGGTGGCGGGAGATGGACAGCATTCCCAGGGTTGCCATCGCCGCCGCCGCGATGGCGTTGTGCCCCAGCTCGGGGGCGGCCCCAGCGTGGGAGGCGACCCCGTGGAACATGGCGTCAAACTTGGTGCTGGCCAGGAAGCCGTGGCCTCCGGCGGCCACCGTGCCCACATCCAGGCCGTCCAGCAGCCCCACGTGGCCGCCGAAGAAGTAGTCGCACTGGGAGAAATGGCCCGCGGCGGTGAGGCTGGCGGCCCCCCGCAGGCCCTCCTCCCCGGGCTGGAAGACCAGGAGCACTCTGCCCCGCAGCTGGTCCCGGCAGGCGCACAGCAGCCTGGCGACCCCCACGCCAATGGCGGCGTGGGCGTCGTGGCCGCAGGCGTGCATACAGTTTTCGTGGGTCGAACGGAAGCCCAAGGCGCAGGGGGCGTGCTTTGGGTCGCCGGCCTCCTCCACGTCGTTGCAGTCGATATCCACCCGGATGCCCACAGTGGGCCCGGGGAGAGCCCCCTCAATGACGGTGAGACAGCCGGTGTAGCCCCCCTTCATGGCCTCCACCAGGTCGGGACGGCTGGTCTCCTCCATGGCCCGCTGCCAGCACTTCTCCAGCACCTCCGGCTTGGGCAGGCCGAACATCTTCTCCCGGACATGGATGGAGGGGCCGTACTGAACGGTGAGCCCCAGCTTCTCCAGCTCGTCAATGATGCGGGCGGTGGTGGCAAACTCGGTCCAGCCCGACTCGGGGTTCTTGTGGAAGTCCCGGCGCAGCTGGATCATCTCCTGGCCCAGCTGCTCCAAATTCACATGGTCAAAGCTCATCGCACCGCCTCCATGGTCAGCAGGGCCAGGGCCAGCCGGGCCGTGTCGTTGAGGTTGACGATTTTGATGCTCTCGCTGGTGGTATGTACTTTGGTCATGCCGGTGCCCAGCACCACCGCCTGAATGCCCTTCTGATTGTAAATGTTGGCGTCGCTGCCGCCGCCGCCCAGAGTCACCAGCTTCTCCCGGCCAATCTTCTCAATGCAGGAGAGCAGGTCGGTGACAATGGCGCTGTCCTCGGGGATGTTGTAGGACACATAGTTAGTCACCGGATTCCATTCCAGGGTTGCCCCCGCTTCGTCGCAGGCCTCCTGGAGGCATTGGCGGATGTGCTCGGCCTGGGCGTTGAGCTTGTCAAAATTGCGGCTGCGGACCTCAGCGATGATGGAGCATCGGTCGGGGACGATGTTGGTGGCGTACTCCGCCTTGATGGTGCCGATGTTGCAGGTGGTCTCGGCGTCGATGCGCAGCAGGTTCATTTTGGCGATGGCCTTGGCCATGACCTGGATGGCGCTGATGCCCTCCTCCGGGGCCAGTCCGGCGTGGGCCCGGCGGCCTACCACGTCGGCAAAGACCTTAATCTGCCCGGGCGCGCCCACAATCACCTTGCCTACCTCTCCGGAGGAGTCGAAGATGTAGGCCCGCTTGCTCTTCAGCTGGGAGCAGTCAAAGGCCTTGGCCCCTCTCATGCCGCCCTCCTCGCCGATGGAGAAGATGATCTCTGCGGGACGGTGGGGCAGGTTGTTCTCCTGAATGACCCGCACCGCCTCCAGAATGCCGCAGATGCCGCTCTTGTCGTCGCCGCCCAGGATGGTGGTGCCGTCGGAGTAGATGACGCCGTCCTTGATCACCGGCTTGACCCCGTTGCCCGGGACCACGGTGTCCATGTGGGCGCTGAGCACCATGGGCTCTCCCTCGCCGGGGAAGCGGGCAAAGACGTTGAAGCCGTTGGAGTGATAGGTCTTGCCTGCCTCGTCGGTGATGGGCTCCAGGCCCAGGTCCTTCAGCACCTCACACAGCCGCTGGCCCATGGCCTTTTCGTTGCCGCTCTCGCTGTCGATCTGGACAAACTCCAAAAATTCCTTCAGCAGTCTCTCCTCGTTGATTGGATTCATAGGGGGTAGTCTCCTTCCTTAATTTATTATGTATTGTATTATGATTGGATCACGGCGTCCGCCGCGTTGGTCACAGATTCAGCCCTGGAAGGAGGCCTCCAGCGCCTTTTTCACCGCCCCAAGGTCAACATTGGGCAGGTCCTTCCGCTTTTTGTGCCACTTTTTCAGGTCCTGGCGGACCACCGCGCAGTCCACACCCCGCAGCTCCAGCCGGGGCCGGCCATAGATATCGGCAAAAATAATCAGCTTCTCCACCGGCACATGGCCCAGTCCGGCCCGGCCCAGGATGCGGTTGAGAATGACCACCTGCTCGTCCATACTGTCCAGGGGATTGTCCGTGGGGCGCACATCCTTGTTAAAGGCCAGGGTCCACTGCTTGGAGGAGGCGCTGCCGGTGACCTCCAGGCCGAAGTGGTAGAGCTGGATCGTATAGACCCCCTCCCGGGCCGCCCAGAGCATGGGACACACGCACCGGCCCCGATGGGAGACCGGCGTGACGTTCTCCCAGACCTGGGACCCCGCGCCCCCCAGACGGCGCAGCTTTTTCGCGATGCGCCTGGCGGTACCCTCCGGGGTGCGCCCCCTGGCCAGCGCCCTGAGGGCAAGCCACAGCGCCCCGATCCCCAGCGCCACATAGAGTCCAACAAAGAGGTAGTCCTGCGCGGTGTGCAGCTTCCAGACGTTCATCCCGTCCAGGGAAAAGAAATCCTTGACAAAATCGCCCATAGTTCCTCCATCGTGACGGCACTGCTGCCGTCTGTTTTCATAAGGATATCACAGGTTGGCCAAAAAGAAAAGCCATGAAACCGACTTTGTACAATAGGGAGATTTTCCACCGGCAGCTTTTGTGGATTGTGAACAATTCTTGAACTAGAAATTGTTTTTTTATGAACGGCTCTTGATTTTGCACAAAAACCATGTTATTATAAGTTACGCACGTATATACTTCGCCGAATCTTTTCTTGGGGGAGAGGGGAAACACGGAGAATATACGAAATTTTCTTTATATTCAGAAGGAGGAAACTCTATGCCAGACAACACCCTGACCAAAAAGACATGGCTGGACAAGTTCCTGGATGGCCTGGAGCGCGTTTGCAACAAGCTTCCACCCCCGGCGATCATGTTCATCTACCTGTTTGTCATCATCGCCGTTGTCAGTGCGCTGCTCAGCCTGGCGGGCATCTCCGCCGTCAACCCCTCGGGTGAGGTCGTGTCCATCCAAAATCCCCTCTCCAGCGAGGGACTTCTCTGGTTCCTGGGCAGTATGCTCACCAACTTCACCGGCTTCGCCCCTCTGGGCCTGGTCATCACCATGACGCTAGCCATTGGTATGTGCGAGGAGTCCGGACTGATTATGTCCCTGCTTCAGGATAAGCTGCGCAACATTCCCCCTGTGATCCTCCCCTTCGTGGTGGCCTTTGTGGGTACCGTGGGCAACCTGGCCTCCGACACCGCCATGGTGGTTATCCCGCCCATCGCCGCCATTTTGTACATCGGCGCCGGCAAGCACCCCCTGGCCGGTATGATCTGCGGCTACGCAGGTGCGCAGGCCGGCTTCTCCGCCAACCTGATGATCGCCGGCACCGACGCCCTGCTCCAGGGCATCACCAACACCGTTCTGGACGGCTTCCTGGGTGAGGGCGTCTACGCGGTGGACACCACCTGTAACTGGTACTTTATGATCGCCTCCACCTTCCTGTGCTCCATCGTCATCGGCGCGGTGTGTAACCTGGTGGTTGACAAGCGCTTCGGCAAGTATGATATGTCTAAGAGCACCGTGGAGGTAAAGCTGGACGAGATCTCCGCCACCGAGCGGAAGGGTCTGGGCTTGGCCGGACTGGCCCTGCTGGCCTACATCGTCCTGATCCTCATCGGCTTCTTCTTCGGCCCCCTGGCCCTGATTGACGACGCGGGCAAGCGCCAGCTGGTCAAATCCCCCCTGCTGTCCAACCTGATCCCCGTGCTGTTCTTCTTCTTTGCCATCCCCGGCCTGGTCTATGGCTTCTACACCGGCAAGTTTAAGAGCTCCCGGGACGTGAACAAGGCTATGACCCACCAGATGGAGCTGATGGGCAGCTATGTGGCTTTCTGCTTCTTCTGCGGTCAGTTCAACGCCCTGTTCAACTGGACCAAGATCGGCACCGTGTTCGCCATCTCCGGCGCCAACTTCCTCAACGGGGCCGGCTTCACCGGCTTCCCCCTGCTGGTCTGCATCATCCTGCTCACCGGCTTTATCAATCTGCTGGTCCCCTCCGGCTCCGCCAAGTGGGCCATCCTGGCGCCTGTGTTTATCCCCATGCTGATGATGCTGGGCTATCACCCCGGCTTTATCCAGCTGCTCTACCGCCTGGGCGACTCCCCCACCAACGCCTTTACCCCCCTGTCCTCCTACATCTGGGTCACCCTGGGCGTGGCGCAGGCCAAGTACGACAAGGACGCCAAGATCGGCACCCTGGCCGCCGGCCTGTTCCCCATTGCCATTGTGCTGCAGATTGCCTGGATCATCTTCCTGGGTATCTACATGATCCTGGGTCTACCCATCGGCCCCGGCGTGGGCATCGCTCTGCCCAGCGAACTGGCCTACGTGGCCATCGGCTGAGCTCCCATCCCGCATTGAAACACAGGACTGCCCTCCGGGGCAGTCCTGTTTTCATAAAAGAGCAGCGCCCCGTGGGGCGCTGCTGCGTATTTGGGAGAGGGTCAGGCCAGGGCGGCGGTGATAATGGCCATGGAGTAGACCTCCTGGGCGTTGCAGCCCCGGGACAGGTCGTTAATGGGGGCGTTCAGGCCCAGCAGAATGGGGCCGTAGGCGTCGAAGGAGCCCAGACGCTGGGCGATCTTGTAGCCAATGTTGCCGGCGTTGATGTCGGGGAAAATGAAGGTGTTGGCGTAGCCGGCCACCTTGGAGTTGGGGCACTTGGTCTCGGCCACGCGGGGGGCCACGGCGGCGTCGAACTGGAGCTCGCCCTCGATGGGGATGTTGGGCATGGCCAGCTTGGCCTTGTCGGCGGCGTTGCGCATCTTGTCCACGTCGGGGCCCTTGCCGGAGCCGAAGGTGGAGTAGCTGAGGAAGGCCACCTTGGGGTCCACGCCGAAGATCTTGGCGCACTCCACCGTCTCGGAGGCGATCTCCACCAGCTCGTCCTCGGTGGGGTTGATGTTGATGGCGCAGTCGGCCATAGCCAGCACCATGTTGCCGCCGGTGGCGTAGGGCCGGACCAGGATAAAGCAGGAGGAGACGATGGAGTTGCCCGGCTTGGTCTTCACCAGCTGGAGAGCGGGACGGACGGTGTCGGCGGTGGAGTAGGTGGCGCCGCCCAGCAGCGCGTCGGCCTCGCCCATAGCCACCAGCATGGTACCGAAGTAGTTGCCCTTTTTCAGCATGGCGCGGCATTCGTCGGCGGTCATCTTGCCCTTGCGCAGCTCCACCATCCGCTCCACCATGGCGTCCATTTCTTCATAGGTCTCAGGGTCCAGGATAACGGCGCCCCGGATGTTGAAGCCGGCCTCCTCGGCGGCATCCAGAATCTCCTTCTCGTTGCCGATCAGGATGGGGGTCAGGAAGGTACCGGACAGCAGGCGGGCAGAGGCCTCCAGAATGCGGGGGTCGGTGCCCTCGGTAAAGACGATCTTGCGGGGGTGGGCCTTCAGGATATCGATGAGTTTTTTAAACATAGGTGCATCATTCCTCCAAATCAAAAATTGGTGCTTCTCACCAGATTCTCAAATACCATGGTAGCATTTCCCGGCAAAAAATGCAAGAGTCGTATGATAGTTTTCTCTCCTGCATTGATGAATTTTTCAGGAAAATTTTTTTATTTTCCTCTTTACGCGGCGTTATGCAATCAGGTATACTATACCAAGTGTATTGCAACAGTTTGGGGACGGCCCCAGATACAGACGGCCGTCCCCCATTTTTCGACTTGAGGTGAACATTGTGAAGGAAGCAAACGCGGAATTTCCCCGCACGCTGTCTCTGCTGCGGCAGGAGAAGGGAGTGAGCCAGCGCTCCGCCGCCAACGACCTGGGCATCTCTCAGGCCCTGCTCAGCCATTACGAGAACGGCATCCGGGAGCCCGGCCTGCCCTTCCTGGTCAAGGCCTGCGACTACTACGGCGTCTCCGCCGATTTTCTCCTGGGCCGCACCCTGACCCGGGACGGCACCACCATCGGCACCGAGGAGCTCTATGATATCAGCGACGAGAAGAACAACTCCATCAAGGGGGGCGTGCTGGCTCTGCTGAGCAAAAAGCTGCTGGTCAACTCCATTGGCGTCCTCTTCGGCCTGCTGGGCAAAACGGGCAGCAGAGAGGCCATCCAGGCCACGGCGGGCTATCTGTCCACTGCGGTGTACACCATGTACCGCCGGCTCTACGACGCCGCCCCCGGCAATAACCCGGATTTCTTCTCCGTTTCCCCCCGCCACTTCCAGGCCGGCCTGGCGGAGGCAGACATGAAATGCTGCGAGGCGGAGCTGGCCGACGCCCTGGCCGCCCACGTGAAGGCCAAGGGGCCCATGCCCGAGATGACCCACGACGCCCTGGCCCGGGACTACCCGGTGCTCTACCAGTCCATCCTCCAGGTGGTCCACAACACCGGCGAGCGGGTCAACGCCATCAGCGCCGGACGGCAGAAGAAGCAGGAGAAGAAATAGGAGGAATCCCCATGAAGCTGGTCTGTGAAATCGACTTTTCCCCCTTGACGCCGGAAGAAAAAGTGGAATTTGTGCATGATTTGCGGGACAGCATGGCGCAGTCCTTTCAAGAGCAGCCCCCTTCAGTTCAAATGCTGGCCCACGCCCTCATCTTCACCCGCTGGTGGAACTCCTACCGGCATATGGCCCCCAAGGAGCCGGCCCCGGAAATCTTGGGGATTGCCATCGAGGTGCTGTGGGACTTTCTGGAGGGGAAACGTGGCCGCGAGGAGTTTGTCCGGTTTCAGCAGAGCTTTTCCGACTCCGCTCTGGACATCCTGACCGGGGACGGCGGCGGTCTGAATGAGGACCCGGAGAGCCGCGCTTTTTATGAGAAATATTTCTCTCCTTGGAGGGCCATGTCCTACAATGTGTTCCTTTCTGGTCTGGGTACCGTGCTGGAGGAGGCCGTCCCCGAGCATATTACCTGGGACGCCGTGGAGGGCGTGATTTACGGCGACATCGGCGACACCATGATCGTCTTTCTTGAACCGGTCCGCCGCGCCGCCGCTGACTTTAATCTGAAACGCTGGGAAAAAGAGGTCTACAGCACCCCCACCTTTGCCCGGGTCATCGCCCTGCTCCAGCAGGATATGCGTACCGCCCTGGAGGGCAGGCCCCTGGCTGAGCTGCGGGAGCAGTATCAAAATGAATACCTGTTCTCCCCGGAGGAGAGCGCCAAAATCAGCGATTACCGGTAAGGGCGCTATTGATTGATAAAGTACAGCCCCACCATACAGATCACGACCCCGGCGGCCTTGCTCCGGGTAATGGGCTCATGGTACAGGAGCAGCCCCACAAACAGCAGTGCCACGGCCAGAAAGGCGGCCTGCACAATGGCGGCGGTGCTCACCGGCCAGCCGGCTTTGTAGGCGTAGATGTAGCCCACCTCCAGTCCCACCAGCACCAGGCCGAACACAAAAGGGGCCCAGTTCAGGTGGGCGTACTCCCGCAGCAGATTGCCCTCCCGGTTCAGGATGAAATACAGCGCCCCGGCGGCGGCAGCCCCCACCGTGTAGGTGACAGTGAGTGAGGCCAGCGGGTCCATTCCCTCCGGCGTGGACTTGGCACAGATCTGGTAGAAAATATTGGAGACAACGGCCAGCGCAATGGGCCAGACATAAGAGAACATAAAAAAACTCCTCTCAAAAAAATAAGCCAGGCCTTCAGCCTGACTTCAAGGTAGGTACTCACCCGGCGGCGTATGTACTTTTTCTCAGTATAGCACCCAAAATATGGGGCTGTCAACCCTATTTTTCGGAGGTTTTGAATCCTATGACCGACCAAACTAAAATCAGAAATTTTTCCATTATCGCCCACATCGACCACGGCAAGTCAACCCTGTCCGACCGGCTCATTGAGCTGTGCGGGGCGGTGGAGCAGCGGCAGATGGAGAGTCAGCTGCTGGACAACATGGACCTGGAGCGGGAGCGGGGCATTACCATTAAGGCCCGGGCGGTGCGGCTGGACTACCAGGCCCAGGACGGCCAGGTCTACCACCTGAACCTTATCGACACCCCGGGCCACGTAGACTTCAACTATGAGGTCTCCCGCTCTCTGGCGGCCTGCGAGGGGGCAGTGCTCATTGTGGACGCCTCCCAGGGCATTGAGGCCCAGACCCTGGCCAACACCTATCTGGCCATGGAGCACGACCTGGAAATTCTCCCTGTGGTGAACAAGATTGACCTGCCCGCCGCCGACCCGGCCCGGGTTAAGGAGGAGATCGAAAACATCCTGGCTCTCCCCGCCCTGGACGCCCCGGAGATTTCCGCCAAACAGGGGGTCAACATCCCCGCCGTGCTGGAGGACATTGTACAAAACATCCCCGCCCCGGAGGGGGACCCCTCCGCCCCCCTGAAAGCACTGATTTTTGACAGCCAGTACGACCCCTACGTGGGGGTGATCGTCTACTTCCGGGTTATGGAGGGGACCCTGAAAAAGGGGATGAACGTGAAAATGATGGCCTCCGGGGCCCAGTACCAGGTGCTGGACTGCGGCTACCTCAAGCCCCTGGGGATGGAGTCCGCCCCGGGGCTGTCCGCCGGAGAGGTGGGCTGGTTCACCGCCTCCATCAAGAATGTGAAGGACACCAGTGTGGGCGACACCATTACCGGCGCAGAGGTCCCCGCGGCGGAGGCCCTGCCCGGCTACCGCCCCGCCCAGGCCATGGTCTACTGCGGCATCTACACCGAGGACGGGAGCAAGTACCCCGACCTGCGGGACGCCCTGGAGAAGCTCCAGCTCAACGACGCCTCCCTGTCCTTTGAGCCGGAGTCCTCGGTGGCCCTGGGCTTCGGCTTCCGGTGCGGCTTTTTGGGGATGCTCCACATGGAGATTATCCAGGAGCGGCTGGAACGTGAGTTTGATCTGGACCTGGTGACCACATTACCCTCTGTAATATATGAGGTCACCAAAACCGACGGGACTGTGGTCCGGGTGGACAACCCCCACAACTACCCCGACCCCGGCTCCATCGCCGACGCCCGGGAACCCTACGCCAAGGTGTCCATTATCTCGCCCCCCGACTACGTGGGCAACATCATGCCCATGTGCCAGGACCGCCGGGGCATTTTCAAGGATATGCAGTATCTGGATACCAACCTGGTAGAGCTGCACTATTCTATGCCCATTGGCGAGATCATTTACGACTTTTTCGACGCCCTCAAGGCCCGAACCAAGGGCTACGCCTCCCTGGACTACGAGCTGGAGGGCTATGAGAAAAGCGACCTGGTGAAGGTGGACCTGCTGCTCAACGGCGACCAGGTGGACGCGCTGAGCTTTATCGTCCACCGGGATAAGGCCTATGGCCGGGCCCGGCGTATCTGCGAGAAGCTGAAGGAGAATATTCCCCGCCAGCTCTTCGAGGTGCCCGTTCAGGCGGCCATCGGCGGCAAGATCATCGCCCGGGAGACGGTGAAGGCCATGCGCAAGGACGTGCTGGCCAAGTGCTACGGCGGCGATATCACCCGGAAGAAGAAGCTGCTGGAGAAGCAGAAGGAGGGCAAGAAGAAGATGCGCACTCTGGGCACGGTCCAGCTGCCCACCGAGGCCTTTATGGCGGTGCTGAAATTGGATGAGGAATAAAAAATGTGCCCCGCCGGACGGCGGGGCACATTTTTGTGGATTTCGTTCCATCCCCCGTTTTGTGTACATTGACAAAAAAAGGCCTCCGGCCCCTGCATGGGATGAGCAGGAGCCGGAGAGAGGATGGATAGCGAC
>NZ_QWKI01000125.1 GCF_009911645.1 Pseudoflavonifractor sp. 60
CTGCGGAACTCTTTCTTAAACCCTCCTGACTCCTCCTTTTTCTTTTTTGTTGCACTTCATTGACAATCTGCCCTCCGGCGAAGCCGGTGGGGATTGACCGTCAGAAGCAATTCTAAGGTCCCAGGGTCGTGCGCTGTAAAACGACAATCCCCCGCCCTCGCGTCGCTCGGGCACCCCCTTTGCCAAAGGGGGCAAGCGGCTGCGCCGCTTGGGGGACGCCGGGCTGTACCTCTTGGACAAGGGAGCGGGGCAGTCACATGGGGCGTTTTATAACATAATATCAAACTACCGCGCAAAAATCCTCGTGACCGGGTGGAGTACCTGCGATTATGGCAAGAGTGTCAGAGCTTTGCTTCTTTTCTTTTCAAAGAAAAGAAGGCCTGTCCGGCGAGGACAAAATGACAAGGAGGAATTGCATGAAGTGGTGGAAGCAAAAGCGAAGAGAGCCCCCTGCTCCCGTGGTTCAGGTGCGGCAGGGGGCGGGGAACCCTTTCGGTATGCTGGACCGGTACGTCCCCCTGCACACCGGGGAGACCGCCCTGTACCGGGCCATCCGGGAGGGGATTCCCATTGTGGACGCCGCCATCTGGAAGCTAACCCGGCTGTGCGGCGGCGTGGGGGTGAAGTGCGCCGGCTCCGAGGCTCAGGCCGGGCTGGAGCGGTTCTTTCAGACGGTGGATATCGGCTGGGGTCAGAGGGGAGTGCAAGCCTTTCTGGACCGCTATCTGGACGACCTGTTTACCTGCGGCCACGCCCTGGGGGAAATTGTGCTCACCAGAGACGGCGGGGATATTGCCGCTTTGTTGTGTGCGGACCCGGAACAGGTCGAGGTGAAAATCGGGGACAGCCCCCTGGACTTCCGCCTGTGCCAGGCGGGGTTGGGGGAGGACCGGGAGCTGCCCTGGCAGGACCTGCTCCTCTTCACCCCCTTCCAGCCCACGGCGGACGCCCCCTGCGGGGTGTCGCTGCTGCGGTCCATGCCCTTTCTGACAGGCATCCTGCTGAAGATCTTCCAGGCTACCGGGCAGAACTGGGAGCGGGCCGGCAACCTGCGCTTCGCCATGGTGTACAAGCCAGGCGAGGGAGAGGATACCTTTGCCCAGGAGCGATGCAATCTCCTGGCTCAGGAGTGGTCCGCTGCCATGCAGGCGGGACGTGAGGGTAGCGTCCGGGACTTTGTGGCGGTGGGCGACGTGGACATTCGGGTCATCGGCGCAGACAGCCCCGTGCTGGACAGTCAGGTCCCCGTGCGGCAGATCCTGGAACAGCTGGTGGCCCGCACCGGCATCCCGCCCTTTATGCTGGGGCTGTCCTGGTCGTCCACCGA
The DNA here is from genome assembly GCF_009911645.1 of Pseudoflavonifractor sp. 60. Lineage (GTDB taxonomy): Bacteria > Bacillota > Clostridia > Oscillospirales > Oscillospiraceae > Lawsonibacter. The sequence goes on from NZ_QWKI01000125.1 coordinate 1,328, forward strand.
GCGGATGAGCGCCCAGCAGGCCGATATGCTCACCAGCGAGATCACCGCCATCCGCCGGGCCGTGGAACCCGCCTTGTGCCGGGTCGCGGAGCTGTGGCTGAGGCTCCACGGCTATGACCAGCGGGCGGAAATTTTCTGGGAGGACATTAATCTCCAGGACATTGTGGAGGAGGCCAGGGCGGAGCTGTACCGGGCCCAGACGGAAAAATTGAGGAGGGAAATCCAATGAACATCATCAAAGAAGCCCAGGGAGGCGAGAGCGCGGCCCTGAGCGCCGGCGATTTGGAGCTGATCGGCGGGCTGGCCAGACGGCCCCTGAAACCGGAGGAGGTGTACACCTTCTCCGTGCGGCTGTGCGACAACGAAATCGACCGGGACTTTGAGCGCTTTACGACCGGGACCCTGGAGGAGCTGGCCCCCATGTTCGTGGGGAAGTGCGGCATCTTTGACCACCGGTGGTCGGCCCAGGGACAGGCGGCCCGGATCTACAAGACCAAGGTGGTCCGGGAGCCCCAGCGGCTTACCAGAGCCGGAGACGAATATTGCTGGCTGAAGGGATTTGCCTATATGATGCGTACCGACAGCACAAAGGACCTGATTGCCGAAATCGAGGGGGGCATCAAAAAGGAGGTCAGTGTGGGCTGCGCGGTGCGGCACTCCATCTGCTCTGTGTGCGGCGCGGACCGGATCGCCGCCGGCTGCGGCCACCAGAAGGGACAGGAGTATGGCGGCCAGCTGTGCTACGCAGCCCTGGAAGGGGCTGAGGACGCCTATGAGTTCTCCTTTGTGGCAGTGCCCGCCCAGCCCCGGGCCGGGGTCGTCAAGAGCGCCTGCCGGGAGGAACGGGACCTGGAGCGGCTGGAACAGGAGGCCGCCCTGGGCCGGAGGTATCTGGAAAACCTCCGGGGCGAGGTGGTGCGGCTGGCTCTGCTGGCCGACCGGGAGCTGGATGGCCAGACCATAAAATCCTTGGCGGACAAGCTCTTGCCCGGGGAGCTGGAGGAGCTGCGCAAATCCTACGCCCGCCGGGCGGAAGAGCGGCTGCCGGTGAAGACGCAGCTGGCCTATGGAGAACAGAATAAACTCCCCCAGGAGCGGGACAGCGCATTTATGATTTGATTGATTAAAGGAGGATACACAGCATGGCTTTTTACTACGACAATCTGAAGCTGGACAAGGGGATGTATCAGGAGGCGGGCCGCTCCTTCAGCCAGGTGCTGGAGAGCCAGGACCCCAGTGAGCGCTACAAGGGGACCGGTCTGGAGGGGCTGGACGCCTTCCAGCGGCAGCTGAAACGGTTCGACATCAAAGTGAAGGGTGCGGCCAGCGACGTGGTGGAGAAGTTCTTCCAGACCTCCGACGCCGCCGTACTCTTCCCCGAGTACATCGCACGCACCGTGCGCCAGGGGATGGAGGAGGGGGATATCCTCCCCCACATCACCGCCGCTGTCACCAAATTCGAGGGCCTGGACTACCGCTCCATTACCTCTGAGGCCGGCGGGGAGGAGAAGGAGCTGAAACCGTTGGCCGAGGGTGAGGCTATCCCGGAGACCACTGTGAAGGTACAGTCTAACCTGGTGCGGCTGCACAAGCGGGGCCGGATGCTGGTGGCCAGCTATGAGGCGGTCCGCTTCCAGAAGCTGGACCTGTTCTCCGTGACCCTGCGGCAGATCGGCGCACACATTGCCCGGGCCCAGCTGGAGGACGCGGTGAATGTGCTTATCCACGGCGACAACGGGGAAAACGCCGCGGAAGTGACCAGGCTGGAGGCGGAGACCCCCTTTGACTACAACGCCCTGGTGGACTTCTGGGCCCGTTTCGACCCCTATGAGATGAACGCCCTGCTGGTGTCCGGCGACGTGCTGGTGCAGATGCTGAAAATGCCCGAGTTCCAGAATCCCCTCACCGGCCTCAACTTCCAGGGCACCGGCAAGCTGACTACCCCCCTGGGGGCCAATCTGCTGCGTACCAGTGTACTGCCCGCCAGGACTGCTATCGGCCTGGACAAGCGCTTTGCCCTGGAGATGGTGCGCAGCGGCGGCGTGATGGTGGAGTATGACAAGCTCATCGACCGCCAGCTGGAGCGGGCCGCTATTACCGAGATCAGCGGCTTTACCAAGATCTTCCCCCAGGCCAGCCGGGTCCTGGAGCTGTAAACATGGAGCGGGAGATTTTGTCCCTGTGCAGGGCAATGGGGGCCGGAGAGGAGCAGGAGGAACTGACCCTGCTGCTGGTCCAGGCGGTTTGCAGGCAGTTGGCCGCACGGCTGCGGGAGGGGACCCTCCCCCAGGACTGCGGCCCCGCCTTCCCCCTGGCCGCCGCTATGCTGGTGATGGACCGGCTGTCCCGGATGGCAAAGAGCGGCGGCAAGATCGCCTCCTTTACCGCCGGGGACCTGACCATCCGCCAGGAGACGGGGGGCGCCGGAACACAACTCTCTGACCATGCGGAAGTGCTGCTGGGGCCGTGGCTGAGAGACAGAGGATTCTTTTTTCAGGGGGTTGAGGGCTGATGGAACAAGCTTGGCGGGGGCTGCTGGCACAATACGGACAGCCTGTGACCCTGCGCAGCGGGGAGTATGAGACCGCAGTCCGGGCGTTTGTCCAGCCGCTGCTGGAGGGGAAAAGCCAGCAGCTCCCCGCCCCTCTGGGCCTGGAGCGGCAGGACCGGTTCCGCTACCTGGGACCGGCGGACTGTCCCCTGGACCTGGATACCCTGGTGAAGTGGAAGGGGACCATCTATCGGGTTTGCTCCGCCCATCTGGTGGGGGAGGGTGTTTGCCCCCACTGGCGGGCGGTGCTGGCCCCCAGAGAGGAGAGTGCGCTGTGAGTGCGGGACTGGAAAATATTCGCCAGGTGATGGCGGACTTCCTCCGGGAAAAGGGGATCTGCGCGGTGACCACTTGGCCCATGGAGCCCAGAGCAGAGCGGGACGGGCCGGTGGTAGCGGTGTCCCTGCGCAAATGCAAGGCCCAGCCGGCCAGCTTCCAGGACTACCTGGGGGAGCGGTATGACCCGGCGGCGGACCGGTGGGAGGAGCGCTTCGGAAAACGGGCGGAGCTCACCTTTGGTCTGGATATCTACGGCCCGGAGAAGGGGGACGGGGAGAAAATTCAGGCCGCCTTCGACAAACTGGCCGGGGCCCTGCTCCTGGGCGGACCGGAGGGGATGGACCTGCGGGAGTTCTCCTGTGGGGAGACCGTCCGGGACGGGGAGAGCCGCCGGTTAAAACGGCACGTGGAGGCGGTCTGTAACGCATGGCTGTGTGCCGTCACCGACGCAGGCGGCGGATTTATCGATTTTGAATTGAGAGGTGTGATGAGACAATGAGTATTTCCGTGCATCAGCGTCCGGGGGTGTACTCCTCCTATGACGCGTCCGCAGTGGTCAGCGGATCCGGAACCGGCAGGCTGGTGGGACTGGTGGGAATCAATCACCAGGCCCCCGCCGGGGAGGTCCTGACGGTGACCAGCTACGACCGGGCGGTGGCCCTGTTTGGTTCCCAGGGGAGCGAGGATATGGCGGAGCTCATCCGGCTGGCGCTGAAAAATGGGGCCTCCGGAGTGGCGGCCGTTCCGGTGGCCGACAGGAGCGGCTATGAGGCGGCCTTTGCCAAGCTGGCCGGGGTTGAAAACATTGCCCTGGTTTTGTGTGACAGCACCGATGTGGAGGTGCAGAAAAAGATGCGGGACAGCGTGGTTTCCGCCTCTGAGCTGCGCCGGGAGCGGCTGTGCGTGGCCGCAGGGGCCAAGGAGGAGAGCGTGGAGGAGCTGATTGCCCGGGCCGGAGAGCTCAACCACGAACGGGCGGTCCTGGCGGCTCCCGGCGGTCTGGATGGCCAGGGGAACCCCATCTCCGGACTGCCTCTGGCCGCCGCCATTGCGGGGGTTATCGCCGGGGAGGGCGACCCGGCTGTTCCTCTGGGCGGCGCACGGCTCCAGGGACTCCATGGGCTGTCCAGCCGGCTGGAGGACAACGACATCGACCTGCTGGTGCTGGGTGGGGTCACACCGGTGGAGAGCCTGGGGGGTGTGGTCAGCGTGGTGCGGGGCGTGACCACCCGGACCAGCACCGCGGGGACGGCGGACGCCTCCTGGAGGGACCTGTCCGCCATCCGCGTGGTGGACGACGTGATCCCCAGTCTGCGCACCGCCCTGCGCAGCAAGTTCTATCGGGCCAAGAACACCGCCCAGAGCCGGGGGGCGATCCGGGCCCAGGTGGTGCTGGAGCTGGAGAACAAGCTGACCCGGGAGATCATCACCGATTACGACGGCGTGTCGGTGGCCGCCGACCCGGAGGACCCTACCCGGTGTCTGGTGGACTTCTCCTTCGCTGTCGCCCACGGGCTGAACCAGATTTGGCTGACGGCGCATATCACCGTATAAGCGTCCGAGCCGTAGCGAACAGCGCGGATGAATCTGGAAACCCCATCATTTTGCAAGGAGGGATTTTATGAGCATTGCGGGATTTCCGACCAGCAGTGATATCTATCTGGAGGTGGACGGGATGCGGGTCGCGGTGGTCCAGAGCTACGCCGCCAAGACCACCAAGAACAGCACGGCGGTGGAGGCCTTCGGTGAGGCGGAGCCGGTGGCCACCGTCCCCGGGCAGGCCGCCCACGTCATTGAGCTGACCCGGCTCTACGCCACCGATGAGGCCATCCGGGACGGGGTCGACTTCTACTCCCTGGAAAACTTCTCCCTGGTTATCTGCAAACCGGACCGGAAAATTATCTACTCCGACTGCCAGTGGAGCGCCATTCAGGAGAGCGCCAACATTGGGAGCATGGTGCTGGAAAAGGTGACCCTGGTGGCCTCCCGGCGGATTGAGACGGGGGTGTGACCGTGGTACTGTCTATGTTGGCGGGGCGGGACCGGATGTCCCTAGGAAACGGCTTCGACCTGCGGCTGCTGTCGGCGCTGGAGGTGCTCCAGGCCCGGCGGGAGGCCCGGGAGCTGGCTTCCGGAGACCGGGAGCGGGCCCTGTGCTCCAACGCCTGCCTGCTGGCCCGGGCGCTGGAGAAGTCGGAGGACCACACCCCCGTGTTTGCCGGGGGGCAGGAGGTGCTGGCCGGGCTGACAGTGGAGGAGATCGCCTCTCTGGCCGGACGGTGGAGCGCCTTCCGGAGGGAAAACGACCCGGGGCTGGACCTGTCCCGGGAGGAGCTGGAACACGTAAAAAAAAACTCCGCAGCGACCCCGGACAGCGGCTGCGGTGGCGGGTCCTGAGAGATTTCGGCGCTCTGCCCACAGAGAAGCGGGCCAGAGCGATGAAGGAACGGGACTTTCTGTGGTGTCTGGCCAACGGTCTGCTGGACCGGGAGGAGAAGCTGGAGGGGCTGTGTCCCAGCTGCCGGACCAGGGCGCTGGAGCGGCGCTGTCCCGTCTGCGGCCGGGCGGAGGAGGACTGTGAGGTCAATTCCTCCTTCGACCCGGCCCGCTTTGAACAGCTGAAGGAGGGAAGCCGTGACTGACTATCTGGAGGAACTGTTGGAGGACGCCGGCGTGCTGCTGGAAGAGGTGAAGCGGCTGGAGAGGAGCGGGGCCGTCCCCCTTTCGGAGGAGGCACCGAGGTTTTTGCCGCTGCCGGGAGAGAGAGGAAACAGAGGGCGGAACACCCGGGAGGATGCCGCTGTGTTTGCGGAGGAGAGCCGCCCGGAGGGGGAAGCGGCAGAGGTCCAGACACGGCGGGCGCTGGAGGAGCGCTTTTCCTCAGGAGAGAGACCGGGCGAGACCGGCCAGGTGGACGCGCCGAAGGGGGAGACGGCGAGGGAGCTGGTCCCGGAGGAGCCTGACGCCCGGGAGACGGGGGACGTCCCACTGCTGGAGGAGCTGGCGCGGCTGGAGCGGGCGGCGGCGGTGCTGGAGGGGAGTGGACTGGAACGGACGCAGACCTTTTTGCCGGAGCAGAGAGGAGAGAGACGGACGGACTATCCCCTGGCGCTGGTCCGAGGCGGCGGAAACGTCCCGCCTGAGCTGGAGCCTCCGGAGAGATGGGGCGGGCGGAGCTGGCCCGAGAATGCTCAGGATTCCTCCGGCGGGGCCCTGAGCCTGGCGGAACAGACCGACCAGGCCTTCCGCCGGGACAGCCGCCGGTATGACGGGGGCTTCAGCCTCTATTGAGACGGTGGAGAGCTTTGAGAGGAGTGATGGCATGAATCTTTCGCCCATGCGGTATCGCGGCTACACCTGGCCCCACAACCCTAGGGTGTATACCATCGAATACAACCGGACTATGGCCGCTCACAAGATCCCCTTCGGTCAGTACCAGCTCCAGGACCTGGGGCGGAGCAGCCGGATCATGAGAGGGGAGGGAGAGTTTGTGGGCGAGGGGGCTTACAGTCAGTTCGGACAGCTGGCCAACACCTTCTACGAGGAGGGGCCAGGACTGCTGGTCCACCCCCTGTGGCAGGCCGCCAGTGCCTATTTTGTCTCCCTGAAGGTGGAACAGGCCCCCAGACCTGACTATGTGCGCTACTCCTTCGAGTTTTGGGAGGGGAACGGCCCAGTAAATGGTATGGTGGTCCAAAGGATTGAGACAGCCCGCAGCAGCGGAGAGGCCCAGGGCAGCTCCAGCGCCTGTCATCGAGTCATAAAAGGGGATACCCTCTGGGCCCTGGCGCAGCGCTACGGCCTGTCCCTGGAGGAGTTGATTGCCCTCAATCCCCAAATCAAAAATCCAAACCTGATCCGGGTCGGGGAGGAGGTGCGGGTGCGTTGACAGCCTATGTGACCGACGCCGCCGGACAGAGGTGGACCCTGCCGGACCAGGTGGCCTGGCGGCTGGAGTACACCGCCGGTATCCCCTGTGACAGCTTTTGGATGCGCTGCCTCTGGGATGGGGAGAACACCGCCCGGCCAGGGGACTGGGTGGAATTTGCCGCCGAATATCAAGGGGAGCGGGTGTTTACCGGTCTGGTGGACGAGTGTGAGGTGAAGATGAGCGCTAAGGGACAATTTCTGGAGCTCTCTGGCCGGGGAATGGCCGCCCGCCTGCTGGACAATGAGGCTCTGGGTCAGGATTACCTGCTGGCAACTCAGGCGGACATTATCCGGGACCATGTGATACCTTATAGAGTGGGGGTGGCGGTCGGGACCAGGCTGCCCCCCATTGCCAACTTTTCCGTGGAGACAGGGAGCAGTGAGTGGTCGGTGGTCAGCGATTTTGCCCAGCGGAGCCAAGGACTCGTCCCCCGGTTTGACCGCCAGGGGCGGCTGGTGCTGGACCAGTGGGACGACAGCCAGACGCGGGTTGTGGACGACAAGGCCCTGGTACTCTCCATGCTGCGGCGGGACAGGCGGTACGGCGTACTGTCCCAGATCCTGGTGCGGGACCGGTGGAGCGGCAAGGTGGAGCTGGTGAAAAACAACGCGTTTCTGGACGCCGGAGGGTAGGCGAGAAGGATCGTCACCATGCCGGCCCGAAGCAGCTTTAAGAGTATGCGCTATTCAGGACAGTTTCAGTTGGACAAGTCAGCGGCGGAGCTGGAGCGGGTGGAGGTGACCCTGGGGGAGCCCTTCTGTGCCTGGCCTGGTGAGCTGGTGGAGCTGAAACGCAGCGGCTGGGGCTGGAACGGGCGGTACCGGGCGGCTCAGGTGGTGGTGGGGATGGACAGCCAGGGCTGCTGGAGCAGACTGGACCTGGCCAGACCGGATTTCACCCCGTGAACCGGTATCATTAATAACAATTAGGATGAGGTGTGGATAGATGTGGACATCGGAACGCAATCGAAATCTGCCGGTGCAGGAGGCGGCGGCGGAGCTGGGCACCGTGACCCTGGGGGGTGATCCTGCGGGCGTGAGCCTGGGGGGTGAGCGGCGGTGGCTGAATGTGTACAGCCCCGGCGGGTACGGCTGGCGGCCCACGGCGGGGGACAAGGTACTGGTGCTCAAGGCCGGGGCAGAGGGGGAGTCCCCCTGTATTTTGGGTACGGTCCAGGAGGAGGACGGGGAAAACCCCTTGAAGTCGGGAGAGGTCCGGCTGAAGGGCGGGGAGAGCGCCCTCTTTTTGGGACAGGACCGGCTGGAGCTCACCGGAGAGGTGTACCTAAACGGCCAGCCCCTGCGCGGCGCGATCGAGGAGATCGTGCGGTCGCTTTTGAGATAAGGAGGGGATGGCTTGGAACGAAAGCTGGTGAACGGCGACTATGTGCCCGACGGGTCGGGGGGGCTGACCGTGCTGTCCGGGGGCGAGGAGGTGCTGGCCAGGGTCCTCTACCGCCTCACCGCCCGGCGGGGGGCGTTGCCCTTCCTTTCCGAGCTGGGGAGCAGGCTGTATCAGCTGGGCCGGGAGAAGCCCTCCGCCCGGCAGGCGCTGGCGGTGCAGTATGTGGCCGAGGCCCTGCGGGAGGAGCCGGAGCTGGCGGTGGAGTCGGTGGAGCTGGTCCAGACAGAGGAGATGGGCCTGCTGACCGTCCGGCTGGCCTGGCAGGGGGAGGAGCTGACCGCCCAGGTGGCGGTATGACAGGAGGGGATGGATGAAAACCATTGAGGAAATTTATCGGGAGCTGCTGGACTGCTTTGGGGAGCGGACCGGCCTGGAGCCCCGGGAGGGGTGCGACCTGTCCGCACGGATGTACACGCTGGCGGCCCAGATCTACGCGCTGTATGTCCAGGCCGACTGGGTGAAGCGGCAGGCCTTTCCCCAGACGGCTCAGGGGGAGTATCTGGATTACCACGCCCAGCTGCGGGGCCTGGAGCGCAAGCCACCGGTGGCCGCCACAGGGATTGTGCGGTTTACCGCTGGGGATGTGTCCGACTCCAGCCGGGAGATCCCACTGGGGACGGTGTGCATGACCACCGGCCTGGTGCGTTTTGAGACCACACAGCCCGGAGTCATCGGGGCGGGGGCCATTGAGGCGGACGTCCCTGTTCGGGCGCTGGAGGCGGGCACTGGAGGCAACGTGTCTGCGGGTACCATCGTATCCATGGCGGTGGCCCCCATGGGGGTGGCCTCCTGCGTCAACCCGGAGCCCTGTATCGGAGGGGCGGACGGAGAGGAGGACGACACCCTGCGGGAGCGGGTGTTAGAGAGCTTCAAGCGCCTGCCCAACGGGGCCAACGCCGCCTTCTACCAGCAGGGGGCCCTGTCCTTTGAACAGGTGGCCGCGGCGGCGGTGATCCCCAGACCCAGAGGGATTGGCTCGGTGGACGTGGTGCCCGCGATCCTGGCGGGACCGCCCAGCCAGGGACTGCTCCAGGAGATGCAGGTCTACTTTGAACAGCGGCGGGAGATCGCCGTGGATGTGAAGGTGCGGGCCCCGGAGACGGTGACGGTGAATGTGTCGGTCCAGGTGGAGCCTCAGGAGAAGCAAAATGGGGCCCAGGTGCGGGAGCGGGTGGAGGAGACCATCCGGAACCGCTTCAATGGCCGGCTGCTGGGGCGCCGGGTTCTGCTGGCCTGGCTGGGCAGTCTCATCTATAATTGTGAAGGGGTTGCCAACTATGCCATTACCGCTCCGGCGGCGGATGTGGCGGTGGCTGAGGACCAGCTGCCTGTGCTGGGGACGCTAAAGGTGGAGGTAACAGGATGAGACATGCCCAGTGCATGAGGGAACTGCTGCTGCCTCTGGGGGTCTACGACCTGGGGGCGCCCTTTAACGGCGGAGAGCTGGACGCCCAGGGGGAGGCACTGGACCATATGATGGCCTGGGCGGAGGAGATCCAGCGGGAGTCCTCCCTGGTTACGGCGGAGAGCTGGGGGCTGGAACAGACAGCCTCTCTCTTCCTCCGCCGCCCCGTGGCCGGTGAGCCCCGGAAACTGGCTGCCGCTCTGGCCGCCCTGCTGCGCATTGGCGGAGACAGCTTTACCCTGGCCGCCATCAACGACACCATCTCGGGCTGCGGCGTCCCGGCCCGGGTCCAGGAGCTGGGAGTCGAGCGGGTGTCCGTCACATTTCCCGGGATTGCGGGGATTCCAGACAATTTCGAGGAGCTGAAAAAGATTGTGGAGGATATCCTTCCCGCCCACCTGGGCATTCAATACGATTTCTGGTTCCTTACCTGGAAGGAGCTGGAGGAAAATTTCCACAGCTGGAAGGAAATTGAGGATTTTTCCTGGCATGGTCTGGAGACCTGCGTGGAATACCTGTAGCCAGGGGCCCTCGGCCCAGATCAAATAGACCGGTCCCGAAGAGGGTCCTCCTTGTAAATGAGGAGGGCCCTTTTTTTGTTCACAAAATACTTAAAAATCCCCCGGGAAAATTCAAAAAGTTATTTGTTTTTCTTCATGCTTTTTTCATAATTTGGAGGTATGATAGCATCAGTTCAAGGGAACACCTCATTATAAACCGTTTCAAAAGGAGCGTTTTGATTATGGAAGAGTTCAATTTCTACAACAGTGAAAACGATGGCTATCGGGGCAGCTTTGGCGGCTATGTGGACCCGGAACCCACGCCGCCCCCCACTCCCTTCCAGACCGGAGGCCAGCCCCCGAGGAAGAAAAAAAGCGGCGCGGCACGGGCCGTGGCTCTGGTGCTGGCCTGCGCCCTGGTGGGAGGGTCCGCCGGCGTAGGGGGGGCGTACCTCTACAATCGGACGGCGGGCGCGAATAACACCACCACCATCTATGAGGAGAACCGGCCCCAGATCCAGACGGTGGTCAACACCAACAGCGGCCAGCCCATGACCCCAGAGCAGCTCTACGCCGCCAACCTGGCCTCCTGCGTGGGCATCACCGTGAACACCACCGTAAACGTCTGGGGCCAGACCACCACCTCCGCCGCCTCCGGCTCCGGCTTTGTGCTCAGCCGGGACGGCTACATCGCCACCAACTACCATGTTATTGAGGAGGCGGTGGACAAGTCGGACGTGGCCATTGAGGTCTCCTTCGCCAACGGGGACAAGTACAACGCCAAACTGGTGGGCGGCGAGAAGGACAACGATGTGGCTGTTTTGAAGATAGAGGTCACCGGCTTGACCCCGGTGACCCTGGGCGACAGCTCCAAGCTGGTGGTGGGCGAGGCGGTGTACGCCATCGGCAACCCCCTGGGCGAGCTGACCTATTCCTTTACCGACGGCATCGTCTCCGCTCTGGACCGGCTGATTTCCACCACCAGCACCAACGCCAACGGCCAGCGGGAGACCACGACCCTCAACGTACTCCAGACCAACTGCGTCATCAACCCGGGCAACTCCGGCGGCCCTCTCTTTGACAGCTACGGCAATGTCATCGGCATCACCACCGCCAAATATACCCAATCCTCCTCCGGCGTCAATGTGGAGGGCCTGGGCTTTGCACTGCCCATCAACGACGTGAAGGAGATCTTTGCCGACCTGATTGCCCACGGCTATGTCACCGGCAAACCCTACATGGGCGTCCGGGTTGACAGCGTGTCCTCCGAGGCCCAGCGCTACGGCATCTCCGCCGGCGCGGTCATCGTCTCGGTGGCCGACGGCTCCTGTGCCCAGAAGGCTGGCCTCCAGCCCAACGACATTATCACCGCCATTGACGACACCGCCATCGACTCCTCCACCGCCCTCACCGCCGCCCTGTCCACCAGCTATAAGGCCGGCGACACCGCAACCCTGACGGTCATCCGCAGCCAGGAGGAGTTGAAGCTGACCATCACCTTCGATGAGAAGAACGCCGAGACCGAGGCCAACAATCAGGCCCAGCAGCAGGAGGAGGAGCAACAGCCCTCTCAGAACTACGGCGACAGCAATCAGGGCAATGGCTACTACTATCAGTGGCCCTTCGGAAATCTCTTCCCCTGGTAAATTTCCTCTTGCATATCAGGGGAGACGTGTGGTATAATCAATGCGGTTAAGAAGGTATCCAGTATCCAATATCTTCACAAAAGACAAGCTCCCGGAGAGTGGCCGCTCTCCGGGAGCTTGCTTTGCATTGGCAGGCTTACTGGCCCCTGTTGTGCCGGTCAAGCCATTTGCAGATGTAGTAGGCCGCTACATTTACTCCGACCGACAAGAAAAAGTTAAGAACAGTATCCATATCTTCACCCCCTCCCTGTTGCCAGTTTGGGTGGGGCAGCGGAGACATTGTAACAGGTTTCGTCAAAATTTGCAAGAAAAGAACCCCCTGTGTGGGCGGGAGGGGATGGACAATCCCGAAAAAACAGGTATAATAGAAACTGGATGACTGCTGGGGCGGGGAACTGCCTCAAGGATTCGGGGCCGCGCCTGGAAGAGAGGCGTTTCGTCACTGTCTGTGTCGGTTGGGAGGCCTTGAATCGCCGGACCTCACCGTATAGACAGAAAGGAACGAAATAATATGGAGATTAACGGACAAACTGTAAACAGTACAGCCCGCTATGACCAGATGGACCTGTCCCCCGCGCTGATGCAGGCTATCGGGAAGAAAGGCTATGTAGAAGCAACCCCCATCCAGACCGGGGCCATCCCCTATTTCATGGACTGGAAGGACGTGATTGCCAAGGCCCCCACGGGCACGGGCAAGACCTTCGCCTTCGGAATCCCCATGGTGGAGCACACCGACCCCGCCGCCGAATGGGTCACCGGTCTGGTGCTGGCCCCCACCCGGGAGCTGGCCATTCAAATACGGGATGAGCTGCGGGACCTGTGCGCCTTTAAAGAGGGGATTCGGGTCGTGTGCCTCTACGGCGGTCAGCCCATCAACACCCAGATCAATCAGCTCAAGAAGAAGCCCCAGATCGTGGTGGCGACCCCGGGGCGGCTGATGGACCACATGAAGCGGCGTACCGTCCGGCTGGACAAGGTGGAGACGGTGGTGCTGGACGAGGCGGACCGGATGCTGGACATGGGCTTTGTCCGGGATGTGACCCACATTCTGGACCAGATGCCCAAGCGGCGCAACCTGGGGATGTTCTCCGCCACTATTTCCCGGGAAGTGCTGGACATCTCCTGGGTCTATCAGCGGGACCCGGTGGAGATCACCGTCCAGGCCGACCAGGAGAACCGGCCTGACATTGCCCAGTACCGCCTGGATGTGGACCGGGGCGAGAAGGCGGACGTTATGGCGCGGCTGCTGGAGATGGGGGACTACGAGCGAGTGATCGCCTTCTGCAACACCAAAAATATGACCGACCGGCTGGCGGGACTGCTGGAGATGCGGGGGGTGACCTGCGAGGCTATCCACGGCGATATCACCCAGTCTCTCCGGGAGCGTACCCTGCAAAGATTTCGGGACGGCAAGCTGCGGGTTCTGGCGGCTACCGATGTGGCGGCCCGGGGGCTGGATATCGACGACGTAGACGCCGTGTTCAACTACGACGTGCCCGACGAGAACGAGTACTATATCCACCGCATTGGCCGTACGGGCCGGGCACGCCGCCACGGAGTCGCCTTCTCCCTGGTGTCCACCATCACCGAGGGCCTGCGCCTGGATGATATTGTAAAATCCACCGGCAGTCAGATCCGGACGGTCCATTTCAATGAAAAGGGCGACCTTGTGGCCGCCGTGGAGCATCCATGAGCAAAGTCAAACGTTTTTTGCTGGACTTTTTTGCCTGCTTTCTCATTCCTGGCTACACGCTCCTGTTTGCCGGGAGCGTACAGTGGTTCAGCACCAACTTTTCCGTGATTGCCGTCACCGGGCCGGACCACTACCGGGGCTTTGTCTACTGGGGCCTTCTGGCTGGAGGGTACTTCCTGTTCGTTCTCAGCGGTCTGGCCGTAGGCCTGCCCCAGCCCGGGGCTCGGCTGACCGTCCGCGTGCTCACCGCGGTTGCCCTGCTGTCCTTGGCCTATGCCGTGGCCATTCCCTACCTCCCGGCCTACTTCCCCAAGCACGCCGTCCTCCATGTGGCCCTGGCCGCTGAAGCCTGCGTGCTGCTGATGGTGGCTCTGCTGCTTGTCATCCTCTTCCGTCGGCAGGAGGAGCCGGACCGCTGGCAAAGACCTTTTCTGGTCTGGAAGCTGATCGTTCTGGGCTGTGCGGTCATCTTTCTGATCCCCCGGATGGTGTCCACCGCCCTGGAGGTGTTCTTTACCATCTCTGCCGCCCTGCTGGCGCGGAAGATGCTGCTGCAAAAATAAGCTTCCTCTTCCATATCCCTGTTGGCTGTGTTATCATAAGCCCAGACGACCTGATGACTAAAAGCCTCCGGAGAGATTGAAGCTTTCCGGGGGCACTTGGGGACTGCTGGACCTTGTACCGGGCGGCCAAAATTTTAATCAATTCTTCATCCTTTCCCTATCGTATTTTCAATCCTGAAGGAGTATCATGTAGACAGAACGAATCCCCAACAACATAAAGGCAAAAGGAGCGATAATATATGGGAAGCAAGAGACTGTATCGGACGGAGGGCCCCTACAAGATGCTGTGCGGCGTGTGCGGCGGCATTGCGGAGTATTTCGATATTGACCCCACCCTGGTGCGGGTTGGCTGGGTGATCGCCGCTTTCTGCGGGAGCGTGGGCTTCTGGGCCTATCTGATCTGCGCCCTCATCATGCCCAAGAAGAGCGACATCTACCCGGGCTACTGATTGACAAAGGAGGACCGCGCTATGGTCACTGTCCGCCCCTCTGTGTTCGAGGACGTCCCCACCCAGCGGGAGCTGTGGAAGCTGGCTTTTGGGGACAGCGACGCCTATATTGACAACTTCTACCGCACCTACTACCGCCCGGAGCGGGTTGTGGTGCTGGAGGAGGAGGGCGCGGTCTGCTCCATGACCGCCTGGTTCGACACCACCTTTGTGGTCCCCGGTCAGGGGGAGTATCGGGCGGCCTACCTCTACGCCGTGGCTACCCATCCCGACTGCCGGGGGCGAGGACTGGCGGGAGAGCTGCTGGCTGGGGCGGATGAGTTTTTCCGCGGCCTGGGCATCCCCGCCGTCACCACCGTCCCGGCAGAGCCCTCCCTCCACAACTTCTTCGGGGCCAACGGCTTTCGGGAGTGCTTCCGCGTTCTGGAGAGCTATCAGTACCGGGAGGAGCTGGAAAAGCTGTCCCCTGCCAATGCCCTCCGCCCCGCCTCTGTGGAGGAGTACGGCCAGGTGCGGGAACAGCTGCTGGCGGACATCCCCCACATCGCCTACCCGGAGGACGCCCTGGCCTATCAGGCGGGGTGCTGCGCCCTGGGGGACGGCGGCCTCTTTGTGGGGGACACCCCAGCGGGCCCCATGTGCCTGTGCGCCGAGCGGGCGGACGGGGAGCTGGTGATGATGAAGGAATTTCTGTGTCCCAGGCAGAGGAGCCTCCAGGATATGGCCCGCATCTGGCTGGACTTTCAGCGAATTGCCCCGGCCCGGAGATGGCAGGTCCGCCAGCCCCGGTCCCTGGAGTGGAGCGTGGGCGTCAACGAAGATCTGGGAAAATTCGCCATGCTCAAGTGGCTGGATTCGGCCATGGAAAAGAGCTGGAATTGGGACACGGTGGGCTACTTGGGCCTGGCGTTTGACTGAGAACTTGCAGAATGACCAAAAACGGCTTCTTCTTTTTGTAGAAAAAGCCGTTTTTTGTATTCTTCGCTTTTTGCTACAATTGTTTTGTTGTGGTAACCTCCACAAAAATAGTTCTTTACTTTGCGGGATTTTGTGGTATGATATACACATCAACGCGCAGAGGAAGTCCTTTCCATGGGGGAATGAAGGATTTCCGTCAAAAAAGAGAGTACCCACATATTTTTTAGGAGGAATGCCGCTATGAACAAGTACATTGAGAAGGTTCTGAACGAGACCCGCGCCAAGAACGCCAACGAGCCCGAGTTCCTGCAGACCGTGGAGGAGGTCCTCTCCTCTCTGGAGCCGGTGATCGAGGCCCACCCCGAGTATGAGAAGGTCTCCCTGCTGGAGCGCATGGTGGAGCCCGAGCGCGTCATCGAGTTCCGCGTGACCTGGGAAGATGACAACCACAACTGGCAGGTCAACCGCGGCTACCGCGTGCAGTACAACGGCGCTCTGGGCCCCTACAAGGGCGGCATCCGTTTCGATCCTTCTGTCAACCTGTCCATCATCAAGTTCCTGGGCTTCGAGCAGACCTTTAAGGACGCCATGACCGGCCTGCCCATCGGCGGCGCCAAGGGCGGTTCCGACTTTGACCCCCGCGGCCGCAGCGAGGCCGAGGTCATGCGCTTCTGCCAGGCTTTCATCACCGAGCTGTACCGCCACATCGGCCAGGACATCGACTGCCCCGCCGGCGACCTGGGCTGCGGCGGTCGTGAGATCAACTATATGTACGGCCAGTACCGCCGCATTGTGGGCGCTTCCGAGTTCGGCGCTCTGTCCGGCAAGTCTGTGGCCACCGGCGGCTCCCTGATGCGTCCCGAGGCCACCGGCTACGGCGCTGTGTACTATCTGGACGAGACCCTGAAGTTCCATGGCGACGACATCAAGGGCAAGAAGATTGCCATCTCCGGCTACGGCAATGTGGGCTGGGGCATCATGCAGAAGGTGGCTGAGCTGGGCGGTATGGTCACCTACTTCGCCGGCCCCGACGGCTACATCCACGATCCCGACGGTGTTGTTGGCGACGAGAAGCTGAACTACATCCTGGAGATGCGTGCCAAGGATCCCATGCACTGCGCGCCCTATGCCGAGAAGTTCGGCTGCGAGTTTGTGCCCGGTCAGAAGTGCTGGGGCGTCAAGGATGTGGACGTTTATATGCCCGCCGCGACCCAGAACGACGTCAACATGGAGTGGGCCGAGAAGATCGCCGCCTCCGGCGTGAAGTACTACATTGAGGTGGCCAATATGCCCACCACCAACGACGCCCTGGAGTTCCTGAAGAAGCAGCCTCACCTGGTTGTTGCCCCCTCCAAGGCCGTCAACGCCGGCGGCGTGTCCGTCTCCGAGCTGGAGATGGCCCAGAACGCCGAGCGGCTGTACTGGACCGCCGGAGAGGTGGACGAGAAGCTGAAGGGCATTATGAAGAACATCTTCAACAACTCCGTTGAGGTGGCCAAGCGCTACAACCTGACCCGCGGCGAGGGCGGCAAGTTCTACGACCTGGTGGCCGCCGCCAACATCCTGGGCTTCCAGAAGGTGGCCGACGCCATGATGGCTCAGGGTATCTTCTAAGACGCTCTCCTGAAGCCGCAGCACGAAAACAGCAAAAACCCGGGTGTCTTGCGGGGCATCCGGGTTTTCTTCAGCGTCCAATGTCCCTTCAGCCTTTCGTTGGAAGAGAAGGGATTTCCGCAGACTTGACATTTCGCTCCATCTTACATATACTGTTCTACAAATTTCTTTATGAGGTGAAAATGGTATGCACACCAAAAAAATGATTTACTGCGCAATGGCCTTTGCACTTGCGGCTGCTCTGCTGGTGTCTACGGGTTTTGCCTGCGGCAGACATCACGGCGGAAACCGGCAGCGGGTTTCCCCTGCGGTCTACCTGTGTCCTGTGGAGGATTGTGAGGAGTATGGACGGCATATCCATGACGGCGTGACCTATTGCGGCTATGACCACAGCGGCGGAGTCTGCAATGGCCAGTGTGCCGCTCTGTGTTCGGTGGAGGACTGTCAGATTGCCGGACGGCATACCCATGATGACGCCATCTGCTGCGGCTATGACCACGAGAGCGGATTCTGTGACGGGACCTGTGCCGCCCTGTGTACCGTGGAAAACTGCGAGATCATTGGCCGGCATACCCACAGTGGTACCGTTTACTGCGGATATGCCCACGGCGGTTGCTTCTGTGATGGCACCTGCGCCAACGCCGCTCCTGTGGCTTCACGCGGCTTCCGCCAGCACCATGGCGGGCACTGCTGATCAATACCTGAATTGCCGCGAGGTCCGGAACATTCTTCCGGGCCTCGATTTTATCGCCTATGCGTTTTTTGGAAAACTTACTTTAATTCGTAAAGTATCTTTTGTAGGATAGGACGACCCTAGTCTGCCGCTTGTGCGCTCCTGCGGCATCACAAAGTGGAACTACCCCGGCAGTTCTGCAAATTTTCTCTACATTGCGAATGAAAGAAAAACTTTAAAATCCCTTGACAAAAGACTTTTTCATTGATAAAATACTACAGCCGCGTTGAACAGGTCCGCAAGAGGGGAGACCCCGCCTGGGAGAGCGAGCCCGTAATAAAGGAGTTGAATACTATGCAGGCAATTATTGTGACTGGCGGCAAGCAGTACAAGGTGGCGCAGGGTGATACCCTGTTCATTGAGAAGCTGGAGGCCGAGGCCGGCCAGACCATCACCTTCGACCAGGTGCTGGCAGTTCTGGACGGGGACAAGGCCACCTTTGGCGCTCCCACTGTGGAGGGCGCTTCCGTGGACGCCACTGTGGTCAAGAACGGCAAGGGCAAGAAGATCCGCATCTTTAAGTACACCCCCAAGAAGGGCTACCGCAAGCGCCAGGGCCATCGTCAGCCCTACACCAAGGTGGAAATCGGCGCGATCAAGGCCTGATGACCACCGTCACATTTCATTCTGAGGGCAGCCGCATGACTGGCTTTGACATGCAGGGCCACAGCGGCTACGCCCCCCAGGGAGAGGATATTGTGTGCGCTGCCCTCACCAGCGCCGTTCGCCTGATTGCGTGTGCAGTCAACGACGTGCTGGGGCTGGAGGCCTCGGTGAAGGTGCGGGACAAGGACGCGCTGATCTCCCTGAAGCTCCCCAAGGCCCTGGACCCGGACAGCGAGAGCGTTTGCCAGACTCTGCTGGCGGCCCTCATGGTCCACTGTGTCCAGCTGGCTGAGGAGTACCCTGAAAATATATCCGTTATGGAGGTGTAGAAGATGCTGAATATTGGTTTGCAGTTTTTCGCCCATAAAAAGGGCGTGGGCTCCACCCGCAACGGTCGTGATTCCAAGGCCAAGCGGCTGGGCGTGAAGCGGGGCGACGGTCAGTTTGTGCTGGCCGGCAACGTCCTGGTCCGCCAGCGGGGAACCCATATCCATCCCGGCGTCAACGTGGGCAAGGGCAGCGACGACACCCTGTTCGCCATGAAGTCCGGCCGCGTGAAGTTCGAGCGCCTGGGCAAGGACCGCAAGCAGGTCTCCATTGTGGAAGAGGCCGCTGCGGAATAATCACCAAACATAAAGCCGCAAACGAACGCCGTTTGCGGCTTTTGCTTCATATGGATTGTTAATCTGTCAAAAGGAGGCAGTTTATGGAGTACAGAAAATTTCCCCAGGGCTACGCCATGCGCCTGGACCCCGGGGAGGAGGTGGTGGCCTGTCTGACCCAGCTGGTGGACCGGGAGAATGTCCGGCTGGGTTCCGTCTCCGCCCTGGGTGCGGCCAACGATGTGACCATCGGTATTTTTAACACATCGGAGAAAAAATATTACTCCCGGCGCTATCAGGGGGAGTATGAGATCTCCGCCCTGGTGGGGAACGTGACCCGGCAGGAGGGGAAGCCCTACCTCCACCTCCATATTACCATCGGCAATCCGGTGACCGGGGAGGTCCACGCCGGCCACCTGTCCTCCTGCACCATCAGCGCCACTCTGGAGCTGTTCTTGCAGGTGTGGGAGGGGGAGCTGGGCCGGAAATTCAGTGATACTGTGGGCCTGAACCTGTTGGACTTTGAGGGAGGAAGCTGATGGACATCAAGACACGCCAGCACAGCGGAATGCTCTACCTGCCCGGGGACCCGGGGCTTCAGCGGGAGCAGCTCCAGTGTCTGGACAAGCTGTTTGCGTTCAATCAGGTGCGCCCCTCTGACCTGGAGAGGAAGGCGGCGCTGCTCAAGGAGATGTTCGCCGAGATCGGGGAGAACTGCTATATCGAGACCCCCTTCCACGCCAACTGGGGCGGAAAACACGTCCACTTTGGGAGAAACATCTACGCCAACTTTAACCTGACTCTGGTGGACGACACCCACATCTACGTGGGGGACTACACCCAGTTTGGCCCCAATGTGGTGCTGGCCACGGCGGGCCACCCCATTGACCCGGAGCTGCGGGAGCAGGCTTATCAGTACAACGCCCCCATCCGCATTGGCCGCAACTGCTGGCTGGGGGCAAATGTGGTGGTGGTCCCTGGCGTCACCATCGGCGACAATGTGGTGGTAGGCGCGGGGGGCGTGGTGACCTGGGACCTGCCCTCCAGTGTGGTGGCGGCGGGCAACCCCTGCCGGATTCTGCGGGAGGTAAACGACCGGGACCGGGAATACTACTTCAAGGACCGAAGGATTGATTGGAGCGACATGGGAGGCTGACTATATGGAACCATGGCTGTATGTGATGTTTATTGAGAAAACCAAATCCTACAACAAGCTGACAAAAGCCGCCGTGGAACGGCATGTGGCTAACCTGAAAGCCCTGGATGAGGCCGGACACATCGAACTGGCCGGAGTGTTCAAGGGCTACACCGGCGTGGCAGGGATGTATATCCTCAAGGCGGAGAGCTACGAGGCGGCGGAGGCACTGTGCAGACAGGAGCCTCTGGTGGTAGAGGGCTTCGCTACTTACAAGCTGAAAGCCCTCCAGCCGGCGAACCGGGAAAACAATTATCTGCTGTAAATCAGTTTTGACAGAAGGAGGTGCCCAACATGGCAGCACCCTTTGTAGATACCGCGAAGATCACCGTCCGCTCCGGGAACGGGGGCAACGGTGTGGTGTCCTTTCACCGGGAGAAATACGTGGCCAACGGCGGCCCTGACGGCGGCGACGGGGGTCGGGGCGGCGACATTGTGGTGGAGATCAACGACCATATGTCGACCCTGATGGACTTCCGCTACAAGCGTAAGTATGTGGCGGGCAGCGGCGCCGACGGTGCAGGCAAGAAGTGTACCGGCAGGGACGGGGAGGACCTGGTCATCCGGGTCCCCCGGGGGACGGTGATCCGGGACGCCGAGACCGGGGAGATCATCCAGGATATGTCCCAGACCGACCGGTTTGTCCTGTGCCGGGGGGGGCGGGGAGGCTGGGGCAACCAGCACTTTGCGACCCCCACCCGGCAGGTGCCCCGCTTCGCCAAGGCGGGCCTGCCCGGGGAGAGCCGGGATGTGGTGCTGGAGCTGAAGCTGCTGGCCGACGTGGGGCTGGTGGGCTTCCCCAACGTGGGCAAATCCACACTGCTCAGCGTGGTCAGCCGGGCCCAGCCCAAAATCGCCAACTACCACTTTACGACCCTCTTCCCCAATCTGGGCGTCGTCTTCGTGGAGGAGGGGGTCTCCTTCGTCATGGCCGACATCCCCGGCATTATCGAGGGGGCTGCCGAGGGGGGGGGTCTGGGCCACGACTTCCTGCGGCACATCGACCGCTGCCGGCTGCTCATCCATGTGGTAGACGTGTCCGGCTCAGAGGGGCGGGACCCGGTGGCTGATTTCCAGGCCATCAACGCCGAGCTGGCCCAGTACTCCCCTGAGCTGGCCGCCCGGAAGATGATCGTGGCGGCCAACAAGACGGACATTATGACCGACCCCGCCCTGCTGGACAAGCTGCGGGCCCATGTGGAGGGACAGGGACTGGAGCTCCTTGAGATTTCCGCCGCCGCCCACCAGGGGACCCGGGAGCTGGTACTAAAGGCTGCCCAGGAGCTCCAGGATCTGCCCCCTGTGGCGGTGTATGAGCCCACCTATGTGGAGCGCCCCCCCCAGGTGGACACCAGCGGCGAGGTGGAGATCCAGGAGTTTGACGGTACCTGGGTCGTGGACGCCCCCTGGCTCCAGCGGCTCATTGCCAACGTAAACTTCGGCGACTACGAGTCCCGGAACTGGTTCGATCAGAAGCTGCGCCAGTCGGGGCTGTTCGACAAGCTGGAGGAGATGGGCATCAAGGACGGGGACATTGTGTCCATGTACGACCTGGAGTTTGAGTATCAGAGATAAAGGCTTTGGTACTTCCCTGAAATGGGGCGGGAGCCTTTGCGGTATTTTTTTGTGGAAAAGGGAAATTTGAAAATAAGGATTGATAATCGGGGAAAATTATAGTACAATAACTCTCAGACATTGTTCCGCTTCGGCGCGGAGCAAGGCCGCACTAGTTGGGGAGATAGCGGTGCCCTGTACCCGCAATCCGCTACAGCGGGAATGAATCCCGGCCCCCGGACGTGTGGATGTACTGTCTGCCCTGGAAAAGCAGTGATGATAGACCGGTCCCGCGCAACGGGGCTGCCGTGAACCGTGTCAGGCGGGGAACCGAGCAGCACTAAGCGGTTTGACCCGTGTGCCGCGGGGATACTGTTCTTGAGCCGGCTGTCCAGGTAACGGGTATGTCCCGCGCTTCAAAGGCCGGTGTGCGGTCTTGCTCCGCGCCGGATATTTTTATGGGCCCGGCCAAAGTGAGCGTCGAGGAGATACCATGAGATTTGTGTTAGATACCAGTTATTCAGAGGAAGAATTGCAATTTCTCAGAGAACATGACTGCGAAATTCTATCGGAAATAAAACTTTCCAAGACAAATTTTTCTGAAACCGAGACTCCGCGCCGGATATTCAAATATGGCCGTACATATATTGCTGAGATTTTGGATGACGAAGCAGGAGAGCCGGTTTGGGCAGTTTTGACAAAATGGAAGGGCTTCTATCGGTTTTCAGATTGCTATGACAGTTTAGAAGCATTGGAACAAGGACTGTAGATCCAGTTATTTGAGTTGGATCGACCTGGAGGTGAACAGTAGATGTATCAGGCGTTGTACAGAAAATGGCGGCCCCGCACCTTTGAGGACGTGGTGGGGCAGGAGCATATCACCGATACCCTGCGGCGGCAGGTGGCGGCAAACCGGCTGTCCCACGCCTACCTCTTCACCGGGACCCGGGGGACGGGGAAGACCACCTGCGCCAAGATCCTGGCCCGGGCGGTGAACTGCGAGAATCCCCAAAACGGGGACCCCTGCAACGCCTGCCCCGCCTGTCTGGGCATTGAAAACGGCTCCATTCTGGACGTGCTGGAGCTGGACGCCGCCACCAACAACGGCGTGGACCAGGTGCGGGCTCTCCGGGATGAGGCGGTGTACACCCCCGCCGCCGTGGCCAAGCGGGTATACATCATCGACGAGGCCCACATGCTGACCCCCCAGGCCTGGAACGCTCTGCTGAAAATTCTGGAGGAGCCGCCCCCTCACCTGATGTTCATTCTGGCCACCACCGAGCCCCACAAGGTACTGGCCACCATCAAGAGCCGGTGCCAGCAGTTCTCTTTTAAGCGGATTTTGCCCATGAAGATCGCCCAGCGGCTGGAATATGTGGCCGAACAGGAGCACATTGAACTCACCGCCCCCGGGGCCGCTCTGCTGGCCCGGTTGGCGGACGGCGGAATGCGGGATGCCCTGTCGCTGCTGGACCAGTGCGCCGGCAGAGGCGGACCGGTGGACGAGCAGGCCATTCTGGACGCCCTGGGACTGGCGGGCAATGTAGAGACCGCCGCCCTCATGGGACAGCTGGCCGCCCGGGACACCGAGGGGGCGCTGGAGACTCTGGGCCGGCTGTACGCAGGGGGCAAGGATGTGGGGTCGGTGCTGGGGGAGCTGTCCTCTCTGGCCCGGGACCTGCTGCTGCGAAAGACCGCGCCCCGCGGGGGAGCCGCCCTGATGGCGGGGGGCTATGACGAGGCGAGCCTGCGCAGGCTGGGGGAACAGCTCACCGGCCCGCGGCTGCTTCATATGCTCACCTGTCTCCAGCGGACTCTGGCCGACCTGCCCCGCAGCGGAAACCGGCGCACCGACACGGAGCTGTGCCTCATCCGCCTCAGCGATGAGAGCCTGGACGAGTCCGCCGCCGGTCTGTCCGCCCGGATTGCCCGGCTGGAGGAGCAGCTGGCCCGGGGGATTCCCGCACCAGCGCAGCAGTCCGGCCCGGCCTCTCGGGAAGGGGCGAAACAGCCTGCCCCTCCGCCGGACCCGTCCTCCTGGGAGGAGGAGAGGCCGCCCCTGCCCGAGGAGCCGCCGGAGGAAAGGGACTATGTCTTTGACGAGCCCCCTGTCCCCCCGTCTCCCCAGAGGCCGGTCCCCTCTGCCCCTGTGCCTCAGCAGCCGTCTGCCCCCGTTGGAGGCGGCGACCGGACATTCTGGTCCAGCTTTGCGGCGGGACTGCGGGGGAAGGTGCCGCCGGCGGTGTTCCCCTACTTGAACAACCCGACCAAGGTCACCGGAGTGCGGCAGAATGGCCGTCTTGGGCTGTGGGTGGACAGCGAGTTTACCCGCTCTATGCTGAACAAGCCCTCCGTGCTGGAGAAGCTGGCTCAGGCGGCGGAACCCCTCTTTGGTCAGCCGCCCCGGATTATCGTCACCGTGGGGACCCCGCCGGAACAGTCGGAGGCCCCGGAGGAGGACCCCTTGAACAAGCTGATGTCCTTTGGTGACCTGGATAATATTACCATTCAATAAAAAACCGGAAAAGGAGTTTTTGATATGGCAAAGGGTTATGGCCGCGGGAAGCCCGGCATGGGCGGCGGCATGAATATGAATATGATTAAGCAGGCCCAAAAGATGCAGCAGGATATGCTCCGCATGCAGCAGGAGCTCCAGGAGAAGGAGTACCAGGCCGCCTCCGGCGGAGGGATGGTAAGCGCCACGGTGAACGGTAAGCACGAGCTGAAAAGCCTGGTTATCGACCCGGAGGCGGTGGACCCGGAGGATGTGGAGATGCTCCAGGATATGATTGTGGCTGCCGTCAACGAGGCCATGCGCGCCGCCGATGCCGATGCGGCCAGCTCCATGCAGTCCCTCACCGGGGGATTGAATCTGGGCGGCCTGGGCCTGTAAAGCTTTAAACATGAAATTGCCCGCCTGGGCGGTGTCCGTAAACAAATTTTTGAGAATGCAGAATATGCAGTGCTGTCAAGGGGCGGCGTGACTTCGGTCACGCCGTTTCCATTTTCGTCTGTTTGAAACCCTGCGATAAAGTGGTTCCATAATGGATTCCCGCGCTTTACATGAGATATGCAGAAACGCTCCTCAGTCTCTGATGTTTCACAGTGACCAAGGAGCGCAATATACTTCAAAAGCATTCCGCAAGCTGCTTCGGATGAACGGGATTGTCCAATCTTTTCCTGGTTTTTGATTGTAGATTTCAGAAATTTCGTCATAGGCTGTCTATCTTGACCTCCCAAGAGAACATTTGTCAAGGAGGATTTCACCATAAAGATGAAATCCCCCGGTAAATAAGTAGTGGGGCGGTTAGATGCCTGTGATCTATTCTACAAATAGCATATCTCTGTGATAGGAAAGGTATTCATTCATACTTTTGTTTATTTGAAGGTTAAACTTCAACCCTTGGGATAGTCCAAGTCGCTTAATATTTTCAGCCCCAATCTGAGAAGATAAAATAATCTTGCCATATCTATCGAATGTAATGAGACCACGGTCAAAAAGTCTATCATAGGTAGCGCTAAGGAGGAGCCCGTTGTCAACACTTAAGCGCTCTTTATTAGAACTGGCTGCCCATGGCTTAATGTGGCTTGCAACAAGCAAATCGGGATGGTCAATTCCCGTTATAATACAACGCCCATTATATTTATCAATAAGAGATTTTCTAAAGGCACCTTGACCTACTCGTGATTGAATGATGGCTGTTTTCTCGGTTTCAGGAATTTGCCTGTCATTCTCTATTGTCTCCATATAAATACGATCGCCCGAATCTTCGGATATGGTATTGAGAAAATAGCGGTATTGCTTAAGCGCATTTCTGTACAACAGTTTTCTGCGAGTATTTTCTGTGGCAAAATCTCTATCGTTTATGATAAGAAAGATTGCAAGATCAAGTTCAAACGGTGACATAGTTTCAAGTGGTTTTTGGATTGTGCCTTTTTGATGCATTTCCTTCGATATTGCGCCTACTGCATCAGAGTATGTACCAATAGAACTCTCAGAAAACCCAATATTCTGAGCCAGCCAGTCAGAAAAGGGATTGCTACTATGAGTGGTAGATAATAATGCGGATGAACGGTTAGCGGAATCTGGATTGGCTTTCTTTTCTTCATTTACTCCGGTCGAACCTCTTTTCGATGCAATGCCAAGGTTACGTGCTCTTATCCATATAGCCGGTAGCGTTCTGTTGGGCAGATATTTTTCCTGCAATTCTTTACTTGACATCTTACCATAGCATTTATTTAATATTTCATCATCTTCTTTAGTCCAGTCGGGACTCTTGGGCAACCCGATACCAAGACTCCCTGCTTTCCCAATAATAGCCTTTATCGTTCTGTTCGGTAGATATTTTTCCCGCAATTCCTCATTTGGCATTTTATTATAATATTTTCGTAATTTTTCAAGTTCTTCTTCAGTCCAGTTCAGGTTTCTTGTTTGTGTAATGCCAAGAATACTTGCTCTTCCCAATATAGCCTGTGACGTTCTATTAGGCAGATATTTTTCCCGCAATTCTTCATTTGATATTTTGCCATAGTATTCTTGCAATATTTCATCATCTTCTTTAGTCCAGTCGGGACTCCTTGGTGACCCAATACCAAGGAGCACTGCTCTCCCAATAATAGCCTTTATCGTTCTGTCGGGCAGGTATGTTTTTTGCAATTCCTTATTTGGCATTTTGCCATAGTATTCTTGTAACTTTTCAATCTCTTCCTCGGTCCAGTCGGGACTCTTTACTAATGTGAGGCCAAGGTCAGATGCTTTCCCAAGGATAGCATCTACTGTTCTGTCAGGCAGACATGTTTTCTGCAATTCTTCTATTGATATTTTACTATAGTTTTCTTGTAACTTTTCAAGCTCTTCTTTGTTCCATTCTGGTCTCTTTGCTAATGCAATGCCAAGTTCAGATGCCTTCCGTCTGATAGATTGCGGTGTCCTGTTAGGTAGATATTTTCTCTGCAATTCTTTATTTGGCATCTTACCATAGTGTTCTTGCAACTTTTCAAGTTCTTCTTTCGTCCAGTCTTGGCCTTTCAATAGAACCCCTCCCTTTTATAATTTCATTATAGTCAACGCGGTTAATCAAAGTCAAGGTCAAGCATGAAAGTATAGCATCAATATGGGCAATATTTTACCCTTGTTTTTGGACGTTGCGGTAGTGGCAAGCAATGCGCCGGTATATACCCGGTGCCGCTTGTTGGTGGCTGTAGGTCCCCAAGCCCCCAGTGCATCGGAGCAGCTCCGCCCGATGCACAAGCCGCCGTTGGTGTCTGCTGGTATATACCGGCAGGGGAAGGACGCCCCCGGCGGAGCCGCCCTCTGAGGGCGCACGATGGCCGCAGGCCATACCACCGCCAGCTTGCTGGTGGTGAGTAAGTGCGCTCTTAGCAGAGAGCCCGGCAAAGAGAACGGAGCGCCCAGGTCATCCCCGGACGCTCCCACTTCGGTTCTCTCCTGCTGATCGATCACCGCCCCTCAAGCCTGTGTCATTCTGCCACAAATGAGCCTCAGTCAATGTAATGTAGTGGTCTGGTGAAACCACCCTTTACACAATACATCTCATTAAGAAATATAGAAAAACCCAACAGCACAAGAATTTGCAAAATAAGATAAGGATAGAAATATTAGACAGTCCAGCTTAACTGTTCAATACTCCTACCCTCATTCAGTTGGCAGCCGGAGAAGGATTCGAACCCTCACAAACAGAGTCAGAGTCTGTCGTGCTACCCTTACACAATCCGGCTATGGCCCCCACTCTCGCAGGGACAAGAGCTATTATAACAAATGATTGAAAAATGTCAAGAGTATTTTTCAACTTTTTTCAGCAGAGGCTCATCTTTCCAATATTCCCCAAATATTTAGGAATACAACGCGGTTTTTTGAGGCATAGCGTCCAAAAAAGTGGAAAACAGGAAACTCATCCCGGCGGATGCAAGCAGTTCGCTGCCGCCTCTGCCTCTCTGCGGCGCAGGCCTCTGCCCTCCGGAATGGGAATCCAGCGGCTGCGCGCCTGGACATTCCCTCCAAAACAGTCGTGATCGTCCAGCACCACATACTGCATCTGCGACCGCTCGGCAAGCCAGGCCTGAATGTCCTCCCCCTTGTCTCCCACCTGAGGCGCCGCGTCCCAGATAGGGGTTCCATTTCGTTCCAAACGGCGGTACAGATTTTGGATAAAGGCGCGGCACAGAGGGTCGTCCACCGTCAAGGCGTCCCGCCAGGAGGAGCACAGAACAATCCTGGCCCCGCTGTGCCTCACCAGCCAGCGTAACCAGAACAGGGACCGCGGGTCAAAAATCTGCCGTTCCAGGGGAAGCCGGAGCAGACCGCTGAGCCGGGTGCTGAGCTCCGTACAGATCACACCGTCAATGTCCAGAAAAATGACCACCTGCTCCACCTCCAGAATATAGGGGCGCTCCGCTTTCCATCCAGTCCCATTCTCCGGCTCAAGCAAAAAACCGGAGCAAACAAACTGGGTTCGCTCCGGTTTTCGTGTCAGATACGGGGTGTTGTTCTCGGATGGATTCGGGCTCAGCACTCCAGCTTTTCCAGGGTGCAGGTTTTGGCAATGGACTTGCGGATCTCGGCGCGCAGGGGCAGGACGGAGGTGGGTGAGACGGACAGCTCGTCAATACCAATGGCCAGGAAGGTCTCCAGCAGACTGAGGTCCGCGCCCAGCTCGCCGCAGATGCCGATCCAGATACCCGCCTTGTGGGCGGCGTCGGTGGCCATTTTCAGCGCCCGCAGCACGGCGGGGTGGTGGGGGTCGAAGAACTTGCCCAGGTCGTTGGCCTGACGGTCACAGGCCAGGGTGTACTGGGTCAGGTCGTTGGTGCCCACCGAGAAGAAGTCCACTTCCTTGGCCAGCTCCTCGGCCACCAGGACGGAGGCAGGGGTCTCGATCATAATGCCGATCTCGGTCTCCTTGTTGTAGGGGACCCCCTCGGCGTCCAGCTCTGCCATCACCTTCTGACAGGCCCGCTTACACTCCTTCACCTCCCACACGGAGGTAATCATGGGGAACATAATGGCCACCTTGCCGTAGGCGGAGGCCCGGTACAGGGCGCGCAGCTGGGTGCGGAAGACCTCGGGGCGGTTCAGACAGATCCGGATAGCCCGGACACCCAGGGCGGGGTTCTCCTCCTTGTGCAGCTGGAAGTAGTCCACCTGCTTGTCCGCGCCGATATCCAGGGTACGGATAACAACCCGCTTGCCGTCCATGGCGGCGGCCACATCCCGATAGGCCCTGAACTGGGCGTCCTCGCTGGGATAGTCGTTGGTGGCCAGATACAAAAACTCAGAGCGAAACAGGCCGATGCCCTGGCCGTCGTTGGACTGAACGGCGGCCACGTCTTCGGGGGAGCCGATGTTGCAGTAGACCATCATCTCCCGACCGTCCAGGGTCACGTCCTTCTGGCCCTTCATGGTCTCCATCAGCTCTTTCAGCTCTCTCTGCTTCTCCAGCTTGGCCTGGAAGGCGCCAAGTG
Organism: Pseudoflavonifractor sp. 60; assembly: GCF_009911645.1. Taxonomy (GTDB): domain Bacteria; phylum Bacillota; class Clostridia; order Oscillospirales; family Oscillospiraceae; genus Lawsonibacter. Next base: position 30,453 of record NZ_QWKI01000125.1, read on the forward strand.
TAATCTCATCAGGATCAATGGCCACCTGACCGGTCTCGCCGTCAATGTAGGCCGTCCGGCCGGCGCAGTCCTGCTTCAGTGCATCGCCCAAGCCGCAGATGGCGGGGATGCCCATGGTGCGGGCCAGGATGGCGGTGTGACTGTTGCCTGAACCGCCCTGGGTCATGAAGCCCAGGATTTTGCTCTTGTCCAACTGAAGGGTCTCGGAGGGGGCCAGATCGTCGGCGGCCAGGATCACGGGCTCCTGGGAGTCGATACCGCCCTCGGTGAGGCCCATCAGGTTGTTCAGAATGCGCCGGGTCACGTCCTTGATGTCGGCGGCGCGGCCCTGCATATAGGGGTCGTCCATGGCAGCCAGCATGGCGGCAAACTCCTCACCGGCAATCTCCACCGCCTTCTCGGCGCAGCAGCCCTTTTCGGTCAGGGCATTCATCATGCAGTCCACATAGTCCTCGTCCTCCACGAACATGGCGTGGGTCTCAAAGAGGATGGCGGTCTCATCGCCGGTCTCCTCCCGGGCCTTGTCCGCAAGAGCGTTGAGCTGGTCGATGGACTTCTCCTGGGCCTGGGTAATGCGGGCCTTCTCCGCCTCGATATCGGCGGCGGGAGCGTCCGAAATGGTGGTATCTGGGCGCTGGAAGAAGTAAATCGGCCCGCTGGCCACGCCCTTGGAGACGCCCTTTCCCTGCATTAAGATCATCGTTTATTCCTCCTTATAGAAATCGGTCTCTCAGATCCAGATACAGCAGAGGGCGTCCGCCCAGTGGGCAGACGCCCTCTGAGCGGCGTTTACAGGTTCTCCTTAAAGAACTGCTCCATGGCGGCGGCGTTGGCCTCCTCGTTGCCGCCCTCGATGGTGACGGTGACCGTTTCGCCGGTCTTGATGCCCATGCCCATCAGAGCCATCAGCTTGGTGGCAGCGGCGGACTTGCTGCCGTCGGCCTTCGTAATGGTGACGGTGCTGTCCAGCCCCTTGGCTGCCTTGGCCAGCAGGCCGGCGGGACGGGCGTGGACGCCTACGGGATCGGTAATGGTGTAGGTAAACTGTTTCATGGTGCATAACATCCTTTCTTGATATAGATTGATATCTGGATCGCGCCAGATTGCAGACGCCGCAGGGGCATTAAAATCAATTGCACGCTCTTGTGAGACTACGGCTTGTAAAATTATAAATCTAAACAAAATTTTTGTAAATTGGAGGGCGGGCCAAAATTTTAGACTCTGTTTTGTGCGAAATGATGAAATCAATTTCAGCCATTTCCACTCATCTCCGGGGGAAATAGTGAAAAATCTGCTGTTTTTACGTGGAGAAGCGGATTTTTTTCCGTCAAGTCTGTGACAAACTTATGATTCCCGTTCCCGCTTTCAGGGCCGTTCCTGCCCGGTGGAGCCGCAGGCTACAATGGTATAGCCCAGCTTGATCTCCTTGGCAGGGCTGCTGGGGTCCTTCAGCTGTTCCAGCAGCAAAGCGGCGGCGTTGGCCCCGCTCTCCTGATAAAAATACCGAATGGTGGTGATGGAGGGGACTGAGACCTCGCTGAGGCTGGAGGCCCCCTGTCCAGTCAGCCGGACCTGTTGGGGCACCGCAATGTTCTGACTTCTCAGATATTGCAGGGCCCCCACCGCCAGAGCGTCGGCAGCGCAGACCAGCGCGTCCAGGGGTCCCCAGCGTTCCCAGAGCTCCTGGGCCTTCTCCCGTCCAGAGGCAATGGTGAAGCTGGCAGCAGCAGTGTGGCTGGCCTGGTCCTCCAGGCCCGCGTCCCGGACCGCGTCCTGATAGCCGCGGCTGCGGGCCTGACCCGCCGCCTTATCCTGGGGCGGCGCGCCTATGTAGCCCAGCCGCTGGCAGCCCTGCTCCAACACCAGACTGGTCACGTCGTAGAAGGCGTGGTAGTCGTCGTGATAGACACAGGGAACCCCTGCCAGCTGCTGGCCCACCACCACCACGGGGACCCGGCTCTTCTTGATCATGGTGATATGCCTGGCGGTAAACACGGTGGCCAGCAGAATCACCCCGTCAACCCGCTGGTCGTCAAAGGTGTCCAGATAGACCAGCTCCTTGGACGGGAGGTTGTGGGCGTCTGCCAGCAGAATCTGAAAGCCCTGCTCCTCCAGCACGGAGTCGATGCCAGACACCACGCTGCTGATGGAAAAGGACTCGATGTTGGGGATGATAACCCCAACCGTCTTGCTTTTCCGCGTACGCAGGATCTGGGCCTGGACCAGGGGACGGTAACCGGTCTCCTCAATCACTCTGCGGATGGCCTCTTTCTTTTCCGCCGACAGATAGCCGTTGTTTAAGTAGCGCGAAACGGCCGAGGGGGACACCCCTGCCAGCTTGGCGATTTCTGAAATGTTCATAGCCCTTCTCCCCGGTATCTTGAAATCCTTTTCACATTATACCACAGGAGCAAGTTTTGTCCAATCGTTTTGCTCCAAACCCTCCCCCTTTTTCTCGGTCATTCTCACTAATCATTTTGGGGAGATTTTAGATAAAACGACGGACCCAATTCCGTTTGCCCTCCGGCGGACCAGGTGGAGCGATGCTCTCCTCGGGGTGACGCCCTCCCGGACGCGGCTTTTACCGCTCCCTCTTGCGCTGCCGCCGCCTCTGTGGTATGCTAAGGTCCAAATCCAATGCAAAGGAGAATTCTGATGAGATTGGACCGTATAACATCCCCGGACCACCCCATGTACCCCCAGGCCAGGGAGCTGTATGCCCTCGGCTTTCCCCTCCACGAGCAGCGGGAGGAGGACTCCCAGCGGAGGATCATGGGCTGTTCGGACTACCAATACCATTTGATTTATGACCAGGAGCTGTTTGTCGGACTGCTGCTGTGTTGGGAGACGGCGGAGTTTATCTATGTGGAACACTTCTGTATCCAGCCCCACCTGCGGAATCAGGCATACGGACGGCGCGCGCTGGAGCTGCTCCGCAGCCGGGGGAAGTCCATCATTTTGGAGATCGACCCGCCGGAGGACGGGGTTTCCCGGCGGCGGCAGGGCTTCTATCAGCGGCAGGGCTACCAGACCAACCCCTTCCCCCACGTCCATCCCCCCTACCATTCGAACTGTCCTGGACACCGGCTGGTGGTCCTGTCCTGTCCAACCCCTCTGTCCCAGGGGGAGTACCAGATCTTTGACCAATATCTGAAAGGGGTTGTGATGGCAGACGCGGGCTGAAAAAAATCATGTCAAATCCCCTTGTTTGTGCTATAATAGAACAGAGGCCGCCGGTTCAGAGCGGATAGGGGAGGAAAATATGTACAGCGGAAGCATTTTGTATCACTACACCGATTTCCAGGCGCTGGACGGCATTCTCCGCTGCGCCCAGCTGCGGGTCAACAACGTTCTGCGCATGAACGACTCAGCGGAGATGCGCCACTTCATGAAGCGGCTGGCCAGCGCCATTGTGGAGCGGCTGGAGGGGGAGGGACGCAGAGGACAGGCTCGGGCGGTCCAGCAGCTGTTTGAGCTGGAGCTGAAAAAGGAGTACTCCGCCTTTGCCGCTTGCTTCTCCTTCCAGCGGGACGATGCCGCCCAGTGGGAGCGGTACGGCAACCGGGGGCGAGGCATCTGCATTGCCTTTCAGCGGGAGTATTTACAAAAAATTGCCAAGGGGGCTCTGTCCCTTCAGACCGTCTTCTACCAGGACGATATGGCGGGCCACCCCATGGTGGAGACCTTCTGTGAACTGGCCGGTCAGGATGGAAGTCTGTCCGCCGGCAATCCCGCCGTCCGGAAGGCTATGCGGGACGCCTGGGCCTGCTCGGTGTCCTTCAAGCACCCCTCCTTCTCCTCAGAGTACGAGACCAGGCTGGTAGTTTCCCCCTTCGAGAAGGAGGAGTTCGGGGTTAAAGCCTGCTACCACGTGACCCAGGAGCGGATCAAAAAGTACTACCCCCTGGACCTGGCCGCCATGTGCCAGGAGATCGGCGTTGGCATAGAGGACCTGGTGGCAGAGCTTATTATTGGGCCGGAATCCGCTCAGTCCCTGGCTATTTTGCAGGACTATCTGGAGGACAACGGCCTCCACGCTCTGGTGGACCGAGTGTCCCTTTCGGACTGTCCCCTGCGCCGCCTGTCCAACTGAACGAAATGCGCCCGCCCTCCGGCTGGAGGGCGGGCGTTCCATTTGTGCTGTCACTTGGGGCCGAACTGGTTCCAGTAGCCCATAACAAAAACGAAGAGGACGATCAGGGGCAGGATATAGCTGACATAGAACCGGACCCCCTTGGGGAAAACCAGCCCCTGACCCTCGTTGGCCTCGGCCAGGAAGTTCTCCCAGCCCCAGCCCCCCTTGCTGGTGCAGAACAGCACATAGAGCAGAGAGCCCAGAGGCAGAATGTTCTGGGAGACCAGGAAATCCTCAATGCCGGATATGTCCATCCCCAGTACGGTGAAACCGGACCACAGATTGCTCCCCAGCACACAGGGCATGGACAGCAGCAGTATGCCCACAAAGTTGACAATGACCGCCCGTTTGCGGTCGAGTCCCCACCGGTCCATGGTGAACGAAATGATGTTCTCAAAGACGGCAATCACCGTGGACAGGGCGGCGAAGGACAGGAACAGGAAGAAAGCTCCGCCCCACAGCCGGCCCAGTGCCATGTGATTGAAGATGTTGGGCAGGGTCATAAAGACCAGGGAGGGCCCCTCTCCGGTGGACACCCCAAAGGCGGAGCAGGCGGGGAAGATAATCAGTCCCGCCACAAAGGCCACGCAGGTGTCCAGCACGCCGATGCGCAGAGCTTCCCCGGCCAGACGGTGCTCCTTGCCGATATAGCTGCCAAAAATGGAGATGGCTCCAATGCCCAGGGACAGGGTGAAGAAGGCTTGCCCCATGGCGGCAAACACCGCCTCGCCCAGGATCCAGTTTCCCTCAGCGTCGTAAACCAGATTGTGGAAATTGGGCTGGAGGTAGAACCGCAGGCCCTCCCCGGCCCCCTCCAACAGGACGGAGTTGGCGGCCAGCACCACCATCAGGGCCAGCAGGCACACCATCATCACCTTGTTCACCCGCTCCACGCCGTTGCGCAGACCCTGGACGCACACCAGCATTCCGACACAGACCACGATCACCATATACAGGGTCATGGTTCCCGGACGGCTCAGCAGGTCGCTGAACTCCGCCGCGACCCCCTGGGCGTCCAGGCCGGTAAACTCTCCCCGCAGCATTTTGACAAAGTAGTACAGCAGCCACCCGGCGATGACGGTGTAAAACATCATCAGCAGATAGTTGCCCGCAAAGCCGGCATAGCTGTACCAGTGCCATTTGCTCCCCTTGGGCTCCAGCCGCTGGAAGGACAGGGCAATGCTCCGCTGGCTGGCCCGGCCTACCGCCAGCTCCATCACCATAACGGGCAGACCCAGGATGACCAGGAACAGCAGGTACAGCAGCACAAAGGCCGCTCCGCCGTATTTCCCCGTGATGTAGGGGAAGCGCCACACGTTGCCCAGGCCGATGGCGCAGCCCGCCGAGATGAGCACGAAGCCCAGGCGGGAGGAAAATGTCTCTCGTTTCTCCATTGACAAAACCAAACTCCTTTGCTATAATGAGGGACAAGAGGGGCGACCTGCTGCAACAGGTCACACAGCTCTTCCTCAAAGATTTAGAATCTGGAGAAATGCCGGTTTCCTATTGCGGGGGGCCGGTTATTTCTTTAGATTGAGAATGCCGAAAATCACAACGGCGAGCAGATTAAGTAGTGTCAACACTTCTAATACTGACATCTCGTCACCTCCAGAATCCGGAGGTCAAGCCGTTCCCCTCTTGCTTGGCGTATTATACCATAATCGACATACTCAAGACAAGCCCCACCGTATAATTCCCCGCCCAAGAAAAATCCCCCTTGACAGGGGGATTTTTTACGTTATAATGGTAGTACATAAGTTCTATAGAACATATTTTCTGCAAGGAGGTCCCGACCATGGAGCTGCTGGACAAGCTGAATATCCTGGCTGATGCCGCCAAATATGACGCGGCCTGCACCTCCAGCGGACTGGACCGCTCCGGCAGGCCGGGGACCATCGGGAACACCACAATGGCGGGGTGCTGCCACTCCTTCTCCGCCGACGGACGGTGCATTTCGCTGCTGAAAGTGCTTATGACCAACGTCTGTGTCTACGACTGCCAGTACTGCGTCAACCGCAAATCCAACGACGTGCCCCGGGCGGCCTTTACCCCCAGGGAGCTGTGCGAGCTGACCATGGGCTTCTACCGCCGCAACTACATTGAGGGGCTGTTTCTCTCCTCCGCTGTCATTCAAAATCCGGACCATACCACCGAGCTGATGATCCGTACCCTCCAGCTGCTGCGCAGAGAGTACCGATTCGGCGGCTACATCCACGCCAAGGCCATTCCAGGGGCTGACCCGATCCTGACCCGGCGCCTGGGCCTGCTGGCCGACCGGCTGAGCGTGAACATTGAGCTGCCCTCCTCTCCCAGCCTGGCTCTGCTGGCGCCTGACAAGAAGCGGGAGGCGATTCTGGCCCCTATGAGGCAGATCCGGGACGGCATTGACGCCTCAAAGCAGGAGCTGGCCACCTGCCGCCACGCCCCCCGCTTCGCACCGGCGGGGCAGTCAACCCAGATGATTGTGGGGGCCACGCCGGAGAGCGACCGGCACATCCTCGCCCTGACTCAGGCACTGTACGACCGCTACCAGTTGAAGCGGGTCTTTTACTCCGCCTATATGCCTGTGTCCTCCAGTCCTCTGCTTCCCGTGCCGGAGAATTTTCAGCCGCCCCTGCTGCGGGAGCACCGGCTGTATCAGGCGGATTGGCTGCTGCGCTATTACCACTTCCGGGCGGAGGAGATATTGGACGAGGAGCAGCCCGACCTGGACCCCCGGATGGACCCCAAATGCTGCTGGGCCCTGCGCCACCTGGAGTTCTTCCCGGTGGAGGTGAACAAGGCGGACTATGAGGCGCTGCTCCGGGTCCCGGGGCTGGGGGTCCGCTCCGCCAAGCGGATTTTGACCGCACGGCGGGTGGGACCGCTGAATTTCGAGGGGCTGAAACGGCTGGGGGTTGTGTTGAAACGGGCCCAGTATTTTCTTACCTGCTCCGGCCGGATGATGCAGGGCCTGCGGGTCAGTGAGGATGGCCTACTGCGTCACCTGATCTCCCTGGAGGCCCCCGCCCTGGCCGGCCCCGCGCCGGAACAGCTCTCCCTCTTTGACAGTCCTGGCGGGTAGCGGCTGACCGCTGTTTGCCCTCGCCGGGCGGGCCTTCCTTTTTCTTGTAAGAAAAGGGAAGCGAAAAAGAACGTTCCCCTCGCTCTGGAAGTCTTTGGGGCACTGGCAGTCCGCCGCCCGGTAACGAAGGCCCTTTGTGGGTGGATTTCTTTATTTTTGTAGGAGTGGCCCCATATGGCCGCCCGCTAATCTGAATCTCTCCATTTTGCTGCGCCTGATGCCCTGCTGCATGGGTTTTGTACTTTCTTTACACAGAACAGCTCCCCGGCTTTCGCCAGGGAGCTGTATAGTTTATGGGATTGGGGATTCAGGTCAGCCCAGGGTCACCAGCAGGTCGTCAGTATTGACAGCGGTACCCACGGCGGCGGAGACAGACTTGACGGTGCCGTCCACGGGGGCGGTCACTTCAATTTCCATCTTCATGGCCTCCAGGACCACCAGCACATCGCCGGCCTTCACAGCCTGACCGGGCTTGCACTCCACCTTAAACACGTTGCCGGGCATGGGGCTGGGGACAGGGGTCTCGCCGGCGGCGGGGGCAGCGGGTGCAGGTGCTGCGGCAGGTGCAGGGGCCAGAGCCGGAGCGGCGGCGGGGGCAGGAGCCGGAGCAGGCGCGGCCACAGGGGCGGCGGCAGCGACCGGAGCCGCAACAGTGGGCGCAGAACCATCCGCAGCGGCCACAGAGACAGCGTAAGCCTTGCCGTCAATGGTAATGGTGTAAGTGCCGGGGCAGTTGTCCCGGGCGCCCATCACCAGGTGGGGGGGCTGATAGCTGGCGGCAAAGGGCTGAATGGGCCGGGAAGTCATGCCGTTGGCGGCGGAGGCGGGCACATTGGCGTAGTACACGTGGCCCTGCCAGGCGGGCATGGGGGGCAGGTCCTCCTGCCTGGGGGCGGCGGGGGCGCTGGCCTTCTTGGCGGGGTCTGCCTTCTTGGGGAAGCCGGCCTCCCGGTCCTTGAAGAAGGCCATAGCCACCTGGGGGAAGGCGATGTAGCTCAGCACGTCCTCGTCACACTTGGCGGTAGCGCCCAGCTCCTTCTTGGTCTTCTCGAACTCGGGCTCCAGAGAGTCGGCGAAGCGGCCCTTTACCACGGGAGTGTCGCCCAGGATCTTCTTCTGAATGGCGGGGTCGATGGGGGCGGGGGTGCGGCCATACTCGCCGCGGCAGTAGGCCTTGATCTCCTTGCCCACCACCTTGTAGCGCTCGCCGGCCAGCACATTCTGCACCGCCTGAGAGCCCACCATCTGGCTGGTGGGGGTGACCAGCGGGGGATAGCCCAGGTCGGCGCGGACCTTGGGGGTCTCGGCCAGGGCCTGGTCCAGCTTGTCGATGGCGTTCATCATCTTCAGCTGGGAGATCAGGTTGGACAGCATACCGCCGGGGATCTGATAGTTGAGGCACTGGGTGTCGGTGGCCATGGAGATGGGATCCAGGGTCCCGTCCTTGATGAAGTCGGCCCGGACGCCCTTGAAGAAGTCGGCCATTTTGATGAGCACCTTGTCGTCCAGGTCCACCTGGTAGCCCAGGGAGCGCAGGGCATAGGCCAGGGTCTCGGTGGCGGGCTGGGCGGTGCCGCCGGACATGGGGGAGATGGCGGTGTCGATCACGTCGGCGCCCGCCTCCACGCCCTTCAGACAGGTCATAAAGGCCAGACCGGTAGTGCAGTGGGTGTGGATGACCAGGGGCAGCTCAGGCACGGCGTCCTTGATGGCGGACACCAAGTCATAGGACTCCTTGGGGCCCATAATGCCGGCCATGTCCTTGATGCAGATGGACTTGACGCCCATGCTCTTCAGGTCCTTCACCATCTGGACGTTCTTCTCCAGGGTGTGGACCGGGCTGGTGGTAAAGCAGATGGTGCCGGAGGCATGGCCGCCCCGCTTGACGGTCTCGTCAATGGCCACCTCCAGGTTGCGGGCGTCGTTCAGGGCGTCGAAAATGCGGATAATGTCGATGCCGTTCTTGATGGAGTACTCCACAAACTTGCGCACCACGTCGTCGGGATAGTGCTTATAGCCCAGGATGTTCTGGCCGCGCAGCAGCATCTGGAGCTTGGTGTTGGGCATCTTCTTGCGGATCTTCCGCAGCCGCTCCCAGGGGTCCTCCTGCAGGTAGCGCAGGCACACGTCGAAGGTGGCCCCGCCCCACACCTCGGCGGAGTAGTAGCCGGCCTTGTCCATGGTCTCCAGAATGGGCTCAAACTTGCTGTAGGGCAGGCGGGTTGCGATGAGGGACTGGTTGGCGTCGCGCAGGACGGTTTCGGTAAAGCCTACTTTTCTAGTCTTGCTCTTGCTCATAATAGTTTCGACCTCCAAATTGCTCCCCGGAGCAAACCGGGAAAATTTGCCCCTTGGGGCGGACGTTTTAGTCGCTTGCCTATTATTTTAGTATAATCCCTCTCAGAAAGCAAGCCCCTTCCTTGGAATATTCTGACCTTTTTTCTGTATTTTCTTGTGCAAAAATGCGGAGGGCCTTTTTGACCGCCAGGGGTGGAAATATTTGACCTTCTGTAGTAAACTGTTTATTTTAATGATGTCTGTTCCCGCCGGGAATGATTCTCCCGATTCAGGAGGATATACCAATGCTGTTTGACGGTTTTGTACAGGAATCCGCCGCCTCTGGGGCGCTGTGTGCCAGATTTTCGCCGCTGCTGCCTCCGGCGCTGACGGCGGTCTGGCAGAAATATGGCTTCGGTACGGTGCTGGACGGCTATTTGAAGGTGGTCAATCCGGAGGACTACCAGGACCTGCTTCAGGACACCTACGCCCTGGGCGGCGAGGCCATTCCCATCTTTGCCACCGCCTTTGCCGACCTGATTACCTGGGAGAAGGGCCGGTATATCCGCATGGTCAAATACAGGGAGGGCGTCTTCCAGGGCGTCGCCGCCGGCTTTGACTTCTTCTGGGAGGATGTGGAGAGCGGCGCCTTTGATGCAAGATTCTTTGACCTGGAGCTGTACCAGGCGGCGGTGAGGCGGTGGGGGCCTCTGCAATTCGGCCAGTGCTTCTGCTTTGTGCCCCTGCTGGGGCTGGGCGGACGGAAAGAGGCGGACTGTCTGCGCAAGGGAAATATCAAGGAGCAGATCGAGCTTATAAGGCAGTTTTTTGGGCGAGTCGGAGACGATCTGTGAGAAAGGGAGAGGATTATGGGTCTGGGTTATTTCCTCATTCTGGTTATGATAGCCGGCGCGGCGGGAGGGGCCGTCTTCCTGCTCCTTCTGGCGCGGAATATTTGGAAGCGTTCGCGTTACAGGGCGCTGGCGCTGTTCCCTCTGTTGGCGGCAGGGCCCTGTGCCGCTATGGCGGTGTGGCTGTTGGCTCTCTTTCTTCGGGAACCGCCCTGGAGCTTCCATTTTTAACACCTGCCCACAATACAAAACGCCGCCCCGGCTGGGGCGGCAAATCATTCCTTTTTCAGCTGTATTCTGTCAGATCAGCAGTCGCTGACTGTGTCGTCCTCACTGGTGTGATAGGCGTCGTAATTAAAGATCAGATCGTCAATGTCCACATCGTCGCGGACCCGGGCCCAAATGCTGTTTATTTCCCGTTTCGGCATCGTCATTTCTGCCATCTCCTTTCTGTAATCGTGGTGTTTACTTAAAAATGGGTATAAAAATACCACCGTCTGCCATGCAAACGATGGAGAAGAAGCTGTGTAGATGTTGGGACTCTGACTCCGTCAGGGGGCAGACACACGCACAGTATACTCCAATCGCTTGCAAATGAAGAGTGCTCCTTGGGTGACATAACGCTGTTGCATCTGTGCCCACCTCTTTCCTTGCAGAATTTTCAATCAGCAGGAGATACAACAAACACATCTCCAGCTGCTTCAGTCATTGTAAACCCTTTTTCTCCATTTGTCAAGAGCTTTTGTGAGTTTTTTTAGAAGGCGATGAAATATAGGGTTTGCTCTCGTTTATTATGCCAAAAAACGCCAAAAAGAGCGCAACTTCTCCGAGATCTGCAACGCCGAATACGGTGCCTCCTCCTGTCGCTTGTCCGCGATCTGCTTAGGTCTATCTTCGAGGGCTTGGGTTCGCTTAACATGTACTCCGGCTTCTGCGGCGACTCCGCATACCACTTTGCCGTCTGGGGATCCATGTGGTACTTCCGTCCTACCCTTTTGTCTGTCACTTCGGATATCCATTTTGATATGCTCCTTGTACATATTTTTCGCATTTCTGACTTGTCGCTCTGAATTAGGATATGCTATAATAAAAGAACAAATGTTTTAGAGAGGGGATAGGCCACTATGGCAGAACGCACCTACATTGCCATCGACCTGCGCAGCTTTTACGCTTCGGTAGAGTGTGTCGAGCGCGGCCTTGACCCTCTGACCACCAACCTGGTGGTGGCCGACCTGAGCCGAACGGAAAAGACCATCTGTCTGGCGGTTACCCCCTCTCTGAAAGCCTATGGCATTTATGGCCGCGCCAGATTATTTGAGGTCGTGCAGAGGGTAGAGGAAGTCAACGCCCGAAGGCTGCGGTGCGCGCCGGGGCGGCAGTTTACCGGTCCTTCCTCTGACGATACCAGGTTGAAAGCCGATCCCAGCCTGGCGGTGGATTATATCGTGGCCCCGCCCCGGATGGCCCATTACATGGAGTGGAGCACCAGGGTCTACAACGTCTATTTGAAATACATTGCACCGGAGGATATCCACAACTATTCCTAATCCGAGAACTCGGATTACGAATATAATCTGAGCAGTAATAATAATCCGAGTTACTCTTCACAGCCAGTGCAAATACTGGTTTTTCAACAGAATAACTCGGATTATTGTAATTTTTTCTAAATCGTATAATTGTGGTTTTGAGAAACAAAATATAAAAATATAATAAAAATAGCGATTTGGTTGCACTCTTATGTGCAACTAATGGCCAATTTCAACCAAAGGTATACGAGGTTGATATTACCAGATTGCGGCAGTACCTTATTCGAGAGTTTTCAATCAATTACAACAAAATAGTTGCTTTTCCTTTAAAATATGCTATACTTTTATTGAAGTAGCCATTTAATCCTAAGTTGCTTGCAACGCTTGACAAAGGGAAACAATATAAACAACAACAAAATGGACTGTCAACCTTACCGAAAACGCCGCCCGGCTGTAAAAAGGGCGGCGTTTTTGCGTGACAGGGAAAGGAGGAAAAGGTATCAAGGGGCGGGGCCAAACTAAGGTTTTGGCCCCGTTCGCATTTGAAAAAGTAAGGAGGTCAAGCGAATGGCAGAAGAAAAGAAAACGACCCCAGCCCCGGAGGAGCAGAGGCCGGAGCCTCCCGCGCCGGAAACGCCAAATGTCCCCACCCCACCGGGGCCGGAGGTGCTGACCGTGGAGGAACAGCTCATTTTGGAGCATGAGGGGCGGGCCGCCCTTTTTGAAATGGGTGAGGCGATCCCGGACGCCTCCGAACTTCCCGGCGTGACGATCCCGGACCCGCCCACCCCGGAGCCGGAGGCCCAGGGGGTGATCCCCGGCATGGAGGGTCCCCCGTCTCCGGAGAACAAGGTGATCGACCTGTCGTCGGTCCGGGCGGGGGCCGGGCAGGAGCAGACGGACTCCGCCAAGGAGGGCGGGCAGGATTGGGAGAAGCCCCAGGAGCAGCCGGAGACTCCACGCCGTGGCCGCCGTCCCAAGAACAAGGAAGCCCCGGCCCAGGGTGAGAAACCCAAACGCAAGGGCCGCCCGCCCAAGGCGGAGAAGCAGGCCCCCGGCGGGGGCGGCGCTGGCAAGGCGGCCAAAACTCCCAGGCAGGGCAAGACGGCCAGTCAGCCCGCCCCGGCGAAAGAGGAGGCCCCGCCCCCTCCCGCGCCCGCACCGGAGGAGCCGACCCAGCCCGAGGACGCCTCCCGTGGGGAAAAGTCTGCAAAGGAAAAGTCAATAGGAAAATGAAATAAATTTGTGGACATAGAGGAAGGAGAAAAAAGCAACA
>NZ_QWKI01000126.1 GCF_009911645.1 Pseudoflavonifractor sp. 60
TGTTGTCCTCCCTTTTTTCTTGTGTTGCACTTCATATGATAATCTTTCCACCCCCTTTGCCAAAGGGGGCAAGCGGCGGCGCCGCTTGTAGGCCCTGCTCCGCAGGGCCCATCCCCCGCCCCGGTGTGCGCACAGGAGAGACCCATTTGCAGGAAGGGGCTGGGCGGCTGCCGCCGTAAATTCTCAATTTCAAAGGCCGGGAGGTGACAAAATGCTGTTTTCTGTGGACCAGGAGGGCTATTTTACCTGGCGGCTGGTTTTGGAATACGGAAAAGTGCTGGGGAAGAGCAGAAGAAGGACTTTGTTGGGCAAACTTCTGATACTCCCCGGCATATGGATTTTGATTACCGGACTGGGCTTTCTCCTGGGCATGGTGCTTGTCCTCTGGGAGGGGACGATGACCGCGGAGGAGGCGCCGGGCATGATTGTGATGGTCCCGCTGACGCTGATTCTGGTGCTGTGGGGGCTGAGTTGGAGCGGCGTCAACCGGTTTCCCGCCGCTTTGACACGACTGCTCCTGGGGGGGGG